>CAZFHZ010000055.1:2299-20125 GCA_964519015.1 uncultured Gemmatimonadota bacterium | reverse complement strand
GCACCGTGCTCAACACACCGGCCGGTTTGTGCAGCAGGAGATGGACCGGCTCGTCGCGCAGCCCGACCGGGCGGCCCGCCAGCTCGACCCGGTCCCTCTCCGGATCGATCTCGCGCCATGGTTCGCTCACCGGCTCGCCGTTGACCGTCACCCTCCCCTCGGCGATGAGCCGGTCGCAGGCGCGCCGGGCCCCCGTCCCGGCCCGGGCCAGGAACTTGTTAAGCCTCATCCTCCTGCTCCATGAGCCCGGCCGTCTCCGGCTCCGGGATCGCCTCGATGAGGTCCGGTGCCTCCGGCTCGGGTCCGGCCGGCTCGCCGGTGGGTGGCGCCGGTGCCCCCTCCTCTGCTTCCGGGGGCAGGGCCTCGACGGCGAGCGGACCGAGCAGGGCGGCCAGCTCGGTCGGTTCGGGAAGATCGGCCAGGCTGTGGAGGCCGAAATACTTCAGGAAGGCCGGCGTGGTCCGATAGAGGAGCGGGCGACCCGGCCCCTCGTGGCGCCCGGCGATGGTCACCAGGTCGCGTTCGAGCAGGGTCTTAATGGCGCTGTCGGAGTTGACCCCCCGGATGGCGTCGATGTCGGGGCGGATGACCGGCTGGCGGTAGGCGATGATGGCCAGGGTCTCCAGGGCCGCCCGGGAGAGCCGCTGGCTCCGCCGGTCCTCCATCAGCCGGGCCACCAGGTCGGCCCACTCGGGGCGGGTGGCCATCTGGTAGCCACCGGCGATGCGCAGCACGGTCAACGGGCGCCCCTGGTCGGCCCAGTCGAGGACCAGCTGTTCGATGCGCCTCTCGACCCGGCCCGGGGTGAAGGCCCCATCCGGCTCCCCCAATCCCTTCTCGTTGAGCAGCTGGGCCACTTGGTAGGAGGAGATCGGCTCGGCGGCCGCAAAGAGGATCACCTCGAGGGCGTGTTCGATCGCCCGGAGCTCAGGGGGGGCGCTCACGGGGCGGCGGTCTCCGTCAGGAGGGCCACCGGCGTGCGCGGCACCAGCCAGATACGTCCGTAGGTCTCGGCCTGTTCCACGCGCAGTTCTCCGAGTCGGGCGAGTTCGAGGACGGCCACCAGCGTGACGACCATCGCCAGGCGGGAATCGAGCCGGTAGAGAACTTCGAAGAAGTCGATCCGGCCCCCGGCGGCGAGCAGGTCCCGCAGCAGGATGAGCTGGTCGCTGACCTTGATATCGGGCCCGGTGACCTGGTAGCGCCCTTCCTCCTTAACCCGCTCGAGCGCCTCATGGAAGGCGCGCAGCAGGTCGAAGAGGGTCACATCGAGCACCGCTTCCCCCTCCTCGGGCAGATCCACCGGCCCGGGACCGGCCTCCCGCAGGAAGTAGTGTACGTAGACCGACTCCCGTTCGGCCAGTTCCTCCGCGGCCCGTTTGAACATCTGGTACTCCTCGAGCTGCTGCACGAGCTGCAGCCGGGGATCCTCCTCCGGCTCCCCGAGCGTGCTGGGCAGCAGCATCCGGGCCTTGATCTGCATCAGGGTGGCCGCCATGACCAGGAAGTCCCCGGCCACCTCCAGGTCGAGCATCTTCATGACATCCAGGTAGGAGAGGTACTGCTGGGTGATCTGGGCGATCGGGATGTCGGAAATCTCCATCTCGTTCTTGCGGATGAGGAAGAGGAGGAGGTCGAGCGGTCCCTCGAAGGCCTCAATGCGGACGGCGTAGCCCACCCGCTCAGAGCTCCAGGCGGAAGAGGCGCATGGCTTCGCGCACCTGCCGCATCGTTTCGGAGGCGAACGCCCGGGCCCGACGGGTCCCCTCGGTGATGATCCGCATCACGCCGGCGCGATCGGCCTCCAGGCGCCGGCGCTCCTGGCGGAAGGAGGCGAAGTGGTCGGCGATGGCCGCGGCCGCCTCCTTCTTGCAGGCCACGCAGCCGCGGCTACCCGCCCGGCACTCGCTCGCCACGGTAGGCTCCCCCTCCTCATTGAAGATCTGGTGCCAGGCGTAGACGTTGCAGACCTCGGGGTGGCCGGGGTCTTTCAGGTAGACCTTCTGCGGGTCGGTGATGGCTTCCCGGACGGTGGCCGCGATCTGGTCCGGCTCGTCGCTCATCAGGATGTGGTTGCCCAGGCTCTTCGACATCTTCCGGCCGTCGATCCCGGGTACGCGGGCGAAGGGGGTCAGGAGCGTCTCCGGTTCCGGGAAGACCTCGCCGTAGGTGGTGTTGAACTTGCGGGCCAGCTCCCGGGTCAGCTCGATGTGGGGGATCTGGTCCTCTCCCACCGGGACGGCATGGGCCCGGTAGACCAGGATATCGGCGGCCTGCAGAACGGGGTAGCCGAGGTGGCCGTAGGAGACCTCGCCGCGCAGGTCGAGGTCCTTGACCCGCTCCTTGAAGGTCGGGTTCCGCTCCAGTCGTCCCAGACCGATGAGCATCGAGAGGAGCAGGTGGAGCTCGGCGTGCTCGGGGACCATCGACTGCACGAACACGGTCGAGCGCTCCGGGTCGATACCAGCCGCCAGCCAGTCGAAGAACATCTCGATGGTGTCCTCGCGGATGCGGTCGGTCTCGTCGTAGGTGGTGGTCAGGCTGTGCCAGTCCACGACGCAGTAGAAGGGCTGGTAGTCCTCCTGCAGCCGGATCCAGTTGACCAGTGCCCCCGCGTAGTTGCCCAGGTGCAGGCGCCCGGTGGGCTGCATGCCGCTCAGTATCCGCTTCTGCTCACCCATCGCTCCGACCTTCCTGGTTCCGGGGTCTCCGCCTCGCAGGCCGTCAAGATAGGTCCGGCCACCGACCAGGCCAAGCGCGTGAAGGGGGTGGCGGGGAGCAGCACCACCGCGCCCCCCCGGTCGGTCCGCAGCACGTGGACCCCGGCGTCCTCCAGGCGCGCCATCAGCGCCTCCGCGGGATGTCCGAAGCGGTTTCCCCGCCCCACCGAGACCACCGCCAGGGCCGGGTCTACCCCCGCCAGGAACGCCGGGGAGGTGGCGTCGGGGCTGCCGTGGTGGGCGACCTTGAGCACCTCCGCCTCCAGGTATCCCCACCGGGGGCGCAGCCGCATCTCTCCGGCCTGCTCCAGGTCACCCGGCAGCAGCACCCGCAGCCCTTCCACCACGCACCGGAGCACCAGCGAGCGGTCGTTCCAGCCCGAACCCGGGAAGGTATCGGCTCCGGCCAGCACCTCCATTCGGTCGTGTCGGGACAGCCGGAGCACGTCACCGGCCTGGAGGGTCCTCACCGGGGTGCCGGTGGCCGCCACTACCCGTTCCAGGGCCGCCACGCCACCGGTCGGGGCCTGGGGCCAGGCGCCCCGGACCACCGCCCCCACCGGGAAACGTGCGATCAGGGCGGCCGCTCCGCCCAGGTGGTCGTTGTCGGGATGGGAGAGCACCAAGAGGTCGATGCGCGGAACTCCCCGGGCCCGCAAGTAGGGCAGGACCACCTCCCGCCCGCTGTCCCAGGTACCCCAGGCCGGGCCGGCGTCCACCACGACCGTCCGGCGGGGCCGGCGTGTCTCGATCACCACCGCGTCCCCCTGCCCCACGTCGAGGAAGACGATCCGGGGACGGCCGGGATCGAACAGCGGACTCCAGACGACCAGGGCCAGCAGGCCGAGAGCCGCGATCCGGCCCCGTCCCCCCCGTGCCCAGGCCAGCAGCCCGAGCAGCGCGGCTGCGGCCGCCCAGCCGGGGGCCGGCACACAGGCGCCGGGGAGCCGGCTGACGGCGATCACCCCGCCGACCAGGGCATCCCCCAGTCCATCCGACCAGGCCCGGGCCACCGCCGCCGGCCAGCCCCCCAGCACTTCCAAGGCCCGGGCGGCCAGCACGGCCGGCAGCCAGAGTCCGGCCAGCGGCACCGCCCCCAGGTTGACCACCCAGCCCAGCGGACAGAGGGTGCCGAAGCAGAGGATCTGGGCCGGCAGCACCCCCGCCTGCGCCCCCAGCGAGACCCGCAGGAAGGCTTCCAGCCGGCCCCCCAGCCGCTCCAGTCGCCGGGTCTCAAACCCCCGCAGGGCCAGGACGATCCCGCCGGTGGCCGAGGCCGAGAGCAGGAAGCCGGGGGAGGCCAGCAGCGCCGGGGCGGCCCCCAGCAGGAGCAGCAGTGCGGCCGGCAGGAGGGAATCGGTCGGGGGCAGTCGGCCGCTCCCCCACAGGAGCAGTCCCAGGCCGGTCATCAGGCCGGCCCGAAGGGCCGACGGGGGCGCTCCCACGGCGGCGACGTAGAGGGCCAGCGCCGCCGTGGCCAGCAGCGCGGAGGCCGGCCGGGGGATGGGGAGCAGGCGGAGCAGACCGAGCAGGAGCCCGGTCAGGATGCCCAGGTGGAGTCCGGAGATGGCCAGCAGGTGGGCCGCCCCGGCCGCCCGGAAAGCGATGCGCCAGTCGGGGGGGAGCCCTTCCCGCCGTCCGGCCAGCACGGCCCGCTCCAGGCTCCGCAGGGGGTCCTGCCCGTCCGGCGGGAGGGCCGCCGGTGCCGGTCGCGCAGCGGACTCGGGCCGGGCCCCCACCTGGAGCGGGAGGGGCCGGAAGTCGGGGTTGTGCCGGCCGGTCGGAAGTGGCGCGGGCCGTCCGTACGGCCCGGCGAAGGTCAGGGCACCGACCAGGCTGGCGGCCAGCCCCGCCAGGAGCAGGCCCCCGGCCCGCCGGAGGCGCGGCGAGCGGACCGGGAGGAGCAATCCGATAGCAGGCAGGAGCGCGCCCAGGCGGAGCAGTGGCGGGATCCAGGCCCCGGCCGCCAGGCCGGTGCACCAGACGGCCAGCAGGCGCCAGAGGTCGCGGGCAGGCACAGCCGGCACTCCCCTCCGGGGGGCGGGGATGCGGTAACGCCGGGGGGGCTATGGGACGTTCACCGGCTCCGGCCGGTACTCAGATGTGTTCCAGGCCCTGGCGCAGGTCGGCGATGATGTCGTCCACGTCCTCGATGCCGACCGAGATGCGGATCAGGTTGGGGGCGATGCTGAACTGGGCCAGCTCCTCCTCCGAATAGGTGGAGTGGGTCATGCTGGCTGGGTGCTCGATCAGGGTGTCGCAGTCCCCCAGGCTGACCGCCAGGGTGCACAGCTTCAGGCTGTTCAGGAAACGGGCCCCCTCTTCACGCCCCCCCTTAAGGAAGAAGGTCACCATCCCGCCGAACCCTTTCATCTGGCGGGCGGCGATCTCGTGCTGGGGGTGGGTGCGCAGACCGGGATAGAGCACCCGCTCCACCTTGGGGTGGAAGGAGAGGAACTGGGCCACCCGCATGGCATTGAAGGAATGGCGGTCCATGCGCACCGGAAGTGTCTTCAGCCCCCGCAGCAGCAGCCAGGCGTTGAAGGGGCTGATGACCCCGCCGATGTCACGCAGGGTGTCGTTGCGGATCTGGTCGGCCCGCTCCCGGTCGCACACCACCACTCCGGCCACCGTGTCGCCGTGCCCGGAGATGTACTTGGTGGCCGAGTGGACCACGATCGAGGCCCCCAGGGCGAGCGGCTGCTGGTAGTAGGGGGTGGCGAAGGTGTTGTCGACCACCAGCGGCACCCCCGCTTTCCGGGTGATGGACGCGACGGCGCTGATGTCGAGCACCTTCAGGGTGGGGTTGGCCGGGGTCTCGATCCAGACCAGGCCGGTCTGGGCGTCGATCGCCTGGCTCAGCCGGGGCAGGTCGAGGCCGTCCACCAACCGGGGCTCGATCCCCAGCCGCGGCAGGATATCGAGGGCCAGTTTATGGGTACCGCCGTAGACCGGTTCGCACAGCACCAGGTTCCGGCCGCTGGAACAGAGGGCCAGCACCACCGCGCTGGTGGCGGCCATCCCGCTGGCGAAGGCGACCGCTGCCTCGGCCCCTTCCAGGAAGGCGAGTTCCTGCTCCAAGGCCTGGGTGGTCGGGTTGGAGATGCGGGTGTAGACGAACCCCTCCTCCTCCCCGGCGAAGATGCGCGCCCCCGACTCGGCGCTCTTGAAGGCGAAGGTGCTGCTCTGGTAGATCGGCTTGCTGACCGCGCCGGTCGCCGGATCGGCTCCCCCGGAGCCGTGCACGGCCAGGGTGGCGAACCCCCACTTCGGACGCCCCTCTTTCGGATCGGACATCGGCTCAGTCACCGGTCCCTTCCGCCTGGACGAACTCGGTGAGTACCCCGCCGGTCGAGCGCGGATGGAGGAAGGCGACCGCGCGCCCCTCCACCCCGATGTCGTCGCCCGAGCCCAGGACCTCGAAGCCCTCCCGGCGGGCGCGCTCCAGCGCCCCCTGCAGATCCTCCACCGCATAACAGACGTGGTGTAGTCCCGCCCCCCGGCGGGCCACGAAGCGGCTGACCGTCGAATCGTCGGCGGTCCCCTCCATCAGCTCCAGCCGGGTCCCCCCCAGCTCCCAGACGGCCACCCGGACCTGCTGGGCCTCGCTGGTGCGCAGGAAGGCCGGCGGCGAGCCGAGCAGCCGGGTGAAGGTGGCCACCGCCTCATCGAGGATCTCCACGGCCACTGCGATGTGATCGATGGCGCCCACTCGGGTCGAGGTTCCTTCCGGGGTCGGCGTTGCCTCCCGGGTCGGTTCCCCTCCGCGATCAGGTGTCTGCTCCGGTTCGCGCATCCTCCTCAATACCCCTTCCACTCAGCCGGCCGTTTCTCCAGGAAGGCGCGGATACCTTCGCTGCGGTCGTCACTCTCCATGATCGCCCCGAACTCCCCCGCCTCGGTGTCGAAACCGGCCTCCCCCCGGACCGCCGCGTCCACCGAGCGGCGGATGGCGGCCACCGCCAGGGGCGCCTTGCCGGCCACCGCCCGGGCCAGGTCCACCGCTTCCTTCATCAGCGTGTCCTCGGGCACCACCCGGTCGACCAATCCGATCCGGTGGGCGCTCTCGGCGTCCACCATGTCACCGGTCATCATCAGGAGCCGGGCCGTGCCGCTCCCGACCAGCCGGGTGAGCCGCTGGGTGCCGCCGTATCCGGGGAGGATGCCCAGGTTGACCTCGGGTTGTCCGAAGCGGGCCCGGGCCGCGGCGATGCGCACGTCGCACGACATGGCCAGTTCACACCCCCCGCCCAGGGCGAACCCGTTGATGGCCGCGATGACCGGCTTCGAGAACGACTCGATCCGGGCGAAGAGGGCCTGCCCCCGGCGGGAGAAGGCCTCTCCCCCGGCCCGGCTGAGGTCGCGGATCTCGGTGATGTCGGCGCCGGCCACGAAGGCCTTCTCACCGGCGCCGGTCAGCACCACCACCCGCACCTGCGGATCGGCCTCGATCCGGTCGAGCACCTGTTCCAGGGCATCCAGGGTGGCCACCGAGAGGGCGTTGAGCACCTTCGGTCGGTTGATCGTCACCACCGCCACCCCCCCCTCCACCGCCAGCAGAACCGGGGCTTCGGGGCCGCTCGCCTGCTGTTCGCTCATCGCTGTTTCCTTTCCTTCCCCCGTCCGGCCTCCGGTCCGACCGTCCGACGCACGGCCGGCCCGGAAGCGGTCCGGGCGATCGTGTCGACCGAAGCCGGCTCAGTCCGCCAGCATCTGGCGGGCGATAACCAAACGCTGGATCTCGCTGGTCCCCTCGTAGATCTCGCAGATCTTGGCGTCCCGCATCAGCCGTTCCACCGGGTACTCCCGGGTGTAGCCATAGCCGCCGTGGATCTGGACCGCCTCGAGCCCGGCGAAGACCGCCGTCTCGCTGGCGAAGAGCTTGGCCATGCTCGATTCCAGGGTATGCCGCATCCCCTGGTCACGCATCCAGGCCGCCTTCCAGAGCAGGTTCCGGCTGGCGTGGATGCGCATGGTCATGTCGGCGATCTTCCACTGGATGGCCTGGAAGGCGGCGATCGGTTTCCCGAACTGTTTCCGCTCCTTGGCGTACTTGATGCTCTCGTCCAGCGCGGCCTGAGCGATCCCGAGCGCCTGGGCGCCGATGCCGATCCGTCCCACGTCGAGGGTGGCCAGAGCGATCTTGAACCCCTGCCCCTCCTCCCCCAGCACGTTCTCGGCCGGCACCCGGCAATCCTCGAAATTGATAGCGCAGCAGTCGGAGCAGCGGATCCCCAGTTTGTCTTCGTGCTTGCCGACGTTGAAGCCGGGGATCCCCTTCTCGACCAGGAAGGCCGTGATCCCCTTGCCGCCCGGGGCGGCGGGATCGGTCTTGGCGTAGATGAGGGACATATCGCAGGAGTCGGCGTTGCTGATGAAGGCCTTGGAGCCGTTCAGCACATAGACGTCGCCGTCCTTGACCGCGGTGGTGGCCTGGGCCCCGGCGTCGGAGCCCGCCCCCGGCTCGGTCAGCGCGTATGAGCCCAGGATCTTCCCGGAGGCCAACGGCTTCAGGTACTTCTCCTTCTGCCGGTCGTTACCGTTGAGGTGGATGGGTTCGCAGCAGAGGCTGTTGTTGACGCTCATGATGACGCCTACCCCGGCGTCCGCCCGGCTGATCTCCTCCAGGGCCAGGACGTATTCGAGGTGTCCCGCTCCGGCCCCCCCCCACTCGGCCGGGATGGACATACCCATGAATCCGAGTTCTCCTAGCTGCTTGATGATCTCGGTGGGGAACTCGGCCTTCAGGTCCCGCTCGGCGGCGCCCGGTGCGATCACCTCGTCGGCGAACTCCTTGGCCGCCTGCCGGATGGCCTCCTGCTCTTCGTTCAGTAGGAAATCCATGCTGTCCCTCCTCGCTCCGTTCCGCTGGTGTCTGCGGCCGCCCGCGGCGGCCCTCTCAGGCGCTGTAGTCGTAGAATCCGCGGCCCGTCTTGCGGCCCAGGTAGCCGGCGGCCACCATCCGTCGCAGGAGCGGACAGGGACGGTACTTCGGATCGCCCAGTTCCCGGTGGAGGACCTCCAGGATGTCCAGGCAGACATCGAGCCCGATGAAGTCGGCCAGGGTCAGCGGTCCCATCGGGTGGGCCATGCCCAGCTTCATGACGGTGTCGATGGCCTCGGTGGTGGCGACCCCCTCCATGAGGGCGTAGACCGCCTCGTTGATCATCGGCATGAGCACGCGGTTGGCCACGAAACCGGGGTAGTCGCTCACCTCCACCGGGGTCTTGCCCAGCGCTCGGGCCTCCTCCATTACCGCGGCGGTGGTCTCGTCGGTGGTGGCGTGTCCCCGGATGACTTCGACCAGGCTCATCATCGGCACCGGGTTGAAGAAGTGCATCCCGATAAAGGCCCCGGGGCGCGCGGTCAACGCGGCCAGCCGGGTGATGCTGATGCTGGAGGTGTTGCTGGCCAGGAGCGCATCGGCGGCGGTGATGCCGTCCAGCTTCTGCCAGACCTCGGCCTTGATGTCGAAGCGCTCCAGCACGGCCTCCACCACCAGCTGGGCGGAAGCGGCCGCGGCCAGGTCGGTGGTGGTCGTGATGCGGGCCTTGGTCTGGTCGGCCTGCTCCTGAGTGATCACCTCCTTCTTCACCTGGCGGGCCAGGTTCTTATCGATGGTGCCGAGGGCACGCTGCAGGATGCCCTCCTCCACGTCGACCAGCGTCACGCTCCGTCCGGCCAGTGCCGCCACGTGGGCGATCCCGTTCCCCATGGTGCCGGCCCCGATCACCGCATACCGTTCGATCGCCACGTTTCCCTCCTGGTTTCCCGTTCGCTGCCGTCGTCACGCTCTCAGGCTGCCTGCAATCTCCCACCCCCCCCCATCCTCTTCATCCCCCACCATCCTCCTCCACCTTCTTCAACTCCGATCCGTCCTCTTCAATTCTAGTTCGTCCTTTTCAATCATTATCAGCCTTTATTCGCCATCTTCATCCATCAACCCTCCAGCTCGACCGCCATCGCCACCGCGCCTCCTCCACCCAGGCAGAGGGTGGCCAGGCCGGTGTGCCCGCCGCGGTTCCGCAGGGCGTGTATCAGCGTGGTCAGTACTCGCGCCCCGCTGGCCCCGATCGGGTGCCCCAGGGCGACCGCCCCGCCGTGCACGTTGACCCGCGCCCAGTCCCAACCCAGTTCCTGGCCGTCGGCCAGCGCCTGGGCGGCGAATGCCTCGTTGGCCTCGATCAAGTCGAAGTGGTCGATCTCTACTCCCATCAGGGCGAGCAGGCGCCGGACCGCGTGGACCGGGGCGTAGAAGAGCTCCTTGGGAGGTACCGCCGCCTGGGCGTAGGCCACGATGCGGGCCAGGGGGGCGGCCCCCAGCTCCTCGGCCACGGCCCGTGAGGTCACTACCAGGGCGCTGGCGCCGTCGTTGAGACCGGGGCTATTGCCGGCCGTGACCATGCCCGCCTTGTCGAAGGCGGGACGGAGCTTGGCCAGAACCTCCAGGGTGGTATCAGCCCGCGGGGTCTCGTCGGCGGTCATCGGGACCGGGTCCCCCTTGCGCTGAGGGATGGGGACGGCGACCAGCTCGGCCTCGAACCGCCCCTCCGCCTGCGCTTTGAGGGCCTTCTGGTGGCTCTCGAAGGCGAAGGTATCGAGCTGCTCGCGGCTCAAGCCCGACTTGGCCGCCGTGTACTCGGCCAGGTTGCCCATGTGGCAGCCGTTGAAGCCGCACCAGAGGCCGTCGTGGATCATCAGGTCGGTGACTTCCTGGTGCCCCAGGCGGAAGCCGGTGCGGGCGGTCTTCAGGGCGTAGGGGACATTGCTCATGCTCTCCTGGCCGCCGGCCACCAGGACCTGGGCGTCGCCGGCCTTGATCATCCCGGCCGCCAGCATGACCGCCTTCAGCCCGGAACCACACACCTTGTTGATCGCGGTGGCCGGCACCTCGGGAGGGAGCCCCGCCCCGATGGCGGCCTGCCGGGCTGAAGCCTGCCCCGCTCCGGCCGGCACGACGTGCCCCATCAGTACCTCTTCTACCCGTTCGGGAGGCACCCCTGCCCGCTCCACCGCTGCCCGGACGGCCACCGCGCCCAGTTGCGGGGCGCTCAGGGGGGCCAGGGTGCCCTGGAAGGACCCGGTCGGGGTACGGACCGCGCTCAAGATCACCGGTTCATGGGTCGGACCGCTCATGCGTCTGTCTCCTCTGGCTGGCCGCTCTTCCCCCGCCGGGGGGATCGTCGGGTCACGGTTTGCACGGTGTAGGTCTCATCGAGTGTATAGGCGCCCGAGGGTCCGGGGCGGATCCGCCCCCAGCGCACCCGGGGGGCGTGATAGAAGGTCAGGTAGGCGCACTTCTCCACCGCCCGGGCCAGCAGGCCCGCCTTGACCGCGGCGGACTGGGCCGGGGCGACGTCGAGGCCCTCCTCGACCTCCCCCCTCAGATGGGTGGCGGTCGGCACCAGGTCGCCGGCCATCAGGAAGGTCTCGGCGCTCCCCTCAAGCCAGACCACCTGGTGGCCCGGGGAGTGTCCGCCGGTGCGAACCAGGCGCACCCCGGGGACCGGTTCGGCGTCCCCCTCCAGCCGGACCAGGCGTCCCGCCTGCTCATAGGCTTCGGCCACCGCCGGCACCACGTGGGCGACCGTACGCAGGTCGGGGCGTCGCACGTAGTCGATCTCCTGCCCCTGGACGTAGAGGCGGGCGGCGGGCAGCGCCGGTTCCATCTCCCCGGCCAGGTCCTCGACCCACTGCCGGGGGCTCCGTCCGATGCTCGAGCCCGCCCGGGCGAGGGCCCCCCAGGCATGGTCGAAATGAAGATGGGTGAGGATGATCCCGGTCACCGCGGACGGGTCCACCCCCGCTTCGGCGAGCAGCTCGAGCAGGGGGCGCTGTCCCCGCAGGTCGTAGCGGTCCACCGCCGCCGGTCCCCACTCCGAACCCATCCCCGGGTCGATGACGAAGGCCCCCTCGGGGGTCTCCACCACGGCCGGGGAGACCGACAGGAGCACCCGGTTGTCCTCGTCGGGGTGGTTCAGCTTCTCCCAGAAGACCCGGGGGAGGATCCCGTAGAGGGACGCGCCGTCCAGGCGTAATGTGCCGCCGTCCAGGATGGTCAGCATCAGGCCGCCGAGGTCGATCCGGGCGGGGGCGTGGTGGCTCATGACTCCTTCAGGATCTCCCGCGAGATGACCAGCAGCTGGATCTCGCTGGTCCCCTCGCCGATTGTGGTCAACTTGGCGTCCCGCCACATCCGCTCCACCGGATACTCCCGGGTGTAGCCATACCCGCCGTGGAGCTGGATCGCCTTGGTGGTCACCCACTGGGCCGTTTCGCCGGCGTAGTACTTGGCCATGGCCGAGGCCTCGATGATGGGCAGGCCGGCGTCCTTGAGCCGGGCCGCCCGATGGACCAGGGCGCGGGAGGCCTCGATCCGGGTGGCCATCTCGGCCAGGGTGAAGGCGACTGCCTGGAAGGAAGAGACCGGGCGGCCGAACTGCTTCCGTTCCCGGGTGAAACGGAGCGACTCCTCGTAGGCCCCTTGGGCGATCCCGAGGGCCATGGCGCCGATCGAGATGCGACCGCCGTCGAGGATGGTCAGGAACTGCCGGAAGCCCTCCCCCGGCGTGCCCAGGAGACGGTCGGCCGGCAGTCTCATCCCCTCGAAGACCACCTCGCAGGTGGTCGAGCCGCGACAGCCCAGTTTGCCGTGGATCGGATTGACCGTCATCCCCGGGTTGCCCGGCTCGGCGATGAAAGCGCTGATGTCGTGAGTGCCGCTGGTCTGGCCCCCGGTGCGGGCGGTGAAGACCATCACCCCGGCCTGGGCGGCGTTGGTGATCCACATCTTGGTCCCATCGATCACCCACTCCTCCCCTTCCCGAACGGCCGTGGTGCGGGTGGCGCCGGCGTCGGAACCGGCATCGGGCTCGCTCAGCCCGTAGGCCCCCAGGTACTCCCCGGAAGCGAGGGGCACCAGCCAGCGCTCTTTCTGCTCGGGATTACCGAAGAGATGGAGCGGCTGGCAGGCCAGGGAGATGTGGGCACAGACGATCAGCGCCGTGGAGCCGCAGACCCGGGCCACCTCCTCGACCGCGACCGCGTAGGCGAGGGTGTCCATCCCGCTCCCCCCCTCCTCCTCGGGTACGGTGATGCCGAGCAGGCCGAGTTCGGCGAGCTTGGGTATGGTCTCGGTGGGAAAGCGTTCCTGGAGGTCGATCTCGGCGGCGATCGGCCGAAGCTCACCCTCGGCGAAATCGCGGACCGTCTCCCGCAGCATGAGGATCTCTTCGGGCAGCGTCACGGTCGTGTCCTCAATTCCGGTGACGGGCGGGGCTGGTGCAAACTAACTATCGGGTACCGGTCGAATCAAGCGTTCGCCGGTCGCAGGTCCTTGAGCCTGATCTGGGGACGGCGCACCCCCCTGAACTCGTTCTCCTCGAAGGCGAAGACCAGATCGACCAGGCCTCCGTCCAATTCACCGATCCGCTCTCCCAGACCGAACCCGATGCCGTCGATCGGACGGTTGCCCGGCCGGCGGAGGGAGAAACGGAGGTGGGAGAGGTCGGGACCGACCCGCCTCGGCCGCCCTTCCAGGGCCGCACCCCGGGCCAGGAAGACCGGCCGGCGGTTGCGGGCGCCGAAGGGTTCCATCCGTTTCAAGCCCTCCAACAGCCCCTCGGTCAACTGCTCGATCCGGATCTCGATATCTACTTCAAGTGTCGGCTCTAAGTCATCGACAGAGAGTCGGTTACGCGCGATCGCCTCGAACGCTTCGGTGAAGTCCCGGAGCCGTTCCCGGTGGACTGTCAGGCCGGCCGCGTGGCGGTGGCCGCCGAAGGTGTCGAGGTGTTCGGCGCAGGCGGCCAGGGCGTCGTAGAGGTCGAAGCCGGCGATGCTGCGGGCGCTCCCCTTGCCGGTGGCCCCCTCCAGCGAGACGAGTACGGTGGGCAGGTGGAAGCGCTCCACCAGCCGGCTGGCCACGATCCCGATCACCCCCGGGTGCCAGTTCTCGGCGCAGAGCACCAGGGCCCGGCGGTCGCTCACCCCTCCCTGCTCCGAGATCATCTCCAGGGCTCGCTGCAGGGTCGTCTCATCGGCCCGCCGCCGCTCCTCGTTCTGCTTCTCCAGCCGACGGGCGAATTCGGCCGCCTCGAACACATCGTCGGTCAACAGCAGCCCGAGCGCGTCGCTGGCGTTGGTCATCCGGCCGGCGGCGTTGATCCGGGGCGCCAGGTGGAAGACCGCCTGGGTGGCCGTGATCTCCTCTCGGCGCAGACCGACCCGGTCGATCAGCGCCCCCAGACCCGGCCAGCGGGTCCGGGCCATCTGGATGAGCCCCCACTTGACGAAGACCCGATTCTCCCCGACCAGCGGGACCACGTCGGCGGTGGTCCCCAGGGCCACCAGATCGAGCATCTCCATGAGGGCGGGTTCGGCGTCGGGGGGGGCCAGGGCCAGGGCGAGTTTGTAGGCCACCCCCACCCCGGCCAGCTCGTCGAAGGGGTAGGTCGAGCCGGGCAGGCGTGGATTGATCACGGCCAGGGCATCCGGGAGGGGCTCGGCCGGGGTGTGGTGGTCGGTCACAATCAGGTCCACCCCCAGCTGGCGGGCCAGCGTGGCCTCCTCGATGGCGCTGATCCCGCAATCGACCGTCACCAGCACGCCGACCCGGTCGGCCGCCGCCCGGCGCACCGCTTCCAGGCTCAGCCCGTACCCCTCCTCGGTGCGATGGGGAATGAAGACATCCACCTGCCCCCCCATCCGGCGCAGGACGCGGGTCAGGATGGTGGCCGCGGTCACCCCGTCCACGTCGTAGTCGCCGTGGATGCGGATCGGCTCCCGGCCGGCGATAGCGGTCCTCAGACGGTCCACGGCGGCGGACATGCCGGCCAGCAGCAGTGGGTCGTGCCCGCCGGAGAGGTCGGGGGTGAGGAAGGTGTCGGCTTCGGCCGGGGTGGTGTAGCCGCGCTGGTAGAGGATCCGGGCCAGTACGGGATCCAGACCAAGCCGGTCGACCAGACCCTGTACGGCCTCCTGGGGGGCCGGCGGCTGATAGGACCAGCGGTAGCGCATGCGGTCGGAGCCCCCCCTGCGTTGGTAGTAAACGTATACGGCCCTACATGACTCCTGATAGTCCTATATGGCCATCTATGGCCTCAGTTGACCACATGGGACCATAACGGACCGTGTCTGGCCGTATATGGCCGTATCTGTCTGGAGTACGCCAGTCGGGGGGGCACGCACGGGGGGCGGGTTACAACAAGAGGAGAGAAGACCTGTAAGCCGGATTCTGTACGGTCCCGAAGGACCGCGGTGACCATCTATCTGGGGCGACGGTCACCCGTCGCCTCGATGCGGCCTACCCGGGAGTCGTAGCGAGACGGGCCGTCTCTGCTCCCCTATTCGGCCTTGCTCCGGGTGGGGTTTACCGTGCCCGCCCGGTCACCCGGACGGCGGTGGGCTCTTACCCCGCCTTTTCACCCTTACCGGCCGAAGCCGGCGGTGTGTTTTCTGTGGCACTTTCCGTCGGGTCGCCCCGCCTGGGTGTTACCCAGCACCCTGCCCTGTGGAGTCCGGACTTTCCTCACCCGTCCGCCCCAGGGGGCGGGGAGCGCGGTCACCCGGCCTTCTCTCCAGAAACCTGCAAACCCCAGTCGATCCCGCTGTTCGCGAGTCGATCCGCCGCGGTGTTCTTCTCGCGGCGGACGTGCCGGACGCTCACGCCCGGCCGATGGTCCAGCCACGCCATTGCCTCCTGGTGGAGGGGGCGCAGTTCAGCATCCCTGACACGATACTCCCCGTAGAGCTGTTTCACCAGCAGTTCGGAGTCGCTCTGAATGACGCCCTGGTCCAGGCCGAGTTCCTCGAGCACCCCCAAACAGAACAGCAGGGCCCGGTATTCCGCCTGGTTGTTGGTCAGCTGGCCCAGGAAACCGGCCCGCTGGTAGACGGTGCCCGCCCCGTCCACCGCGATGATCACCCCGAATCCGGCCGGTCCGGGATTGCCGCGCGCCGCGCCGTCCACGGCCGCTCTGAAAGAGAGCTCGGGAGCGCTCACCCGTTACCCTCCTCACCAAACCAGATGATCAGCCGGCCGCAGTTCTCGCAGGTGATCGTGCGTTCCGCCCGCCGGATCTCGGTCAGCATCTGGGGGGGGATGCGGGTGTAACAGCCCCCGCAGGCGCCCCGGACGACCGGGACCACCGCGGTCCCCTGCTTACCCTGCTTGATGCGGTTGTAGACGCGCTTGAGCCGGTCGTCGATACGCAAGGTGAGGGCGTCCCGCTCGCTTCGGATCGAACTCACCCGGCCGTCCACCTTGCTCAGTTTCTCCTTCAGGTCTTCGATCTCGGCCTCCGCCTGGGTCTGCCAGTTGCGCAGCTCCTCGGTCTCTGCGTCGGAGGCGTCGGTCAGCTGCTCGAGTTCCTCGATGACGCCGAGCAGATCGTCCTCCGCCTCCCGGATCTGCGTCTTGGCGGCGTCGATCTCCTTCTGGATGGCGTCCCACTCCTTGTTCGTCTTCACCCCGGAGAGGCGGACCTGTTCCTTCTCCAGGTGGGCGTTCCGTTCCTTCAGCAGCCGTTCCAGACGCCGTTTCTCCTTTTCCAGCTCTGCCCGGCGCTGGTCGACGGAGGCCTGTTTCCCGAGCTTCTCGGACAGTTCCCCCTGCAATTGCTCGATCCGCTCCGGGTAATCCCCCTTCGACCGTTCCAGGGCGGAGAGCTGATCGTCGATCTCCTGCAACCGGGCCAGAAACTCCAACTGATCACGCATGCGCGGCACTTCCCTCCCCGATCACTCCTTCGGATCCCTCAGACGACACGGGCGTGTCCGGGATCCTCCAGGTAGAGGTCCACCTCGATGTCCCAACCCTCGCGGCCGGATGCTTCACGGAGCACCCGCGCGAGTCGTTCCAGACCGGGCTGCTCGCTCGCCCGGTGCCCCGGGTCGACGCAGACCAGCCGGTCGGCCGCCTCGAGCCGGGTGTGGTACTTCAGATCCCCCCCCACGAACAGCTGCGCCCCCACCTCGAGCGCCCGACCGACCAGATCGTCGGCGCTACCGCCCATTACCGCCACCCGGGTGATCTCCCCCCGGCTCGGGCCGGTCACCTTCAGCGCGATCCCGCCCAGGGCCTCCTTGATCCTCGCCAAGGCCGCAGGCACTTCGAGCGGTTCGGGCCATTCCCCGAACGCGCCCAGTCCATACCCCTCCCCCTGCCAGTGGGTGCGGAAGAGGTCGAAAGCGACTTCCTCGTACGGGTGGGCGGCCCGCATGGCTGCCAGGACGCCCTCCAGGGCCGGCTCCGGTACGCGCATCTCCAGGCGCAGCTCGGCGACCTCCTCCAGGCGGCCGACTTCCCCCTGGAAAGGCCGGGACCCCTCCCGGGGGCGGTAGGTGCCCGTCCCGGGGAGAGTGAAACTGCACGCCTCGTAGGCTCCGATACGCCCCGCCCCAGCCCCGCTGAGCGCTTCCCGCAGGGCCGTGGCGTGGTCGGCGGGCACGAAGACGGCCAGTTTGTAGAAGACCTCTTCCGCTTCGGGCTGGAGCAGCCGCACGCCGTCCAGACCGAGCCGCTCGGCCAGCGCCCCGCTGATCCCCTCCAGGGTCCGATCAGCGGGCGTATGGACGGCTACCAGGCCGATGGCGTGCTCCAGCAGAGTGTGGACGACCCGGCCGGTGCGATCGGCGGGGTCGAGGGTCCTCAGGTAGGGGAAGAAGAGCGGATGGTGGGTCACGATCAGGTCGACCTCGCGGGCGACCGCTTCGGCGACCGTATCGGGGCTCGGGTCGAGGGCGACCAGGCAGCGGTGGACGGTTCCTTCGGGCCGAACCTGCCAGCCGCTGTTGTCCCAGTCGCAGGCGGTCCGGAAGGGGAATCGGGCGTCCAGAGCCCCGAAGACCTCTTCCGGCCGCACCGCCATCAGCGGCCGGCCCCCGGGCAGGAGAGGCCGGGGGCGGCACCCTCCCAAACGAAGACGTGCACCCGTTCCCGGATGCACGTCTCGATGTGCGTCACGATGTCACTCTGTCGAAGGAAGACGCCGGTTTTCATTCCACCCCGCGCCGGCGACCGCCGCCGGCACGTCTCACGGTCGGTTCTGGGTTGATGGCCACATTCCAGCCTTAATAATGAGTGGCCTTCAGGTCCGCTTGTCAA
>CAZFHZ010000055.1:1844-2289 GCA_964519015.1 uncultured Gemmatimonadota bacterium | reverse complement strand
TTGTCAACGACCGGTTGTCCGTAAGCTTGGTGGGCCCACCAGGGATCGAACCTGGAACCTGCGGATTATGAGTCCGCTGCTCTGACCAGTTGAGCTATAGGCCCACGGGTACCTGGAGCATCACGAGCATCCGGAGTGATGATACCTTCTCGCGCAGCGCTTGACCATACCGGGGGCGCCCGGTCCTCACCGGCTCGACCAGTCCTCGACCTCTAATCCCTGGAAGTGCTTAAAATCCTTGGTGTTCCTGGTGACGAGAACGAGCCCGTTGACATGGGCGATAGCGGCGATCTGTCCATCGACGAACGGGACCGGGCGGCCCAGACGCTCCAATCGGTCGCGCTCAGTCCCATGCCAACCTGCCGCGACGTCCTCATAGGGTAGGATCGGAAAAGAGGCCTGGACCACTTCGCGCAAGAAGGCCTCGACCATCGTCCTGCGCCGG
>CAZFHZ010000055.1:0-1834 GCA_964519015.1 uncultured Gemmatimonadota bacterium | reverse complement strand
GAACACCAGTTCATGCCAGACCGGGGTTGCGATCGCACACTCCGGCGCGTGTTGTTCGAGCTTGCTCCGTATCCGGCGGTCCGGTTCGCGGGCAATCAGCGAGGAGAGGATGTTGGTGTCCAGCAGGAAGCTCAGCTTCACAGCGACACCTTACGGCCGGGTTTCCGGTCACGGAGTGACTCGACATAGTCCTCCTCAAGACCCTCTTCGGCGAGCGGGTATTGCTCCAGGAACGCCCGATAAGTGTCCGCGAAGTGCGGGCGGTCGGTATGCAGACGCTCGTACTCCTGGAGCGAGATGATCACCGCCACCGGCCTGCCCCGACGTGTCAGCTCGATCTCGAAACCGGCCTCGGCCTCTTTGATGATTCCGGGCAGATTGTGACGGGCACCGGAGATGGAGTACCTCTTGGATTCGGGCATTGGATAAATGTACAGATATCTGTACATCATAGCAACGATGTTCGGGTATGAGCCTGTCATCGCGGTTGACATCCGGCCTCGGACCTGCTTCGCTATCGAGTACGAACCGCTCCGAAGGCCCCCCAGACAAATCCCGGACTTCCCCCTCCGACCACTTCCGACGAGCGGTCTGTCGGCATGTGCATAGTACGCCCCCTGGATACCCGGAGGTGTTAGAATGCCCCAACCGATGACCCCTTCGCCCCCCCAAGACCGGGGACTCCGGCGCGAAGACAAACCCAAGAGCGGACATTTTTCAACGGTCGGAATCTCGAAGTACCTGGATCGCGTCCGGTTCGCCATCCGGGCCCGGCATTACAGCCGGAGAACGGAACAGGCCTACATAATGTGGATACGCCGATTCCTGGAATTCCACGATCTGCGGTTCCCTGAGACGATGGCGGAGCCCGAGGTGAATGTCTTCCTAAGTGACCTGGCCATCAACCAGACCGTCAGCGCCTCCACCCAGAACCAGGCCTTGAGCGCCATCCTCTTCCTCTACCAGTATGTGATCCGCCAGCCCCTGGGGAACCTGGGTGAGATCATCCGGGCCCGGAAACCGGTCCGGATGCCCGTCGTCCTCACCCGGGAAGAGGTCAAGGCTGTCCTGGGCCAGCTGACCGATCAGCACCTGCTGATCGCCAGCCTGCTGTATGGAGCTGGACTCAGGCTCACCGAATGCCTGCAGTTGCGGGTACAGGACATCGATCTGGCCCGAAGCGAGATCACCGTGCGCAACGCCAAAGGGGCTAAAGACCGTGTGACCATGTTGCCAGTCCGCCTCCATGAACCGGTACGCCAGCATCTGGCTCGAGTAATGGCCATCCACGAACAGGATCTCAAAGCCGGATTCGGCCGGGTACTCATGCCGGAAGCACTGGCCCGAAAATACCCCCGTGCAGCCTCCGAATGGCGCTGGCAATGGGTCTTCCCCCAGCAGCGGCGGTGGCGCGACCGACGGACCGGCCGGGAGGGTCGCCATCACCTCGATGAGTCGATCATCCAAAGAGCCTTCAAGTCGGCGGTCGAGCGGACCGGCATCACGAAGCGCGCCAGCTGTCATTGTCTCCGGCACTCTTTCGCAACCCACCTACTGGAATCCGGTTCCGACATCCGTACCGTGCAGGAACTACTGGGGCACAAAGACGTGAAGACGACCATGATCTACACACACGTGCTGAACCGCGGCCCCTCCGGCGTCATTAGTCCCATTGACCGGATGTAAGCGGCATATCCCCCTTACGCCGGAACAGTCTATCCCACGCTGCCCCAG
The DNA here is from genome assembly GCA_964519015.1 of uncultured Gemmatimonadota bacterium. Lineage (GTDB taxonomy): Bacteria > Blakebacterota > Blakebacteria > Blakebacterales > CAYUVJ01 > CAZFHZ01. Next base: position 100 of record CAZFHZ010000055.1, on the reverse strand, counting down.
GTCCAGCCAATCATAGGTGACTTGTTCTATTGGAAGAGGATTCTTAGAATCTGTGCTATACTCCCGGGCAGATTATCAGGAGTTGAATCAGTACATAAAG
>CAZFHZ010000054.1:19521-20151 GCA_964519015.1 uncultured Gemmatimonadota bacterium | reverse complement strand
CAAATTACTGGCGGCGGTATCCCTGGGAATCTAGCTAGAGTGATCCCAGATGAGTTCCAGGCAGTGATCAAGACTTCCCAGATACCAGAGCAGCCGGTCTTCTCTGTCATACAAAGGGCAGGGGAAGTTGATTATCAAGAGATGTACGAGGTTTTCAATATGGGTTGTGGCCTAATGGCTATATGTGCGATGGATTCCTTTGATGCAATAATCAGAGAGTTCCATGGGGATGCTTTCCTCTGTGGCACAATTGTACGACGCGAACAGGATCCTAAGGTTATCCTAGATACCTAACAAAGGTATTTGGAACCAGGCGTGAATCCTTCCTCCAAGCGCATACTCACTGCCTACATCCTGACTGTTGATGGGCTCGCAGTCATTCTTCTTGTAGATCTTCTTTTAAGGTCACAAACCTCAATACCCAGTGCTGACGGATTCTTCTTTTGGTTTGTACTTTCCCTAATCACGACACTGTCAATTGTGCCACTCCCAATGGGCCCTGGAGTGGCCACATCACTGGGTGAGATTGTCGATATTGCTTGTCTCGCCTCAGTTGGTCCATATCCCGTATTAATAGCAAATATGCTGGGAATTGTTGGAAGAAGTGTATTATTAAAGACACTGGTAATC
>CAZFHZ010000054.1:6460-19511 GCA_964519015.1 uncultured Gemmatimonadota bacterium | reverse complement strand
TGGCCGATATACGTACAATATTATGTCAATAGTATCATTACTAATAGCATGGGGAACATATTCTATACTATCGATGGGTTTAGTGTCAATAGCGATAAGTCTAAGTACAGGTGCATCTTTGATAAGTATTTGGATGGACAATTATCGACACGAATCATTGGTATCGCTACTTACTGTCCCTCTTGCACTAATAATGGTCGTAACTTACTCCTCCCACGGATTCATGCCAGTTCTGCTCATTGCATTCCCCCTTATTGCCATCAACTTCATGATCCGTTTTCTGGTCGAACGGGCGCGCATCCAGGCCCGTGCGGAACGGGAACGACACCTGGCGGACTTGGGCAAGGTTAGTGCTACCATCCTTCATGAGCTCGCGAAGCCCCTGACTAGAATCCTGATGATTTCGGATGATGCCCTGCAGGGAGGGGCACCGGTTCGGGATGCGCTTGAACAGGTGATGACGGAAGCCAGCCAGACAAGGTTATTATCGGAGAAGTTGACTCAGGCCATGAGGTTGCAGGTCCAAAGGAATGCGAGTGATCCATTCACAATCGTGCGTCTGCTCAAGGAGCGTACGGATTCTGAATCAATTCCGGTCCTGGTGGAATTCGAAGAGGGTGTTGAGCGTACAAATGGGAGTTGGGATAACGACCTGATTGTCACTGCTCTGCTTAATCTTGCCAGAAACGCTTGGGAGAGTCAGCAATCCAGGGGGGAACCGGTCGAGGTATTAGTGAATGCGGTGACTTCGCGTGTACCCGTTACCGGACAGGAGACGGTCAGTATCCGGTTCGTGGTCAGAGACAGGGGCCCGGGATTACCCGGCGGTGTCGGACCTGATATCTTCACGGCACTCTACTCGACCAAGGATGCCGGCTTCGGCATGGGGCTCTTCCTGGCCAATCAGATCGTGCTCGCCCACGGTGGACGACTGACGGCGAACGATCATCAGGATGGGGGAGCGGAGTTTGCGCTCGAACTACCATTGAGCAACGCCTGACGTCCAGGTGGGCTCAGATTTATTCAACTGCATATCCGGGGGATGTCTCTTGGCTGAAGACGCGGTGTTGGGTGAAGGGGCGAAGGTGATCGCCCATGCCAGGGGACTCAAAGGAGCCTTCCGACCTCCCGGCGATCTGAAGACCAGTCTGGCCAACCTGGCGGTCGCCGCGCTTGCCGAGGGAGATTCGACCCTGCGGGGCATCTCTCCACTGGCGGAGATTACCTCGCTGCTTCAGCTGCTCCGGCGGCTCGGTCTTCCAGTTATCCTCGGCCCTGAACAGGACACCGTCAGGCTGAAGGGCGGGTCCTCAGCGATGGTGATCAGGGACGAGCCGGAGGAGGTCTCATTCGGAGGATCGTGGGATCTTCTCTGCACCTTGGCCGGTCTGTTCGCCGGTTCGGGGCGGGATGTTCGGCTGGTCGGTGATAAGAGTCTCCCGCTGGAACGCCTGGTCTCGCTGGAGAAGGCGTTGCACCGAATGGGGGCGCAGGTCGAGTCGAACGACGAAGATCGGCTGGAACTCCTCCTTCAGCCCCACGGGCTGATCGGTATCTCCCATACCGAGAAGAGCATCGATCACGGTCTCAAGGGGGCCGTACTGCTGGCCGGGCTGCGGGCGTCGGGTTCGACCACACTCGAGGAACCGACGCGTTCCCACGATCACTATGAACGCGCGCTCAAGCGGTTCGGAGCGGGTATCACGACTCGGGCTGAAGGTGGTGGGAAAGGGGCCTATTCCATCGTCCTGGACCCGGCCATACTCCTCAAGGGGGCGGAAATGGATATCCCGGGTGACCCATCCCTGGCCCTCTACCTGGTCGTGGGGGCGCTGCTGATGCCCCGTTCCGACCTGCTCATACAGGGGGTCAACCTCAATCCGAGCCGCCGGGAAGCGCTGAATGTTCTCATCCGCATGGGTGGGCGGATCGATCTCAAGGACCGCCGGATGGTGGGTGGGGAAACGGTCGGGGATGTGTCGGTCCGTCACTCGAAGCTGAAGGGGACCGGGGTCGCTGAGAGCAGTATCCCATTCCTGGAGGAGGATATCCCCATCCTGGCGATCGCCGCCGCCTTCGCCGAGGGGGAATCCTACTTCAAGGGAGCGCAACGCCTGCGCCACGGTCCAATCGATCGGATCCGGGCGATCGTGGATAACCTGCGCACCCTCGGGGTGGACGTCGGGGAGTATCCCGATGGGCTCGTCCTGCGCGGCAAGGGTGCCAACGATGGTACGGAATTCCACGCCTTCGGAGACGCCGGGGTCGCCATGGCCTTCCATGTCGCGGCCCTGGCCTGCCAGGGGGAGAGTGTCATCCACGGGTACGATGAGGCGGTGTCCACTCGATGGTCCTCCTTCCCCCAGATCCTCGAGGCGTTGCATCTCGGCTGACCGGACCGACCGGTCTGGAACAGCAAGATGAACGGCCCGGTCGTCTCGGCGATCGGGCCGTTCTCAATAGGGTGCGGGGGATCCGGGGGATTGTGTTCAGAGCCAGCGTTTCTTCCTGAAGAAGGCCAGGAGCGAAAGACCTACGACCAGCATCACTCCGAGCGCCCCGAAGTACCCCCACTTCAAGCCCAACTCGGGCATGAATTGGAAGTTCATGCCGTACACGCCGGCGATGAAGGTGAGCGGGATGAAGATGGTGGCGATGATGGTCAGCACCTTCATGACCTCGTTCATGCGGTTACTCAGGCTGGACAGGTAGATCTCCAGCAGTCCTGCGCTGAGATCGCGGAGCGTCTCGACGGTTTCCAGGACCTGGACGGTATGGTCGTAGACGTCCCGCAGGAACGTCTGGGTGGAGACGTTGATCAGATCCGATTCCAGGCGCTGGAGGTTGCTCATCATCTCACGGAGCGGCCAGAGCGCCTTGCGCAGAAAGAGCATCTCCCGCTTCAGCTCATGGATGTCTTCGAGTGCCTCCTCCGACTTGGACCGGAGGATCGTCCCCTCAAGATCCTCGATATAGTCCCCGATACCCTCCAGTGCCGTGAAATAGTAGTCCACGACGGCATCGAGCAGGGCGTAGCAGAGGTAGTCGGCACCCATGCGCCGGATCCGCCCCTTGCCCGTCCGTAGTCGCTCTCGCACGGTACCGAAGGGATCGCCTTCACTCTCTTGGAACGTGATGACGAAGTTGGGTCCCAGGATGAGGCTGAGTTGTTCTGAAGCCACGAGTTGGCCGTCCGTGAGCTCGATCGGCGTCAGGGCCCGCAGGACGAGGAAAAGGTAGCCCTCATACTCCTCGACTTTCGGCCGCTGTTCGGTATGGAGGACGTCCTCCTGGACCAAGGGGTGGATGTTGAGGTGGTTCCCCAGCTTCTCGATGATATCCACTTGATGCAGCCCGATGATGTCGAGCCAGGTCACGGTCTCCCGGTCGAGAAAGGGGAAGACCTCCTCGATGGATTTGAAGACGCGTTCATCACACCGCTCATTGGAGTAGTCCATGAGACGGATCGTGACTGTATCGGTGTGCCGTTCACCAGTGTGGACGAGAGTGCCCGGCGGGACACCGGCCGGCTTCCCCTCCCGGAATGACAGGCGGACCATCCCGGAACCTCCTTTGGAGAATCGTGCGTTGAAGGTGGTGATAACATAGGAGGGGGTTCGGACGGACTGACGAAAGAGGCTCGGGCAGACGGTCGGGAGGGGGTTCGGCAGGCGATTCGGGCGGATGGATGAAGAAGGCCACCGGGATGCCCCGGTGGCCTCAGAAACCACCCGGATGACTGGGGGATCCCCGGCCGGGTCTCAGTAGAAGATGTCGCTCCGGGTGTCCACGATCTTGGCCTGTGCCCGCAACCCCTGCAGCCAGGTGCTGAAGGCGCTCTGCCGGCGGTCCTGCAGCAACCGCTTCTGCTCATCGGCGATCAGGCTGGCGAGGTTCGCCGTGGAGACCTCGGTCCGCTCCAGGATGTGGAGGATATACCAGGAGCGCTCACCCCGGATCGCTTCGGTCACCGATCCGATCGGAGTAGTGAACAGGGCGGCGATGAACTGGGGATCACGACTGACACCGGTGATGTAGTCGTTCCGGGTGACACTCCCGGTCTCGGTCGTGGTCAGACCGGCCGCCGTGACGATCTCGGAGAACCGGGCGGGCTCCTGCCGCAAACGGTCCGCCAGTTCCCGGGCGGTCTCACCGAGGGCGCTCATGCGCTTCTCGGTGAGGAGGATATCCCGGATCCCCGAACGGACATCCACCAGCGGGGCGATCCCCTCTTCCAGCTTGTCGCGCACCTGGACGACGTAGTAGGCGGAGGTGTGCTCCATGACCTCCGAGATATCCCCGATCGTGCTCGCGAATCCGAATCGGGTCACGTTCGGCTCGAACCCGATCCCGGGGATGAACCCGCCCCGGGTCACCGGACCGGTCGTCTGCACGACGAGCCCAAGACGGCCCGCGGCGGTGGTGAAATCGCTCTCCGGGGCGTCACTGCGCAGTTGATCGAGGACCGTCCGCAGACTGTCCAGGGTGGTCGGTGACGCGGTTTCCTCGATCAGGATGTGCCGCAGCTTGCGTTGTTCGCTATCGGTCCCGGCCGCCCGGATGGAATCCACCTGGATGATGTGCCACCCGTACTGGGTCCGGATCGGTTCGGAGAAGGTGCCGACTTCAACCTCGAAGGCCTTCTCCTCGAAGGAGGGGACCATGTCCCCCTTTGAGACCCAGCCCAGATCTCCCCCCTCGCCGGCGGTGGGATCCTCGGAGAACTGACGGGCCAGGGTACCGAAATCCTCCCCCTCCTTCAGCCGGCGCTCGACCGTGCTCAGCCGGTCCTGCACGTCGGCCAGGTCACGTGGGCTCGGATCGTGGTAGAGGAGGACGTAGTTGAAGTCCACCCGCTCCGGCTCACGGTAGTCCTCGCGGTGCGAATCGAAGTAACTCCGGATCTCCGCGTCGGATACGGTCAGGGTGGTATCGGGGCTGGTGTCCGGGTTCAGCGCGACGAAGACCGCCGAGGCCTTCTCGTTGCGGTAGCGGTAGAGTTCCTCGGCCTCCTTCTCGGTGACCAAGGCGGTGCCGGCGATCAGGTGTTCCAGCTTCGTCTGGGGGATCATGTCGCGGACCAGCGCCTCGGCCTGGAGCCAGATCCCGCGGAAGTTCTCGTTGTTCATCGCCGCCTGGTACTTCTGCGGGTCGAAGATCCCATCGGTCTGGAAGTTGGGGACCGTACGCATGAACGATGGGGGGTGCTCCCGCAGGACCATGAGCACCTCCTCATCGGAGGCGCCCAGCCCCATCTTGTGGAGCTGCTGTGCGATCAGGATCTCGTTGACCATCTGCTGCCAGGTCTGTTCCTGGATGTACTCGGTCATCGAGGCGTCCATCTCGCGGCCGCCCAGCTGGTTGCGCTGGTAGGAATAGGCCTGCTGGAGAGCGGCCTGGTACTCGTGGATGGTGACCTTCCGGCCGTTCACCTTGCCGACGTTGGTGGGGACACCCCCGCCGGAATAGTCCATCCCCCAGGCGAACACGATCGTGAGGATGAAGGAACCGCCTACGATCCACATCCAGAACTTGGTCTGTGCCCGTAACTTACTGAGCGCTGGCATACTGCTCCGCCCCCCGGACGGGGTGAACTTCGAGGTGTCTGTCAGACGCGTCAAGATGCCGGTACGGGAACCTCCGGGCAACCGTTTTCTTGCCCGCCACCTCGCCGTAAAGCCTTGCCGAATAATGGCTTGACCCTGTTTCAGGGTGGCTCCTATCATGCCGCGGTGATGCTCATACGCTCGATCCCCCCCGCACACTGATTCCCGGACAAGGAGTCGACCTTCGGGCCGGACCATGCGATCCCGGAACGGGCATATCCTGACGCCGATGTGGGCGGCCCTCCCGCTTCTGGTGGTGCTGTCCGCCCGTCCCTTCACCCCGGGTCCTCCCCGGCCCCTCTTCGCGGGACCTCCTTCGGCCGCCGAGGCCACCGATTCCAGCTCCCCTTCCTTCTCCCGGTTGCCGGTCGCGCCCGACACACTGCTCTGGCCGGCCCGGGCCGAGCCCGGGCTGACTTCTTCGTTCGGAGAGTACCGGGAGGGTCACATCCACGCGGGGATCGACGTGAAGACCTGGGGACGGGTGGGAGTGCCGCTGGTCGCCGTGGCCGACGGATCCATCCGGAGGGTGCGCACCTCCCCTTGGGGATACGGCAAGGCGCTCTATCTGGAGCTGGCTTCGGGCCAGACTGCGGTCTACGGACACATGGACCGGTTCACCCCCGAGATCGAGGAGGAGGTCCATCGCAGCCAGCAGGAGGAGGGGCGCTACACGGTCGATCTCTGGTTCCCGGAGGGTCGCCGACCCGTCCGCCGCGGGGAGGTTGTGGGCTACTCGGGGGATACCGGCACCGAAGCCCCCCACCTGCATTTCGAGCTGCGTGACCGGCAGAACCGGCCGCTCAATCCTTTGAACCATGGGATCGTGGTCAAGGACACCATCCCCCCGGTCATCCAGGCGATCGTCCTGCGACCGATGGGCGGGCAGGGGCGGCTGGACGGTGATGTCCGGGTGCGTGAATTCCTCGCCCAGTCCCGGGGGCGGGGCCGCTACAGCCTTCGAGAACGACCCCAGGTAGAGGGAGCGGTCGCGGTCGGACTGGTCGGCTACGACCTCATGGACGGGGTGTGGAACCGATACAGCCCGTACCGGCTGATCCTGGAGGTGGACGGGCGGACCATCTTCGAGACCAGCTACGACTTCTTCGACCTGGCCGACACGGCCGATATCCACCTCGACCGGGACTATCGCCACATGGTGCGGACCGGGACCCGGGCGCACACCCTCTGGCACCAGAGCGGGAACCGGTTGCCCTTCTACGGAGCATATGGGGAAGGGGCGGGGATCCTGGACGGGCTCGTCCCGGGTTTGCACCGGTTGCAGGTGAGTACCGTGGACGCGACCGGCAACCGATCCACCCTGGAAGCGGAGATCGTGGTCAATCGGAGCCCACGTATCGACGTGAAGGTGCCGGAATCGGTCGATCGGGCGCAGGATGTCCTCGAATTGACCACCCGGGATCCGGCCAACCCCTACCCTTACGGTCTGGAGGTGACGGTCGGCGACCCGGACGGAGACCCGGTCACGGTGTCCGTGGAGAGCTGGACGGCGGACGGCTGGCGGCGGAGGGTCGAAGGGCTGCAGCCGGACGGAGAAGGACGGCTCCGGATCGAGGCGACCGTACTGCAGAGCACGTCGCCGGATCCCACCGGCGCCTTCCGGCTGCGGGCCACCGACCGCTGGGGCCGCTCGACGACCACCTCGCCCTGGCCGCTCGGATCGGTCAACGGCGTGGGATCGGGTCGGGGTACGGCACCCGGCGCGGGGCAGGAGTCGGTGGCGGGATCGGAGCCCGGTTACGGGGGCGGAACGGATGCGCTCCGGATCGGACTCGAACGCTATGAACGACACCTGCTGCTGGCCGCCTGGCCCCGTGACCCGATACCCGGCCGGGTCACCTTCTCGGTCCAGGTCTCGGCGAGCGACGTGAGGATCCTGGAGGGGATCCCGGACGGGGAAGGGACGTATCGCGCCGTCTACCGGCTCGAGCCGGCCGAGGCCCGACGGTTGGAGATCGCTGCCCGTTTCCTGCCGCTCCGGGGGATGATGCGGCAGGCGGAGACCCACTTCGAAGCGGTGCCGGTGGCGGCGGACCGACCGGCCGAGCTGACCAGCGGAGACGGCCGGTTCCGGCTGACCATCCCGGCCGGGACCTTCCTGGCCGATGACTTCGTCGAACTGCGGGACGGTCCTCCGGTCATCCGGCCGGCCGAAGGGCTGGTCATGCTCAGCCCGATTTACGTCACCGGGCCCGAGGATGTGCTCTTCCGGGGGCAGGCCAATGTCCGATTGCGGACCGATGCACGGCCGCCGGGAGTGCACCCGGCCCAGGTGGGTCTCTACACCGCCTGGCAGGAGGAGGGGGTCTGGGGCTGGGTGCATCTGGGGGGTGCGCTGGAAGGAGACGCCCTAAAGGCCGACATCGGCGGATTCGGGACCTTCGCCGCCCTGGCCGACACGGCCGCTCCCACGGTCCGCCTGCTCAGCCCCGACGACGGCTCGGTGGTCAGGAACGGCCGGCCGCGGATCGTCTTCGAGATCATCGACGCCGCTTCCGGGTTCGATGATGAACGGCAGTTCGTCCTGAGGATCGACGGCCGGCCGGTCGTGTCCCGCTACGACCCCCCCCGCGACCAGCTTATCTACATCCCTTGGGAACCGCTCGTTCCCGGCGACCACACCATCGAACTGGAGGCGACCGACGGCGCCTCCAACACCGCCCGGCTGCAGGCCCGGTTCACCGTCCGCTGAGCCCCACAGGAGCAAGGTGCGATGAACGAGGCGCTCTTCCGTCACTACCTGATCGGCACCGCGGGGCACGTGGACCATGGCAAGACCGCCCTCATCCGGGCGCTCACCGGGGTGGACACCGACCGGCTCCACGAAGAACGGGAGCGGGGGATCAGCATCGTCCTGGGTTTCGCTCCCTATGTGCCGCACACCGGGACCGATGCGGTCGTGGGTGTCATCGACGTTCCCGGCCACGAGCGCTTCATCAAGACGATGGTGGCCGGAGCGACCGGGATCGACCTGGCCCTGCTGGTGGTCGCCGTCGACGAGGGGGTCAAGCCCCAGACCCGGGAGCACCTGGAGATCCTCACCCTGCTGGGAGTCCGCGACGGGATCATCGTGCTGACCAAGACCGATCTGGTAGACGACCCGGAATGGCTGGACCTGGTCGCCGAGGAGGTCCGTGAACTGGTGGCTCCGACCTTCCTGGCCGAGGCCCCCATCGTGCCCGTCTCGGCGGTGAGTGGGGCGGGGCTCGACGAACTGCGTGCGGCCATCGACGCCGAACTCGCCCGACTTCCCGAACGTCCTCCGACCGGCGAGTTCCGGATGCCCATCGACCGCGCCTTCACCATCAAGGGAATCGGCACGGTGGTGACCGGGAGCGTCTGGTCGGGCTCGGTCGGAGTGGGAGAGGCCGTCGAACTGCAGCCGGCGGGCACCCGGACACGCGTGCGCGAACTGCAGCAGCACGGACACGACGTGGAACGCACTGTCCCGGCCACCCGGACGGCGGTGGCCTTGCACGGAGTGAGCGTTGAGGAGGCGGCCCCGGGCAACTGGCTCGTTTCTCCCGACAGCGTGCCGCCCACCCGCACGGTCGACCTCCATCTGCGCCACCTGCCCAGCGCCTCGGCACCGATCCGTCACAACCAGCGGGTCCGGGTCCACCACGGGACCCGGGAGACCTTTGGCCGGCTCCGGCTGCTGGATGCCGAGGAGCTGCCCCCCGGTTCAGAGGGCTTCGCCCAGTTGCGCCTGGAGGAACCGCTGGTGGCGGCCGTCGGCGACCGCCTGCTCATCCGGCGGTACAGCCCGATGCGCACCATCGCCGGAGCGGTAGTGCTCGATGTGGATCCACCGCGGCACCGCCGCCGGGAGTCCTCGGTCGTGGAGGGACTGGAGCTGCGCCTCAAGGGGGACCCGCTGCAGGCGGTCGGCATCCTGATCGAAGGAGCCGGTCTGACCGGGGTCGGGATCGAGGAGGCCGAGCGCCGCTCCGGCCGGACGCGCCAGGAACTGGTGGGGCAGGGGGAGACACACAGGTGGCGGGTGGTCGGGGACCGGCTGGTCTCGGACCGACGACTGGCCGGGGCCGTGGAGCGGCTGATCCCGCTGCTCGAAGAGCTCCACGCGGAGCATCCGATGCGCCGGGGCCTCTCGGCCGAGGCGATCGCCACTGCACTCGGGGTGCCGGCCAACAGCCCGCAGCTCGAGCACATTCTGGAACAGGCTCGCCGGGCCGGGCTGGTAGAGGCCGATCCCCCCTTCTGGCGGCGGAGTGGCTTCGCGGTCCGTTTCGAAGGCTCCTGGGGTCGGGCGGCTGATGCCCTCGAGGCGGCCGCCCGGGAACGGGGAATGCTCCCCTGGGACGCTGCCGAGACCGAGGCGGCGGTCAAGGCCGCCCTGGAGGGAGCAGGCCTTCCGGTCAAAGCGGGGCCGGAACTGTCGGAGGCGATGCTCGGAGCCGGGCGGCTGGTCCGTTATCCATCCGGATTCACAGTGGGCGGCCAGGCTCACGCCGAACTACTCGATCGCATCCGGGTCCACCTGCGCACCCATGGTTCCCTGACCGTGGGGGATTTCCGCGACCTCAGCGGCGGGCTGACCCGCAAGTACGCCATTCCCATCCTGGAGTTCCTGGACGACGGGGACCTCACGCGGCGTGAAGGGGATGTGCGCGTGCCGGGCCCCGCGCTTGAACCATGAGGTGTCGATGATGAGAACGTCGCCGCTTTCTGTACTGCTCCTCCTGCTCTTCCTCCTCGCAGGCGTCCCGGCCGGCGTCGAGGCCCAGTTCCCCGAGTACATGCTTCCTCCCGGTCAGCAGAGCGGGGGCTCCCTCCGCTTCGGACCCGGCGTGACCACGATCGCCGACACCACCTTCCTGAGCTTTACCATCGAACCGGAACTGGCCTTCGGTAAGCTGGGAGTCGGCCTGCGCATCCCGCTGCTCTACAACCTGGACAGCCACCAGATCCGTCGGACCGACTGGAACTCGAGCAGCGACTATGCCCGGCTCCTCCGCTATCTGCGCTGGGGAGTCAAGCGCGACCCGTTCTACGCCCGGATCGGGGAGTTGACCAACACCCAGCTCGGTCACGGTTTCGTGGTCTTCTACTACAACAACAACGTCGATCTGGATTACCCGAAGCGCGGACTGCAGTTCGATCTCGATTTCAAACGCTTCGGATTCGAGACCCTGATCTCTAACCTCGGGCGGCAGGAGCTCTACGGCGGCCGCGGATATGTGCGCCCGCTGCAGTTCCTGGCCGCTCCACCGCCGATCGTGCGCAACTTGGCTCTCGGCGCCACCTTCATCACCGACCGGGATGCCCGGCTGAGCGAACCGCTCAACATCGTCGGCCTGGATATCGAACAGCCGCTGTTGCATGCCGACCTGGCCGACGTCTACATCTACCTCGACTGGTCGAACATCGCGGACTGGGCGGGGCAGAAGAACGGACACGGCTTCGCCTACGGTGTGGCGACCAATGTACGCGGCATCATGGGGCTCTTCGAGATCGGCGCCAAGTTCGAGCTACGGGACCTGAGTGAGGGCTTCGCGGCCGGACTGATCAATCCGCTCTACGACATCAAGAAGGTCGAGTACCTGTCCGGACTGGCGACCCAGCCGGCCACCAGCGGTTGGTTCGGCGAACTGGTCGGCACCGTGCTGGGGCGGGTCAGCCTGCGCGGCCGGTACTTCCAGGTGAACGAGTCGGGGGTCGGCGACCAGTTCCTGATGCACGTGGACGCCACCCGCCTGGTGCCCGGGGTCACCCTGCAGGGCTACTACGCCAAGCAGGGGATACAGAAGGGATCGGATGTCTGGAAGCTGGACGAGAACGCCATGACTATCGGGGAACTCGGCTACCGGCCCTATCCGTTCATGACGGTCCTGATGCGCTACACCTGGTCGTATGTGTGGGATACGGGTCTCGAGGCTTACCGCACTCAGCGCCGGGTCGAGCCCCGTGTCGAGTTCGGTGTGAACTGGTGACCGGATCGATCGACTGAGCGGACCGTCCGGACCGATCCGCCGGAGAGCCGGTACCCGGTCGCCCCCCGCCGGAGACGGAGAGGGGGGCGACGTGTATCTACCCCTGCTGAGCGACCTGATCGATGTGCTGCTGCCGGCCGTTTGCCTCGCCTGCGGCCGGCGACTGCGTCGACCAGGTGGGTCGTTGCCGCTCTGCGGCACCTGCGCGGCCGCCCTCGAACGCCGGCGTCAGCGCGGCGAAGTCTTCGAGCTCGATGGACTGCCGTCGCTGGCCGCTTTCGATTACCGCTATCCGCTCACCGCCCTGGTGCCCGCTGCCAAGTTCCGTGGTCTGCCGTCGGTGTTCACCCGGCTGGCCCCGGGACTCGTCTCCGCGGTCCGTCGGGCCGGTCTGGTCCGGTGGGGCGAGTGTGTGGTGCCCGTCCCTCTCCATCCGGCCCGCCGGCGGGAACGGGGCTACGACCAGGCGCTCCTGCTCGCCCGACGGGTCGGAGTGGAACTGGGATTGCCGGTGGTGGCCGGAGCACTGCGTCGCCGGCGGCCGACCCCACCGCTGAAACGGGTGGGGAGCGGCGAGCGGGAACGGGCCGTGCGGGGAGCCTTCGTCCCCGGTCCCGGTGCCGCCCGGGTCGAGGGACGGCGCGTCCTGCTGGTCGATGACATCGCCACCACCGGCGCGACCCTGCAGGCTGCCGCCACGGCCCTGCGCGAAGCCGGTCCGGCCTCGTTGCTGGGACTGGTCGTGGCCCGCACCCCGCCCCCCGCTCCCTCCGGCCGTCACCCCATCCCGGGAGAGGGAGGAGGACTGACCCGCCGGCGCACGCCCGGCCCGGATCGGGACTCGGTGACACCTTGACCTGTTCCGAAGGCCGGTCTACCTTGGAAGTCGCAGCCACGGCCCACCACGTTGTTACACGTAATAGTATTTAGTTGGTCTTAAATATTTCTTGTTGATTGTTTGCGGCCCGACGGCCGGGAGGAGGAGCCCCCATAATGAGCATCCGTATCGGCATCAACGGATTCGGCCGGATCGGCCGGTTGGTCTACCGCGCCGCCTATCAACGCGGTGAGTACGAGATCGTGGCCGTGAACGACATCACCGATGCGCCCACCCTGGCCCACCTGCTCAAATACGACAGTGTGCACGGGCGCTTCGGCGGCAAGGTGGAGCTGGCCGAGGGGGCCTTCCTGGTGGATGGCCGGCCGGTCAAGGTCCTGGCCATCAAGGATCCCAAGACCCTCCCCTGGAAAGAACTGGGTGTGGACGTGGTCGTGGAGTCGACCGGGATCTTCGCCTCCCCCGAGCAAGTCGGCCTGCACCTGGAGGCCGGAGCCAAGAAGGTCATCCTGACCGTTCCGCCCAAGGGGGGCTCGTTGGACGCCATGGTCGTGCTGGGCGTGAATGACGAGATCATCACCGACAAGGTGCGCACCGTCTCGAACGCCTCCTGCACGACCAACTGCGTCGCT
>CAZFHZ010000054.1:0-6450 GCA_964519015.1 uncultured Gemmatimonadota bacterium | reverse complement strand
TCCACGATGCCTTCGGGATCGAGCACGGTCAGATGACGACCATCCACGCCTACACCAACGACCAGCGTATTCTTGATTTGCCGCACAAGGACCTGCGCCGGGCCCGCACCGCGGCCGCCAACATCATCCCGACCTCGACCGGCGCCGCCCGGGCGGTGGGGAAGATCCTCCCCGCGCTGGCCGGCAAGCTGGACGGTATGGCGATCCGGGTGCCGGTCCCCGACGGTTCGGTGACCGATCTCACCGTGCGGGTCAGCCGGGAAGTGACCGTGGAAGCGATCAACGCCGCGTTCCGGGCGGCGGCCGAAGGGCCGATGAAGGGGATCCTGGAGTACACCGAGGACGAGATCGTCTCCTCCGACATCGTGGGCAACCCGCACTCGTGCATCTTCGATGCCCGCTCCACCATGGTGATCGATAAATGCATGGTGAAGGCGATCGGCTGGTACGACAACGAGTGGGGCTACTCGAACCGAGTGGTCGATCTGATCGGTCGACTGGGCGCCTGACGATGGCCTTCGAGAAGCTCTCTATCGACGACCTGGATGTGGATGGTCGGCGCGTCCTCATGCGGGTCGATTTCAACGTGCCGATCGAGGAGGACCTGGTCTCGGACAGCACCCGGATCGAGGCGACCCTGCCGACCATCCGTACCCTGCTCGAGCGGGGCGCCTCGCTGGTGTTGATGAGCCACTTGGGACGGCCCAAGGGGAAACCCGATCCGGCCTTCTCCCTGCGGCCGGTCGCCGGGCGTCTCCAGGAACTGCTCGGACGACCGGTCACCTTCGTCGCGGACTGCATCGGACCGGAGGTGGAGCAGGCGGCGCAGGCCCTGAAACCGGGTGGGGTGCTGCTGCTGGAGAACGTGCGTTTCCATTCGGGGGAGGAGGCGAACGACCCCGATTTCTCCGCCGCGCTCGCCCGGCTCGGTCAGGTCTACGTCAACGACGCGTTCGGCAGCGCCCACCGTGCCCACGGTTCGACGGTCGGGGTGACCAGGCACTTCGAACAGTGCGCAGGGGGCTACCTGATGGCCCGGGAACTCCAATATCTGGGCAACGCCCTGGACGATCCGAAGAGACCCTTCCTGGCCCTGCTCGGCGGGGCCAAGATCAGCGGCAAGATCGACGTGATCTCCGCCCTGCGGGAGAAAGTCGACGCCCTGCTCATCGGCGGCGGCATGGCCTTCACCTTCTTCGCCGCTCGGGGTTTCGAGGTCGGCCGGAGCCTGGTGGAGGAGGAACGCCTCGACATGGCACGCCAGTTGCTCGAAGGGGAAGAAGGAAGGACCGGCGCCCCGATCCTGCTGCCGCTCGACGTGGTGGTCGCCGACCGACTCGAGGAGGGGGTGGCCTCCCGGGTGGTCGCCGCGGATGCCATCCCGCCGGATGCGGCCGGTTACGACATCGGGCCGGCCACCCTCAGGGAGTGGAGCGGTCGAATCCGCCAGGCGGGCACGATCGTCTGGAACGGTCCGATGGGGGTGTTCGAGGTACCCCCCTTCGACGCCGGGACCGCGGCCATCGCACGGATCGTGGCCGAGGCGACCGACCGGGGCACCGTGAGCGTCATCGGCGGGGGGGATTCGGCCGCGGCGGTGGCCAGGGCCGGTCTCGAGGCCCGGATGAGCCATGTCTCCACCGGCGGCGGAGCGAGTCTGGAGTTCCTGGAGGGGAAGATGCTGCCCGGTGTGGAGGCGCTGACCGACCGGTAAGGATGGTGCAGTGTCGGCCCGGGGCCGATGAGGGGAGGAGCCATGCGCAGGTTCATCGTCGCCGGCAACTGGAAAATGCACAAGACGAGCGAGGAGGCGGTCAAGCTCGCCTTCGATCTGGTTCCGCTGGTGGCCGACATAAAGAGTGTGGATATCGTGCTCTGCCCTCCCTTCACCGCCCTGGAGGCGCTCGGTGGCGTACTGCGGGGGAGCGGTATCTTCCTGGGTGCGCAGAACATGCACGCGGAGCCGAAGGGAGCCTTCACCGGGGAGATCTCGGCCCCGATGCTGTTGCCCCTGGGGGTGACGCACGTTATTTTAGGCCATTCTGAACGCCGGCAGTTGTTCGGGGAGACCGACGAGCTGGTGAACCGGAAGGTCCGCACCGCGCTGGGATACGGGCTGATCCCCATCGTCTGCGTCGGGGAGACGCTCGAACAGCGTGAATCGGATCGTACCGAAGCGGTCGTGGGGGCCCAGCTGGAAGGGGCCCTCGAAGGGCTTGCTCTGGAGGACCCGGAACGGATCGTCTTGGCCTATGAACCGGTCTGGGCGATCGGCACCGGGCGTAACGCCACCCCGGAGCAGGCGCAGCAGGTCCACGCGTTCGTACGGGCCCGCCTGACCGGTTTCTTCGGAGCGGACCTGGCCGGCAAGGTCCGGATCCAGTACGGCGGGAGTGTCAAGCCGGACAACGCGGCGGATCTGATGAGGCAGCCCGATATCGATGGCGCCCTGGTGGGCGGTGCGAGCCTGGATGCCGGGCAGTTCGCGGCCATCGTACGTTCGGCCTGAGCCGGGGAGAGAATCTCCCGATCGGAGTGAGTGCGAGTATGATGTACACGTTCCTGTTGGTCCTGTTCGTCATCAACTGCCTCCTGCTGATCGTCGTGATCCTGCTGCAGGACGCCAAGGGGGAGGGTCTGGCGAGCTCCTTCGGTGGTGGGTTCTCCACCTCCATGCTGGGCGGTCGCGGGGCGGCGACCTTCATGAGCAAGGCTACGACCTGCCTGGGCTCCTCCTTCCTGGTGCTCTGCATCATCATGAGCCTTATGCGGCCCGTGGGCGCCGGGGAGCGCAGCGTGATCATGGACTCGGCTGGACAGACGCAGCAGGTCCCCGAGACGGGATTGCCGCTATTGCCCGGAGCGGGGGTTCCTGCTCCCGTCCAGGCCCCGGTACCCATCCCGCCCGACACCGGCGGTACCGGCCGGTGAACAGTCCTCCGCGGACCGATACGCTGTTCCAGCCCGAGTGGTGGAATATGGTAGACACGCTGTCTTGAGGGGGCAGTGGGAGAGATCCCGTGCCGGTTCGAATCCGGCCTCGGGCACCATCATGAAGGGCCCCGCGGCGATCGCCCCGGGGCCCTTCCAGTCTACGGCTACTTCGTCCGATCGAACATGAACCAGGAGGATCGGCGGGCCGGATTGCGGTGGACGGTCTCACCGAACCGGACCACCTCCTCCAGACGGTCGGCTGGAAGCGGTCCCTGTTCCACTTCGGACATATCCTCGGCCAGCTCGGCGAACGAACGCGCTCCGCACAGCACGGTGTCCACGGCCGGGTTCATCAGGTCGAAGCGGTAGCACTCCCCGGCCGTCATCCCTTTCGGGTAGCCCTCCTGCGGCCGCGCTTCGAGCAATTCCCCCCAGCGGGTGGCGGTGTAGGCGATCACTCCGGGGCGGGGCTCGCCCAGCCGGGCGAAGACCTCCGGCTCCGCCCCCCGGTGCGCCGCGCTGTAGCGGATCATCAGCACGTCGGGAGAGGGGTCGAGTTCCCGAACCAGACGGGCGGCCAGGCGACGGTTGTGGATCGAGAAGCCGACCGCGCCCACCCGCCCCTGGGCCTTGAGCGCCTGCAGGGAGTCCCATACCCGCGGACGGAGGAACCAGCGGTACTGCACCCAGCCCATCAGGTATACGTCGATCCAGTCGGTCTCCAAGGCGCGGGCGCACCGGAGCCAGTAGCGCCTGACCCCACCCGGGGTAGGGATACCGGCCAGGGAGATCAGAGTGAGCTGGTCGCGGTGTCCGCTCGCGATGAGACGGCGCACCCCTTCGGCCTGCTCCCGCATGCGCGGGGTGACCAGGAAGGAGCGCACGCCCAGCTCATGGAAGGCCCGAACCACATCGTCGGCCGGCAGGCTGGGGGCCAGGAAGCCGCTCCGTCCGGCGAAGGAGAAGGCGGCGGGAGTGAGCCGGCTGACCGAGATCCCCGTCCGACCCAGTCGGGCTGGTCGGGCAGGCGATAGTGGGAGCTCCGCCATGAGTGCTGTATCCTCCGTTGAGTGTCACTCCTCTGACCAGGAGCATGCAGCCATGCTGGCGATTGATCCTGTGAGCGGCGAACCAATCCGGGACTACCCCGAACATACTGCCGAGGAGACGGCTGCGGCCATCCGGGAAGCCGTCCGGGCCTGGCCTGGGTGGGTCGAGACCCCCATCGAGGAAAAGGCCGGGCGGTTGCGCGCGGCGGCCCGGATTCTGCGCGCCCGGCAGGAGGAGCTGGCCCGGCTGATGACCTCCGAGATGGGCAAGGTCATCCGGGAGGCGCGCGCCGAGATGGAGAAGAGCGCCTGGGTGTGCGACTACTACGCCGAGCACGCCGCGGAGTGGCTGGCCGACGAACCGGTCGAGACACCGGCCTCGCGTTCCTACGTCGCCTACCGGCCGCTGGGACCGGTGCTGGCCATCATGCCCTGGAACTTCCCCTTCTGGCAGGTCTTCCGGTTCGCGGCCCCGGCGTTGATGGCGGGTAACGTCGTCCTGCTTAAGCACGCCCCCTCCACTCCGGGCTGCGCGATGGTCATCGAGGAGATCTTCCGCCAGGCGGGCTACTCCGAAGGGCTCTTCCGGACGCTGCTCATACCCGTCGAGGCGGTCGGGGAGGTGATCGACCACCCGCAGGTGGCGGCGGTGACCCTGACCGGGGGCCCCCTGGCCGGACGGGCGGTGGCCGCCCGGGCGGGGGCCGCCCTGAAGAAGACGGTACTGGAACTGGGCGGGAGCGATCCCTACGTGATCCTGGAGGATGCCGACCTGGACCAGGCGGTCCCGGCCTGTGTGACCGCCCGGATGATCAACGCCGGTCAGAGCTGCAACGCCGGCAAGCGCTTCATCGTGGTGGAACCGCTCCGCCGGGCGTTCGAGGAGGCCCTGGTGGAGGGGATGCGAGCCAGGAAGATGGGGGACCCCCGCCTTGAGGAGACTGATTTCGGTCCACTGGCCCGGCGTGACCTGAGGGAGAACCTCGACCGGCAGGTCCGGGAGAGCGTGGCCGCCGGCGCCCGCCTGCTGCTGGGTGGAACGGTACCCGATGGCCCCGGCTGCTTCTATCCGGCCACCGTGCTCACCGGGGTGGGTCCGGGACAGCCGGCCTACTCCGAGGAGCTCTTCGGGCCGGTGGCCTCCGTCATCGCCGTGCCCGGCGAGGAGGAGGCGGTGCGGGTGGCCAACGACACCATCTATGGCCTGGGGGCGGCCGTCTTCACGGCCGACCGTCAGCGGGGGGAACGGATCGCCCGCGACCGTCTCCAGGCGGGCTGCTGCTTCGTGAATGACTATACGCGGTCCGACCCGCGCCTTCCCTTCGGAGGGATCAAGGCGAGCGGTTACGGGAAGGAGCTGGCTCTCCACGGCATCCGCGAGTTCGTGAACGCCAAGACCGTCTGGATCCGATGACCGCCTGGCTTCCTTGGCCCCTGTGGATCGCGGTCTACCTCTTCTCGGGCTACTCGGCCGTCCACGCCCTGCTGCGCAAGCGGGATCCCCGGGCGGGATTCGCCTGGGTGGCCCTCTGCCTGCTGGTGCCGGGATTGGGTGCGCTCTTTTACTGGCTCTTCGGGGTCAACCGCATCCGCACCCGCGCCCGGAAGTACCTGAGCGAGTGGCAAGCGCGCGCCAGCCGGGAAGTCTTCGTCTACGGCATCGCCGCCTCGCCGGAGCGGGTCTGGGAGCATATCCCGGAGCACTACGCCCCGCTGCTGCGGGCGAGTGACCGGGTGACCCGGCGTCCGCTCCTGCCCGGTAACCGCCTGAAGGCCCTCCATAACGGGGAAGCGGCCTATCCCGAGATGCTGGAAGCGATCGCCGGAGCCGCCGAATCGGTCTACCTCTCCACCTACATCTTCGAGAGCAACCGGACCGGAGAGCGGTTCACCGAGGCGCTGCGGGCCGCCCAGCAGCGGGGAGTGGACGTGCGGGTGCTGTTGGACGGGTTCGGCCAGTTCTACTCCCGGCCCCGTTCCCGGCGCCTGCTGGCGGCCGCCGGAGTCCGTCATGCCGAGTTCCTCCCCTTCGACCTGCTGCGTTCCCGCTTCCACCTGAACCTGCGCAACCACCGCAAACTGCTGGTGGTCGACGGCCGGACCGGCTTCACCGGGGGGATGAACATCGGCGACCGGCACCTGGTCGCCCTCCCCGACAATCCGACCCGGGTGGTGGATCTGCACTTCCGGGTGGAGGGGCCGGTCGTGGCCGAGATGACGGAGGCCTTCCTGGAGGACTGGACCTTCACCACCAGGGAGCCCATGCCCGACGTCCCCTATCCGGAACCGCTCTGCTGCGAGCCGGCCTTCTGCCGCGGCGTAAGCGCGGGGCCCAACGAGGATTTCGAGAAGCTCCAGTGGATCATGCTGGGGGCGATCGATGCGGCTCGCGAACAGCTCCGCATCATGACTCCCTATTTCGTGCCCGGCCGGGAGCTGATCTCGGCGCTCTGTGTGACGGCCCTGA
>CAZFHZ010000053.1:6261-20559 GCA_964519015.1 uncultured Gemmatimonadota bacterium | reverse complement strand
CCGTACCGTCCCATCGGAAGACTCCAGAACGTGGCCAGGTAGCGATCCCCGTTAGCCGTGAATGTCACGTCACCGGTGTGTTGTCCCCGTAGGATCTCCACGAGTGGAACCGGTAGAAAAAGTGCGGCCGGCGGCGCGGCCAGGAGCACGCGGCCGCGGTCGTCGGTGACGATCATCTGCATCCCGGCGGCCAGCAGGTAGGAATCGGTCCGCCAGAGGAATTCGGGCACGATCCCGGCCACCAGCAGGGTCCGATCCGCCGGACCGGTGCCCGACTCCCGAATCATGAACAAGTCAAAGCCCGACGGTCCCGCATCCTCAATCCGGATGAGACTCCCCCCTGAACGCAGGAAGTCGGATTCCGCCTCGCTGAACGCCAGGGGCGGGATCGATGGTCCGCCCAGGGACGCCAGGGAGCCGTCGTGGTATCTTCGCGCCAGTCGGGTGAACATCCCGGTCCAGGCCTCGGCCCCGGCCGGCTCGCCGGTCGGCGTCAGCCGGACCTCTTCCCCGGCGGCCAGCCGGCGGGCGACCTCGGCCAGACCGCTTTCCAGGGCGACCATCCGATCCACCGACGACTTGCCGATCAGGTTGGTCTCCTGCTGCAGTCGCTCGAGGCTCTTCGCCCGGAGCTGGCTGCGGACCTGGAGGAAGGCGACCGCGGCCAACAGGGTCACGGGGAGGAGGGCGCAGACCACGAAAAGGAACAGGATGCGCCTCCCGACACGGCTGCGGATGACCTCCCGTTCGAGCCTCATGCCGGCCCCATCAGTACTTCGAGGCGAGTCCGAAGTACCCGCCTTCCATCGCCCGGATGACATCATCGTGGCTGGCCCCCGCCGTGAGCGGCGGCTGGCTCTTCTTATCCTTCCCTTTGCTGTAGAGGTCGTAGTCGAGATTGAGCGGGACCATCCAGCGGTCCTTGCGGGCACCGGCCGGGGCTTTCGTTCGATTGGACTTACCGAGTACCCGCCCGCTTTCACGGATCTTGAGATATTGATAGGGGGAGCCCCAGGGGTCGGTGCGCGGCACCTTCTCATCCAGTTCGTCCAGCGAATTCGGAAGACAACCGTGCAGCTGGTCGTAGTCGTCGATCGCGTCGGCCAGGGTCCTGAGCTGGAACTCCGCTTTCATGACGCGGACATCGTTCAGGTAATCGCCATACATGGGAAGAGCGATGGCGGCCAGGGTGGAGAGCAAGGCCACCACGATGAGCATCTCGGTCAAGGAGAAGGCGAGGAATCCCTTGCCGTTCGGCCGGGAAAGGACCCGCCATGTACTCGATATCACGATCTGGGCCGCCTCCGGCCTGAGTATGATCATCGAGCATAAACCATATACATTAATGTAACAGGATTCAATGATATATTTATAAAGATACCATAACATACATGGCGTTTCGATGAGAACCCTTATTAATCAGCATTACAGATATAATGATAAGCATCCCTTACAATACGGCCCCGTCCCGGATCGCTCATGTTCCGACAACCGATCATGACATCATGGAAGTCTTAATTCCGGCGATATTCCGAGACAACAATCTGAGTGAGGATTTTTACGCGCATTTCCTGCGTATGACCGGGTGCGCCGACCGGCTATCATACCGGCATGGAATGGATCCAGAAGACGGTCACGCTGCCCTCCCGTCCCCGCGGGTTCCACCTGGTCACCCGGGAGCTGCTGGACCAGTTCCCCGAGCTGGCCGGGCTGCAGGTCGGGATGGTCCACTTCTTCCTGCAGCACACCTCGGCCTCGCTGACCCTTAACGAGAACGCCAGCCCAGAGGTCCGGGGAGACTTCGAGCGTCATTTCGACCAGATGGTGCCGGAAGACCAGCCGTACTACGAGCACACCCTGGAAGGCCCCGACGACATGCCGGCTCACCTGAAGGCCTCGCTGCTGGGGAGCGGTCTGGCCGTGCCGGTCACGGGCGGCCACCTGGCACTGGGCACCTGGCAGGGGATCTACCTGTGTGAGCACCGGGCAGAGGGAGGCCCACGCCGGGTCGTGGTCACCATCTGGGGAGAGCGCTAGAATAGGGAGCGGGAGGAGGCCCCATGACACGCCACTGCGCCCATTGCAACACCCCCCTGCGGGACGGCTCCGATTTCTGCCCGGGCTGTCACCGGATCTTGAAAAAGACCGAGATGCGCTACGGCCCAGCGGTCCCCGAGAAAGTCCGCAAAACCCTCCTCCAACTCGGTGCCGGCATCGCCTTCGTCCTTTTCTCCTTCTGGACGGAGATCCGTGACCTTTTCACCGGTCGGAACCTGGACCGCGTCCTCCCCTTCGTCATCATCGCTTTGCTCTTCATCATCGCGATCGCCGTCCAGATGCTGCGCTCCGACCGGGTTTCGGAAGCGGAGGCGCGGGTCCGGAAGGAGCGCGGTAAGCCGTCAGCGAGGAAGACGCGGTTCGAAGAGTGGGTCAAAGCCCACACCGAGCAGGATCAATCCCCCGGCCCGACCGGGTTCTAGTCCGCTCTTCCTGACGCTATACCGCCGGGAGGTTCTTTAATGTGGGCGCGCGCCCGTGAACTGGCTCTTCAGACTCCGCAGGAGCGCAACCGCTACGTCGACTTCCTGAGAGCCCTCTCCATCTGCGCGGTGGTGGTCGGCCACTGGCTCATGACCGCCCCCTGGTTCGACCATGGTACGCTGAGGCTCGAGAATCTACTGGCCGTCCGGCCCTGGACGCAGTGGCTGACCCTCCTCTTCCAGGTCATGCCGGTCTTCTTCTTCGTGGGGGGCTATGCGAACGCCGCCTCCTGGGAGTCGGCCCGCCGCTCGGGCCGCGGTTACGGACCTTGGTTGAGCGGGCGGCTGCGCCGGCTGGTAGGGCCGGTCGTCCCGCTGATGCTGGTCTGGCTGCTGGCGGCGATCGGAGCGGACGCCCTGGGAGTGGAGGCAGCGAAGGTCCACGAGGTCTCGCTGGTCGCCCTCGTCCCCCTCTGGTTCCTGGCCGTCTACGTCCTGGTGATCCTCTTCGTGCCCCTCACCCTCGCCGCCTGGGAGCGCTTCGGTTTCGGTTCCTTCTGGGCTTTCGTGGCGGTCGCGGTGGTGGTGGATGCCTTCCGGTTCACCGGTGGCCACCATCCCCTGGTCGGCTGGGGGAACTACCTCTTCATCTGGCTGGCCGTGCACCAGCTCGGGTTCGCCTGGCGGTCCGGACGGGTGGGCAGTCCGGGACGGGCACTCGGTTGGGCGGCCGATGGTGCGCTGGCCTGGGCCCTGATGGTCCTCCTCGGACCCTACCCGGTCAGTATGGTCAGCGTACCGGGGCAGGAGATTTCCAACACCCTCCCCCCCGACCTCATGCTGCTGGCCCTGGCCCTCTTCCAGTGGGGCGTGCTGATGGCCGTGGAGAAACCCCTCCAGCGCTGGCTGGCCCGGCCGGCCCCCTGGACGGCCACCGTGCTGGTCAACGGCACCATCATGAGTCTCTTCCTCTGGCACGTGACGGCGATGGCCCTGCTGATCGGGCTGGCCGTGGGGCTGGGGGGGATCGGACTGGGTCTGGAACCGGGGAGTGGGCTCTGGTGGCTGAGCCGGCCGCTCTGGCTGGCGGTGCTGGCCCTGCTGCTGGCCGCCATCCTGGCCCTGGTCGGCCGTTTCGAGCGGCTGGGCGAAGGCGTGGTACTGCCGATCCGGCGGGCCCTGCCGGGGGCTCTCCTCTTCTGCTTCGCGATCGCGGTGCTGGCCTTCGACGGCATCCGGCCGGCCGATGGTCCGGTCCGATCGGGCACGGTGGTGGTCGCCCTGGTCGGCGCGGTGCTGCTCGACGCCCTCCCCCGGCGCCGGCGCGCTCGGCTTAGTTCTTCCTGATGGCGCCGGCCCACAGGCCGCAGGATCCGGTCCACCATGGTCCCGTGCCCGATATCCGTCTTGCAACGCGGGTTGTCATATGGTAACCTATGCTCATGCAGCAGCGTCTTCGTGAGAACGCTCAGATCGGGACTTCGGAGGCCGCGCGACTGCTCGGCATCAGCCGGCAGGCCGTCCTCAAGCGTATCCGGGCGGGTAGACTGCCCGGCCGAAAAGTGGGCCGCAATTACGTGATCCCGGTGTCGGCGATCCGCTCTCACCTGGCGACCGACCCCGTGCTCGCGGAAGTCGTGAAACGGCTCGTCCGGGGGTACGCACCGGAGCGGGTGTACCTGTTCGGCTCGGCGGCCCGGGGTGAGGCGGGTCCGGAGAGCGACTACGATATCATGCTGGTCCTACCGGATGATGCCGGACCGGAGCGACTGCGGGCGAGGAAAGCGTACCGCGAACTGCTCAAGGGCGTCGGCGCATCCGTTGACGTGCTGATCATGACCCGCTCCGCCTTCGAGGCGAAGGCGGAGGTCACGGGTTCTCTGCCGTCAACCATCCTCGCCGAGGGGATCCTCCTGCGTGCCGCGTGACGAACGTAGAGCGGAAGTCGAAGCCTGGCTCGCCCGGGCGCGGGAGGACCTGAGAGCCGCCAAGATCGACCTGGGGGCAGCCCCACCCCTCCTGGCGGACGCCGCGTTCCATTGCCAGCAAGCCGCGGAGAAGGCGATGAAGGGCTTCCTGATCCTGCGCGGCCGGGCGGTGCCCCGGACCCACGACCTGAGAGCACTGGGCGACCTGCTTGTGGAGATCGAACCGGACCTGGAGCCGCTCGTGGATGACGCGGCCGAACTCACGGAGTACGCCTGGCGGTTCCGCTACCCCGGCGAACTCTTCGAGCCGCCCCGCGGCGAGGTGCGCCAGTCGCTGCGGACAGCCCGCCGGGTGGTCGAATCCGTCGCGGAGCTGTTGGACTGACGGCGGATCGGAGAACCGGGCAACTCACCTGCTGGCCCGGGGTCCTGCCCGATCAGCCCGGTCGGATTGCCCGGCTCAGTTCTTCCTGATCCAGAGGTAGTCGAACCCGAAGAGCCCCCCCTCGACG
Source organism: uncultured Gemmatimonadota bacterium (assembly GCA_964519015.1). Taxonomy (GTDB): domain Bacteria; phylum Blakebacterota; class Blakebacteria; order Blakebacterales; family CAYUVJ01; genus CAZFHZ01. The sequence continues at coordinate 15,639 of CAZFHZ010000053.1, read as the reverse complement.
CACTCGATGACCAGCCGATGCGGGCCCGCTGCCAGCGGCCCCCGGCGGAATCCGGTGCTGAGCAGCCGCCGGGCGAAGCCGCTCTGCAGGACCCGCAGCGGCTCTCCCCGCACCCCCGCCCCCGCCCCACCCAGGTTGTCGACCGTCAGCGGCGTTCCGTCCAGCGAGAGCCGGAGACTGCCCGACTCCGGCCAGTGAGCGACCACCAGGTTGATCGTGTAGTCCCCCGCCTCGGCGATCGCCACCGAGACCTCCAGCCGGTCTCCGGCCGCCGCCTGCCAGCCGAACAGCCGTCCCCGCGAGGCCCCCGGCTGGGCCGGCTCCGGCACCAGCTGCCCGCCGGAGACGGAGAGCTCGGCGGTCTCCAGGTGGAGGAAGGTCGAATTGCGTGCCCCCCCCAGCGGCTGGGGCGCGTTGGCCGGCAGGACCGGGACGGTCAGTTCCTTCCGCTGGATGCGGAGGTGGTCGTCCACCGCCCCGGGGCGGGCATAGGCGTAAGCGATCCGGTCGTAGCAGAGACCGGGGAAGGCCTGGTGGTGCCACAGCTCGATGAAGAAGCCCAGGTGGTCGGAGAAAGGGACGGAGTCGAGGATGTGCCAGCGGTGGTTGGAGACGTAGCCGATGTTGCCCGGGCCGCTGTCGAGCGGCTGCCCGCAGTAGGGATGGTCGAACAGGTCGGGCCGGCTCCACGAGTAGTTGTAGTAGTCCTCGGTGCCGGTCCCGTAGAAGACCGGGAAGGGGCCGGCGTCCACGAATATCTTCTCGTCCCCCTCCCCCCACCAGTTCCCCCCCGGGGTAGGTGTGGCCGACGGATTGACCAGGATGGAGGCCGCTCCGACCAGCCGTCCCCGCCCCTCCAGCAGCAGGAAGGGCAGATCGACCGGGCCGAGGGCCGGGTCGAGGTCGCGGCCGCTGCGCCAACGGGCCCGGAAGTAGAGGGAGCGCTCGTCCCAGTTCCACGGGCCGACCTGGACCACCGTCTCGATATGGACGCGCCCGCCGCTCCGGTTGGTCAGCCGGACCAGGGCCTTCTCCCGGAAGGGCATGGTGAAACGGCAGGTCATGGTCCCGTCCGGGGCCACCGTCATGGGCAGGCTGTCGAAGGGGTTCACCCCCGGGCCGGAGCCGAAGAAATCCCCCGCCGGAGCTTCAACCTGGGGGCGCTCGGCGCCGTCGAAGGCGATCTGCAGGAGGGTGCCGCGCAGCGCCCGCCAGGGATCATCGGCGGTGATGCGCAGGCTCAGCCGGGTGATCGCCCCCTGGGTGCCGGTCGAGGTCAGGGCGAGGTCCCAGGATATCCCGTCCTCCAGGTCGGCCGCCCGTTCGTAGGTGTCCCCTACCGCGGGCACGCTCGGGGCGGTCAGCCCGCTCACCGCCCCCCGCAACTCCTCGCGGAAACCGGCCGGGTCCTTGGCCGGGTCGAAGGTCACCACCCGGGTCCGGGCGGCGTAGCGGCGGACCTCGAAGTGGTAGAAGTGGAGGGCGTTCAGGTCCCCCTCCCAGGTCACCCGCAGGCTGCGGCGGAAGGGGATGGGGAGGTAATCGGCGTCCTGCTGGACGAAGGCGTCTCCGCGCTCCAGACCGAGATCGATCCCCTCCAGGAAGACCTCCGACTTGCGGGCCAGGAAGCGGTAGGCGTCCCCCTGGTAGAGCGGCTGTTTGGAACCGTCCAGCCAGACCCGCAGCACCCCACCCATGCCGGCCGACCAGGTCCGCACGACTGCCCCCGGACCGGTCACCTCGGCCAGCAGGTACTCCCCCGGCGCATCCCCGGCCGGCGCGCGCAGCACCTTCAGGAAGCCGGGGATCGGCTCGCCGCCGAAACCGTCCGCATTGGAGAACCATCCGGCCGCATCGGGCGAAGTGGAACGCCGGTCGTAACTGGAGAACTGGACCGTCTGGAATGAAGGCGCGGGGAGGCGGGCCAGCTCGGCCAGGTCGGTCATTTCCCTGAGGAGGGTTCCGAAGGTGACCGTCCCGCCGCGGGAGAGCGGCACCTGGGCGGTGGTGACGGCCGGCAGAAGCGGGAATAGGAGAAGTAGGAGAAGGTGATGATAGCGGTGATGATGATAGCGGTAGTGCGGTTTCAGCATGTCCGGTCTCTCCGTGGCGGCCCGGGGGGCCGGGGAACGTGGCGGGGACTCGGCGGGCGGGGCTATGATAGCCCCTCCACCACCCAGATGGGAGGCCGACGATGCCGCGCTTTCCGCTCCCTGCTCGGATTCTGTTCCTGCTGTTCCTGCTTCTTCCGACGCTCGGCCTCGTGACCGGCTGCTCGCGGGCCGGTCGGGGCTTCAACGACGCCTACACCGGCCCCTACAATAACCGGGTCGCCTTCCCCATCGGCGGGATCGGGGCCGGCATGTTCTGCCTGGAGGGCACCGGCGCGATCTCGCACATGTCGGTGCGCAACAGCCCGCAGGTCTTCAACGAACCGCACGCCTACGCCGCCCTCTGCGTGAAGGGCTCCGAGAACGTGGCCCGGGTGCTGGAGGGACCGGTGCCGGGCTGGAAGACCTTCGGCGGTCCGGGGGCGGGCAACGGGGCCTCCGGGTCGAGCTTCGGGCTGCCCCGCTTCCGGGAGGCCGCCTTCCAGGCCCGCTTCCCCTTCGGGACGGTGACCCTGACCGATCCGGCCATCCCCTTCGAGGTGACGGTCACCGGCTGGAGCCCTTTCACCCCCGGCCAGGCCGACGATTCCAGCCTGCCGGTCGGTGCCCTGGAGTACCAATTCCGCAACCCGACCGGGGAGCAGCGGGAAGCGGTCTTCTCCTTCAACAGCCGCAACTTCATGGCCACCGGGCACAACGATGACGACATCCTGCCGATCGAGGGGGGGTTCGTGCTCTGGCAGCCGGCCCGGGAGGGTGCCGCTTATGACCGGGGCGCCTTCGCCGCCTTCGTGGATGATGATGAAGTGGCGGTCGACCATTCCTGGTTCAAGGGGGGGTGGTGGGACCCGGTCACCCTGGCCTGGAGGAACATCGAGGAGGGTCACCCGGTCGACAATCCGCACGTGGACGGCCCCTCCCCGGGTGCCTCCCTCTTCGTCCCCTTCACCCTGGGGCCGGGAGAGGAGAGGACCATCCGGCTGATGCTGGCCTGGCACGTCCCGGTCTCCAACCTGCGCTACGGCGCCGATCCGCCAAGCACCCAGGTCCCCTCCCCCCCCGAGACCTATTCCCCCTGGTACGCCGGCCGGTTCGCCGACATCGGAGCGGTGGCCGGTTACTGGCGGGACAACTACGTCCGGCTGCGTGAGCGGACCCGCCGCTTCACGGACACTTTCTACGACTCCACTCTCCCCCCCGAGGTCCTCGAGGCGGTGGCCGCCAACCTGACCATCCTCAAGTCCCCGACCGTGCTGCGGCAGGTCGACGGCCGGCTCTGGTGCTGGGAGGGGTGCAGTGACAACCGCGGCTGCTGCGCCGGCTCCTGCACCCACGTCTGGAACTACGCCCAGGCCATCCCCCATCTCTTCCCCGACCTGGAACGGAGCCTGCGCGAGACCGAGTACCTGGTCAGCCAGAACGAGGAGGGACACCAGACCTTCCGTTCGGCCCTCCCCATCCGCCCCGTCCAGCATGTCTTCTATGCCGCCTCCGACGGCCAGTTCGGTGGGGTGATGAAGGTCTACCGCGAGTGGCGGATCTCAGGGGATGGCGAGTGGCTCCGGCTCTTCTGGCCGCCGGTGAAAGAGAGCCTCGACTACTGCATCCGGACCTGGGACCCGCGCAGCGAGGGAGTGCTGGTGGAGCCCCACCACAACACCTACGACATCGAGTTCTGGGGCGCGGACGGCATGTGCACTTCCTTCTACCTGGGGGCGCTGACGGCCGCCGTGGCCATGGGCGAGACGCTGGGGGAGGACGTGGCCCGCTACCGCGACCTGCTGGCCAGGGGGAAGCGTTACCTGGAGAACGAGCTCTTCAACGGGGAGTACTTCTACCAGAAGATCCAGTGGGAAGGACTGGACGCCCCCTTCGTGCCGGTCGGCGCCGTCGAGAGCGGTTCGGGTTACGCCGAGGCCACCGCCCGCATCAACGCCGAGGGGCCAAAGTACCAGTACGGGACCGGTTGCCTCTCCGACGTGGTGCTCGGCTTCTGGATCGCCCGCATGGCCGGGCTGGGCGAGATCGTGGACACCGCCAAGGTCCGCAGCACCCTGGAAGCGATCCACCGCCACAACCTGAAGCACGACCTCTCCGACTTCGCCAACCCGCAGCGCCCCTCCTTCGCGCTCGGCACCGACGGCGGGCTGCTGCTGTGCACCTGGCCGAACGGCGGCGCCCTCACCCTCCCCTTCGTCTACAGCAACGAGGTCTGGACGGGGATCGAGTACCAGGTCGCCTCCCACCTGATGCTGGAAGGGATGGTCGAGGAAGGACTGGAGATCGTGCGGGTCGCCCGGGCCCGCTACGACGGCCGGGTGCGCAATCCCTTCAACGAGTACGAGTGCGGCCATTGGTACGCCCGGGCGATGTCCAGCTACGGGCTGCTCCAGGGCCTGACCGGCGCCCGCTACGACGCCGTGGAGAAGACCCTCTACATCGACTCCCGGGTGGGCGACTTCCGGAGCTTCCTGTCCACCGCCACCGGCTTCGGTACGGTGGGTCTCCGGGGAGGCCGGCCCTTCGTGGAGATGGCCGAGGGCACCCTCGACGTCCGGAAGGTCATCGTCTCCGGGAAGGAGGTCGCCCTGCTCGACTGAAACGACAATCTGTGGTCGGCACGGGCAGTCCGGTCAGGCTCATTTCCGCCGTATGCCGGCATCGCCGGGCATCCATTCCGACCTATTGACCCACGATCTTGTATAGAGCCAAGACTTGAGACCCGTAATCGTTATTCTCGTGTCTGGCGTAACTGTACCTGTTTTACCGGGATTATCACTGTTTTCTTTTACGATACGTTACCTATCGCAAAGGCTTTTGTAATTATATTTCTTGATAACACCAATAATATACCTATAATTCTCCATGTGTAATCGTTTTTCTGGAGGATGCCGTGAATATGAGCGATCAGAGAGAAGTGATGCTCAGGCCCGCAGGATACGCGGCCCTTGTCGAACGCTATAGCCTCGACGTCATTCCGAACTGGCACCGGTCGCTGGTCGCAACCGGTGGGATCCGTAAAATCGCCTCGACCGGTGGCGTGGTGGAGGAAACCTACCCGTCCAAGTACTGGCCGGGGGACAACCTGGGCGATCATCTCGAGTTTGCGCTCAAGTACGACGGTACGAACCTCGCCCTGCTCGCCAGCCTGTTTCAGGTGGTGGCCAGCGAGGACTTCCTGGCCTACATCACCTCCAAACCGACCGGCAAGTACGCCCGGCGGTTGTGGTTCCTGTATGAGTTCCTCACCGGCACGTCCCTTCCGGTGGACGACCTGAAACGGGGGAACTACGTCGACTTGCTCGAAACGGACGAGTACTACACGGTCGCTCCACCCCGCCGGGTCCGCCGTCAGCGGATCTACGACAACCTGCTGGGCGAGGAGCGATTCTGTCCGACGGTACGCTGTACCGACGCCCTTCAGAGTCTCGAGGCGGCCGACCTTCCCGAGCGATGCCAGAAGATCTTCTCCCGTTACTCACCGGAGCTGCTGAAGCGGGCGATGAGTTACCTCTACACCAAGGAAACGAGATCATCCTTCGAGATCGAACATATCAGACCCGACTCGACCCGAACCGAGCGCTTCGTTGCACTGCTCCAGATAGCGGAAGATGAAGAGTTCTGCGAGAAGACGCGGTTGATCGACCTGCAGAACCTCATTGTCGATCCACGGTTCCGCGATTCCGACTACCGGAAGAGTCAGAACTACGTCGGCGAGACGGTTGCCTGGCAGAAAGAGAAGATCCATTTCGCGTGTCCCAAGCCTGAAGATCTGGCCGATCTGATGGAAGGCTTGTTGGCTTCCCACAAGCGCATGGGCGAGGGTGGAGTGTCCGCCGTGGTTCACGCCGCAGCCGTGGCGTATGGATTCGTCTTCCTGCACCCGTTCGAGGACGGCAATGGCCGAATCCACCGCTTCTTGATCCAAAATATTCTGGCCCGCCGAGGCTTTACGCCCGAAGGCATCATCTTCCCCGTATCGGCCTCCATGTTGAAGAACCGGGCCGACTATGACGCTTCACTGGAGGCGTTCTCCCGACCGCTTATGGCCCTGGTGGAGTATTCGCTCGACGAGGAAAGCCGTCTGACCGTGCATGGCGATACGGCCCGTTGGTACAGGTACATCGACCTGACACCCCAGGTTGAGGCGATCTTCCGATTCATCGAGCGGACCATCGACACGGAACTCGTCGAAGAGCTGGCGTTCCTGGCCGGCTATGACCGGACCAAGACGGCCATCCAGGAAATCGTGGACATGCCGGACCGGCTGATCGACCTCTTCATCCGGGCCTGCCTCCAGAACAACGGCGGACTATCCGCGGAGAAACGCACCCGTCATTTCGGCTTTCTGTCGGACCAGGAAGTTGCTCGTATGGAACAGGCCGTCCAGTCCGCCTACGGTGGAGAATACCCTCTACATCGATTCGCAGGTGGGTGACCTACGGAGTACCGGGAAGTCACAAGAAGATCGTATGTCCAGTCCCGGCTACGGGTAGGAGAATCCCTTCACCGCGGGGATCATCCGGTAGATCCGGATAGTCTTCTCATCTGTCACGGGACTAATGGTATAGGCAGTAAACTGCCCCCGGCCGAATCTCGCACCACCCCGGGAGTGGGCTGGGGGCGTGGTGATTCCGAGATACTCGCCGGATGGTCCGATTACCATATACTGGACCGCATCTCGATTCTCTCCTGCCTTCTGCCGATACTCAGGTACCCGAATCCAGATGAATCCGTATTCATCCACCTGAAGTCCGCCAAGGAAGACCTCCCCCCAGTAGGCTTTCTCATCCGGGAATTCCGTGTCTTCCAGACGCTTGCGAGCGGAGGCTTGTCTATCCCTGGGAAGTGAACGAATCCATGTCTCCCGGTCTTCCTTATACCGTGTTTCGATCTCGGCTGTGACCGGTTCAGCCGGAAGGTCAATCCGGATTCTGCGCGTGTGTCGACCATCGAGGCCGTAAATAGCCAGTAGGGGTTCTTGGCCGGTAGTGACCACGATCCCACACCTATCACAAAAAACGATCTGTGGTTTGGGCAAGAACGGTGCATCGGCCGGGCCTGTATAACGCCGGTTCCCACTGGTTGAAGTAATGCTCCTCGAGCCCACGACCGGCTCCGAAGCAACGGCACAAAGGGAGTCCCAATCCGCCGAGAAGATGGTGGCGGTCAACTGGAGGATCTCCCGTTCCGACCTCCAATTGCTGGTATCAGAGATCAATACGAATCGCTCATCCGTCGATATCTGGAAGGACCGTACATTCATGCGAATCCTGGCTGGGGGGATCGTGATCACCGTGTCACAGGAGCCGTCCGTGCTAAATCGTGTAAGACGACGCTGTATTGAATCAAAGACATCCAGATAACCATTCGATACGGATTGGATTTCGGCATCACGGAACTCACCCGGGCCCTCGCCGGCGCGGCCGATCGTTCGTAGATATCGGCCCCTGTCATCGAAGACGGCTATTCGAGCTGAAGAGGGTAGGCCGTCCGAGACATAGATCAATCCCGACTCATCCGCGAAAGGAGTCCTCGGGAAAGCCAAGATCGATTCCTCGCGTTCGTCCTCTTTCAGCTCGACGGCGAGTTCATATCTGAACAGTTCGGCACCGTACTTGGGACCGCCTCGGGAGAGGGCGGTCGGGATACCCTGTTCGTCCATGATCTCGAAGGTGTGTTCGCTGCGGATCTGGTCGGAGGCACAGCCAAGCAGGATGGTCGGGACCAGCAGGCAGAGGAAGTCGCGTAGGTACCGCATGGTGGCAGGCTCCTGGGTCGGAAGTGGACGGGAGCATGCATATTCCAGTGATCGCTCGCTCCCTATAGACACTTCCGGCCGAGGATACTTTTCGGGCCTTACCTCATCTGCAGGGCCCACACCGGGTCCAGCCGGCTGGCGCGCCGGGCCGGCACCAGGCCGGCCAGCGTACCGACGACCAGGAAGGCGAGGGCGACGCTCCCGAAAGTCACCGGGTCGGCGGTTCCGACCTCATAGAGCTGGGCCCGGAGAAGGCGCGTCAGGCCAAGCGCCCCCCCGTACCCGATCACCAGGCCACCGGCCACCAGCAGGAGTCCCTGGCCCAGCACCGACCTCATGATGTGGCGTTCCGTCGCCCCGTAGACCACCCGGATCCCGATCTCATGGGTCCGCTGCGTCACCTTGTAGGCCAGTACGGCGTAGAGCCCCATCATGGAGAGAAAGAGCGCCGATACGGCGAAGAAGGTCACGGCCAGGCCGAGGACACGATTCCCGATCAGGGAAGCGGAGACGATCTCCGTCATCATCATCACGTCGGAGAGGACGGCCACCGGGTCCCGTTCCTGGATCTTCCTTCGGATCGCCGGCACCAGGCCGGCCGTCTCTCCGTTGGTCCTCGCGACCAGGCACAGGGAGTTGTAGGGCATGGCGTGATAACTGAAGTACATCTGAGGGCCGGGGGGCATGCTCACCGCCGTGATGCGCATGTCCCCCACCACGCCTATAACCTCGAACTGCCGCTCTCCCTGCATCAGGTAATTGACGCTCAGCCGGCGGCCGATGGGATCCTGGTCCGGGAAAAGGAAGTCCGCCGCCACCTGATTGAGGACCACCGGCGGTCGCGCATCCTCCACATAACGCCAGTCGTGATCCCGCCCCTGACGGATCGGGACACCCATGGTCTCGAAGTAGCCGGGCAGGACGAAGCGCGCATAGGCCGACGCCGTCCCCACCGAAGTGTCCGGTGGGGCTTCCGGATCCCAGAAACTCCAATTCGTGTAGCGCTGCCGGATGGGGATCTTGTCGACGAAAGCCGCGGAAACCACTCCCGGCAGGTTCTCGAGATCCGCCTGGACGGCCTGGAAGAAATCGGCTCGGGCAGCCGGATCTTGGTACTTCTCCGGCTCGATGGTCAGCCGGGCTGTGACGAGGTCCCTGGTCTGAAATCCCAGATCCACCGCCCGGAGACGGACCAGGCTCCGGATGAGCAGTCCCGATCCGGTGAGCAGAACCACCGAAAGGGCGACCTGGACGACCACCAGCCCGCTCCGGATGAAGGCACCTTTCCGGTCTGAGGACGTCCGGTGACTGGATCTCAACTCCTCGGACGGATCGGTCTGTGAGGCGATGAGCGCCGGCCCGGCACCGAAGAGCAGGGCCGTGCCCAGGGAGACCAGCAGGGTGAACGAGAGCATGGGCACGGACAGCCCGACCTCGACGATCCCGAGCACGTCGAGGGGATAGAGGGTCAGGATGAGCCGCTGGAGCCAGAACGCCAGCAGCGCG
>CAZFHZ010000053.1:0-6251 GCA_964519015.1 uncultured Gemmatimonadota bacterium | reverse complement strand
GACCGCCGCCAGGAGGCCGTGCTCCGTGAAAAGCTGGCTCATCAATCGCGGCCGGCTCGCCCCCAGGGCCGTGTGGATGGCCAGTTCGCCCTTATGGGTGGTCGCCCGGGCCATCAGCAGGCCGGCCACGTTACCGCAGGCGATGAGGAGAAGGAGCACCGTGGCTCCCATCATGACCAGCAGGGAAGAGCGATAGCCTTCGGCCAGGGCCTCCCCCAGGGGAGTGAGCAGGAATCCTTTACTGGTATGGGTGTCGGGATACGTCTCGGCCAGTCGGGCGCTGATGACATCCAGCTGGGCCTGGGCCTGCATCCGGCTGACCCCCACCTTCAGGCGACCCACGGCCTGCCAGGAATGGGAGCGGCGCTCCCGGGTGTACCAGGTCCCATAGCGGACCGGCAGCCAGAGGTCGGTGGACTGGTAGAAGCGGAATCCCGGGGGCATGATGCCCACCACGGTCACGGGAGAACCGGCCACGGTGAGCGTACGCCCTACCACCTCCGGAGACCCGCCGAACTCTCGCTGCCAGAATCCGTGACTGATGACTGCCACCTCCGGAGCGTCGGACTCCGCCTCGTCGGGGGTGAAGGTTCGGCCCTCCTGCGCAGTCACTCCCAGGGCTTGGAAAAAGTCCACGGTGACGATGCTGGCATCGGCGATGACGGGGTCACCGGACCCGAGAACGGCCGGGCGCTGGGTCTGGGGGATGAACGCGGCCAGGGCCTCGAAGCCGTCACCCCCGTCCCGGTAGTCCACATAATCCGGGAAAGAGGCGAAGCGGTTCACCACGTCGTTGAAGGTGGTTCGTCCGAGTATGAGGCGGTCGGGTTGCGGATAGGGCAGAGCGCGGAAGAGGGCCGCGTCCAGGATGCTGAACATGGCCACTGTGGTTCCGATCCCGATGGCCAGGGTCAGGACCACCGGGACGAAGAAGGCGGGGCTCCTGGCCATCCGGCGGATGGTGTAACGGAGGTCCTGAAGAAGGTCGTCGAGCCTCCGGGCACCGCGACTGTCCCGGACCTGCTCTCTGGTTCGCTCCAGACCGCCGAAATCCACGAGAGCCTTCCGCCGGGCTTCATCGGGGCGCATCCCCATTTCGATATTTTCCCGGATCTCCCGATCCAGGTGATAGGCGAGCTCCTCGTCCATCTCGTGCTCCGCCCGTCCCTTTCGGAAGAGCACCTCCAGCCGCCAGGTCAATCTCCGTATCCAGTGCATCGCCGTTCCTCTTCCGGATCACTGCATCCGCATCGCGAAACCCGGCGCCGGGTCGGGGCTCCGGTCAGGTCGTTCCGAGGATCTGTTCCACCGCCCCGACGAAGCGACGGAAGCCCTGTTGCTCCTGCTCGAGCGCGTGCCGGCCTGCGCGGGTCAGTTCATAGGTCTTCACCCTCCGGTCCTCATCCGAGACCTCCCACTTCGATACGATGAGATCCCGGTCGCGAAGGCGGTAGAGCGCCGGGTAGAGCGAGCCCTGTCCCACCTCCAGTACGCCTCCGGACATCTGCCGGATGCGTTTGGAAATCCCCCAGCCATGGAGGGACTCCAGCGCCAGGACCTTCAGGACGAGGAGGTCGAGCGTACCCTGGAGCAGATCGGCTTTCTGTTTCGGCACCATGCGTCTCCTGGCTCGGTATTGTCGCTTCTCATAATGTCATTACGTTCGACAATGGCAGAAGTTGCAGAGGGGGACGCCTCCTCGCTTGTCTCCGATCCGTCCCCGTCATTGCCCCATTGATGTTCCTCCCACCGGGATTCAAGTCCGTTCCCTGCGCCGGGGCCGCATGCTACTATCCCGCTGCCCATCACGATCTGCCGACGGAGGCACACATGCCCACATCCCCGGCGTCCCGACGCCGCACCACCCGCAGCCGGTCTTCCCGGAGCCGCCCGCAGCCACCGATCCGCCGCATCGCCATTTCGACGGGCGGTGGTGACGCTCCGGGGCTGAACGCCGTCATCCGGGCGGTCGTGCTGGCGGCACACAACCGGGGTTGGGAGACGGTCGGCATACGTGACGGCTACAACGGCCTGCTATCGCCCGAAGAGTACGAGGACGGGGGGCTGATCCACCTGACCCGGGACAAGGTCCGCGGCATCACCCACCTGGGGGGCACCATCCTGGGTACGACCAACCGGGGCAACCCGCTGCACTATCCCACCCCGACCCCTGACGGCGGGATGACCGAACGGGACCGCTCCGATGAAGTGTTGCGCGCTTTCGGTAAACACCGGATCGACGCCCTGGTCTCGATCGGCGGCGACGGGTCGATGGGGATCGCCCATGCTTTCTCCCGGAAGGGTCTGCGCGTGGTGGGCGTGCCCAAGACGATCGACAACGACATGGACAAGACGGTCATCACCTTCGGTTTCGACAGCGCGGTCTCGTTCGCCACCGAATGCATCGACCGCCTGCACTCGACCGCCCAGGCCCACCGGCGCGTCATGGTGGTGGAGGTCATGGGGCGCTATGCCGGCTGGATCGCCCTCAACTCCGGGGTCTCCGGTTCGGCCGATGTAGTCCTCATCCCGGAGATCCCCTTCGATATCTATAAGGTCGTCGCCGCCCTTAAGAAGCGGGAGCGGCGGAAGCGCTTCTCGTCCATCGTGGTCGTGGCCGAGGGCGCGAAGCCGAAGGGGGGCGAGCGGTCCGTCATCGGACGCGAGGTCGGACGGGCCGAACGGTTGGGCGGGATCGGCCAAAAGTTGGAGGAGGAACTGGATCAGCGGATCGACAAGGAGGTCCGGCTGGTTGTCCTGGGGCACCTGCTGCGCGGCGGTTCCCCGACCACCTTCGACCGGCTGGTCGCGCTGCGTTTCGGCGCGGCGGCCGTGCGCGCGCTCGACGAGGGGAAATCGGGGGTGATGGTCGCGCTCGATCCCCCCACGGTGCGGTACGTCCCGCTCTCCCAGGCCACCCACCGCATGAAGGTCGTGCCGCTCGACTGCGACACCATTCTGACGGCGCGCGACCTGGGCGTCTGCTTCGGGGACTGACACTGCAAAAGCGGCGTCAGACCGGGGCGGTCACCGGATCACGCCCGGCCGCAGCGAGGGGCGCTTCTTCTGCCAGCGCTCGCGCAACCGGACCGAGTCGAGTCCGAGCAGCCCGCCGCTGGAGAAGGGGTTGCGCCCGGTGGACTCGAAACGGAGGGTGTGCCGGCCCGGAGTCAGCTCGTAGCTGCCCAGGTAGTAGTCACGCACCTCAATCCCCGGGGCGTACAGGTCCCGGTCCCCCTGCAGGTTCCAGTCGGGGTAGTCCTCCAGGGCGGTCACCGGCCGGCCGTCCAGGAGAATCCGCCAGGTCCCGTAGTCGGGAGCGTGGGTGAGCCGCAGTACCAGCCCCCGGCGCTCTGGTGTACTGACCGTGAAGTCCACTTCCAGGTAGCCCCCCTCCCCGGCCGGCCGGAAGAAGACCTGCCCCCGTCCGGTCCAGTCGTAGCCCGCCTGCAGGGAGAGTTCCCCGGGGGAGTGACGGGCCCCGGCCAGCAAGTCCGCGCCTTCGACCATCCGGTCGAGGTCGGGGAAGACCCGATCGGCCAGCGGCGGCAGGCGAGTGAACGCCTTGGGCTGCCCGAGCTGGTACCAGAAGGCCACTGTGGCCAGGTCGTCCTCCCGTTCGACATGCCCGTCGACCTCACCGGTGACCGTCTCATCGGCCGACATCCAGCCGGTGTGCTCGATCTCGAAGCGGAGGGAGCGCTCGAAACGGATCGGATCGCTCAGGTGCCAGCGGTACATGGTGCCGCGGGCGCCCAGGTTACTCGGGTCGTCGCTCATGTAGGTGCAGCCGAAGGTGGGGAAGAGACATTCGTTCAATCCCCAGGCGCAGAGGAAGTAGTCCTCGGTCCCGGTCCCCTGGATGGTCGGGGTGGTATCCCCGTCCACGTAGATCCGGGCGTCCCCCTCCCCGAACCAGTAGGGGGAACGCGAGCGGAAGGACATGACCGTGCCGACGTAGTGTCCCTGCCCCTGCGCATCCAGGATGAGGTAGTCCCGCCCCGCCCGCTCGGGGAACTCCTGCCGGTACTGGGCGCAGAAGTAGGCGGTGTCTCCGGGCAGCGAGGGCACCTCGGTGTAATCGACCTGGTAGTAGAAACTGCGGGTGCGCCTGGCGCTCTCGTTGGTCACCGTGATCTGCCCTTGCCGGTGGAAAGGCATCGGCCAGTAGCAATTGTAGCCGTCCCCCCCTTCCACCATCACGGGGAGAGAGCGGATCTCGCGCCGCAGGCCGAAGCCGGCCGCGAAGAAGTCCCCCAGCGGGGCCTCCACCGCCGGCCGGCTCCCCCCATCCCAGTACATGCGCAGCACGAGTTCGTCCGGGCGGGCCGAACCCCCCGCCTCCAGCCAGTTGGGCCGGGCGTCGTTGAAGGTGAGCCAGATGTGGTTGATGACCGCCGGGCCGTCCAGATCGGCCAGCACCATGGTCTCCCCCGGCTCGATGTAGGTGCGCCGGTCGAAGTTGGAGGCCAGGTCGGGATCGGAGGAGGTGACCGCCCGGCTCCTCCCCGGGGCGATCCGCATCAGGTCGGAGAGAGAGCTTCCGGCCTGGGCGGCGGCCGGTCGTGGACCGGCCAGACCCCAGAACATCAAGATGACCGCAGCGGCCGTGGGCAGGATCCGGAGTATGAGAGTGCCGCGCACCGGTGTGACCGGGCCAGCCGGGATGGGGCACGTCATGGGGCACCTCCCTCTCAGGTGGCTATATAGCGATCACCAGCGCCTCCCGGCCGGGCAGGGCCGGGAAGGAGCGTGCGGCTCGGCTACGGATAGGGGAATCGGAACAGGCTCACGGTCGATTCCCCGAAGCTGTTCCAGGCGATCAGGTCGCCTCCCAGCAGCCGCAGGCCGCCGTGTCGTGGCTGAGCGGGTGAGATCCGGGGGCCGAGTTCCCGGCCGGTCTTGGCATCGACGACGATCGCGATCGCCCGGAAGGTCTGCGCCGTCCCCGTACGGAGCTCCAGGAGGACCGAACCTTCCGACCAGGGCGAGATGGTGTTGAACATCTGGGCGCCGGTAGCGCCCCCAGTCCGCTCCACAGGCTCATTGATCCTCTTCCACTCGATCTCCAGCAGGTCGCATTCGGGTGCGATGAGAGGCGCTGCATCCGCATCGGAGTCCCAGGGGATGACACAGAACTTGCCGAGCGCGGGGAAGGCGACGAGCAGTCCCTTCGGCGAGCTCCCCATTACGATAGAGCCTTTTCGGAATCTATCCATGGGCGACCAGCCCGCGAACTCCGGGTGCTTGAAGGTGAGGAAGGGTGCAACCCGATCCGGATCGTCGAGCGACAGGCGCAGGATAAGCACTTCCTGTGATTGAACGCCTGCATACAGGTATCCTTCGTGGGCCACCAATCCGCCGCGGGGCTGGGCTTCGAGCCGGATCACCCGTATCAATCCGCCCGTGGTCGAGAACTCCTGGATCCGTGTAAGGCGGTAGTCGCTCACCAGCAGTGATCGGCCGGTGAAGGCGATCGCCTGAGGCTGTATGAACTCTCCTGGACCTTCCCCGGCCCGTCCGAATCGGAACAGCTCGGTTCCGTCCCGGGCAAAGGCCACGACCACCAGGTCGCGATTATCAAGGACATAAAGCGTGTCCCCGTTCCCCGCGATCAGATCACGAGGACCACTGAGGATCGAACCCCGGCTCTCATCTCCGAGGACGGCCACCGGATCGGTGAGTTCGATCATTCCAAACTGTTGAGCTGTCGGGAGCGAGAGACACAGACCGACGGTCATGACGACGATCATGGGACTTCTCATGGTGACAACTCCTGTTCGGACGGCTCGAATTCCTACTTCCTCTGAAGCAGCTACTTCATGATCACCAGCCCCTCGCGGCCGGGCAGGGCCGGGAAGGGGGCGTGCGGCTCGGTCTGATACCAGAAGGCGACCGAGGCGATGTCGTCCTGGAGCGGCAGGTAGCGCCCCCCGCTCTGCCAGCCCAGGGCCTGCATGGTGACCCTCAGGTCCCGGGTGAACCGGACCGGGTCGGTGATGTGCCACCGGTAGAGCCCGAACCGGGGAGGCGTCTTCCGCTCCACGTTGGGCTTGATTACCTGCGGCATCCCGGTGTAGGGAGTGCTGAAGGTCATGTACTCCCCCGTCCTCGGATCCTCGAAACCATAGGAGCCGCAGAAGTAGTCCTCGGTACCGGTGCCGCAGATGGTCGGGAAATCGGTGTCGCCGTCGAAGAAGAACTTGATCTCCCCCTCCCCCCACCAGCCCGGGCTGTTGGCCCCCCAGCAC
>CAZFHZ010000052.1:7324-20777 GCA_964519015.1 uncultured Gemmatimonadota bacterium | reverse complement strand
AGCACTGGAACCAGGCCCCGGGCAACCTCTACAGCACGCCGCGCACGGTGACGATAGACCCGGCCCACAGCCGGAGCCTGGAGATCGAGCTCGACCGGGTCATACCGCCGATCCCGGAACCGGAGGACACCCGGTACGTCCGGCACGTAAGGATCCGGAGCGAGCTGCTGACGCGGTTCTGGGGCCGGCCGATGTACCTGGGAGCGCACGTGCTGGTGCCGGAAGGATTCGATTCCCATCCCGAGCGGCACTACCCGCTCATGGTCTTCCACGGGCACTTCCCGGCCGACTTCGGGGGATTCCGTACCGAACCCCCCGACGCCGACCTGCCGCCCGATTACTCGTCGCGCTTCCGTCTCTCCGGTTACAACCGGATCCAACAGCAGGAAGCCTACGACTTCTACCGGCAGTGGACCGCCCCCGGTTTCCCCCGCTTCCTGGTCATCGAGATCCAGCACGCCAACCCGTATTACGACGACTCCTACGCGGTCAACTCGGCCAACCTGGGGCCGTACGGGGACGCCATCCAGTACGAGCTGATCCCCTACATCGAGGAGCAGTTCCGGGGGATCGGCCAGGGCTGGGCCCGCTTCACCTACGGCGGTTCCACCGGCGGCTGGGAGGCGCTGGCCGTCCAGGTCTTCTACCCGGATGAGTACAACGGCTGCTTCGCCGCCTGCCCCGACCCGATCGACTTCCGCCAGTACTGCCTGGTCAACATCTACGAGGATGAGAACGCCTATTTCGAGGCGGGCCCCTTCCTCAAGGTCCTGCGCCCCGGTCACCGCGACTGGCTGGGGAACATCGACGCCACCATCAAGGACTACAACCACATGGAACTGGCGCTCGGTACGAAGGGACGTTCCGGGGACCAGTTCGACATCTGGCAGGCGGTCTACTCCCCAATGGGCCCCGACGGCTACCCGCAGCCGATCTGGGACAAGTACACGGGCCAGATCGATCACGCGGTGGCCGACTACTGGCGGGAGCACTACGACCTGCGCTACATCCTGGAGCGGGACTGGAAGACGCTCGGCCCGAAACTGGTCGGCAAGATCCATATCCACGTCGGCGACATGGACAACTACTACCTGAACGACGCGGTCTACCTGATGGAGGAGTTCCTGAAGAACACCCGCGATCCGTATTACGGCGGCGAGGTGACCTACGGCGACCGGGCCGAGCACTGCTGGAACGGCGACCCGAACCAGCCCAACGCCATCTCGCGGCTGCGCTACAACACCATGTACCTGCCCAAGATCCTGGAACAGATCCGCCGGACCGCGCCGCGGGGTGCCGACCTGACGAGTTGGCGGTATTGAGTCGCGGACGGGCTGGACAGACGGGTGCAGCAGAAGACGGATCCCGATGGATAGGTGACTCGGGAGACGAGGACCTGAACGAACGAGGGGGATGCGATGCCCAGCCGTGAGAAGAGAGAGCTGTCCGGATCCGCACTGCCGTTGCTGCTGGCGGCGGCCCTGTTGTCAATTATAGCCGTCGCTCCCGGGGTCGAAGCCCAGCGGCGCGCCCAGCCGGCCGCGCCGGCGGCTGCGGCGACCCCCTTCACGATCGAAGGAGTGATCGGGCCGGCCTGGCCGTACGAACTGGTGGCCGCCCGCAAGGCGGAACGGATCGCCTGGCTGGCCTGGGAACGGGGCCGGCGCAACGTCTACACGGCCGCCGCCCCCGATTTCGCCCCCCGTGCCCTGACCCACCACACCGAGGACGACGGGATCGACCTGACCGACCTGGCCATCTCCGACGACGGGGCTGTGCTGGTGTTCGTGCGGGGGCACTCCCCCAACAGCCAGGGGTGGGTGGCCAACCCGCGCAGCGACCCCCGGGGGGCCGACCGCACGGTCTGGGCGGTGCGAACCGACGGCGGGGAGCCGTGGCGGATCACCGAGGGAGGCTCGCCGACGCTCTCCCCCGACGGCCGGTGGGTGGTGATCGTCCGGGAGGGTCAGCTTTACCGCTACCCGGTCGACCCGGTCGAGGCCCGGCTGCGGGAGGGCTTCGCCGACCAGCCGCTCTTCGAGGCCTGGGGACGCAACGGCGGCCCGGTGTGGTCCCCCGATTCCCGCTTCATCGCCTTCACCAGCCAGCGGGAGGACCACTCCTACATCGGGGTTTACGACACGGCCGTGCCCAGGGTGACCTACCTGGCTCCGGGGGTGGACCGCGACTCCAGCCCGACCTGGTCGCCCGACGGCACCCGGGTCGCCTTCCTCCGCCGTCCGGGGCAGCCCTTCGGCCAACAGAGCGGGATCACCGGCGGCCGGAGGCCTCCCCGGCCCGGGCAGTCCTTCCAGGAGGAGCCTGAAGAAACCCCGCCCGACGGGCTGAACCAGGCCGCCTTCCCCGAGGGGCACGAGCTGGAACTCTGGGTGGCCGATACGTCCACCGCGCAGGGGCGGGCGGTCTGGCGCACCCAGCCCGGGGACACGGTCTTCACCGCCATCCGGAGCCTGCTGTGGGCGGGGGAGCAGCTGCTCTTCCAGGCCGAGCCGGCCAACTGGCGGCACTGGTTCTCGGTGCCGGCGGATGGGCGCGGCCGTTTCACCGAACCGGAGGACCTGACCCCGGGGGAGGGGCTGGCCGAGTACATGAACCTCTCTCCTGACGGGGCGTGGATCTACTATACCTCGAACGCCGACGACATCGACCGCCGGCATCTCTATCGCACCCGCACCCGGGGGGGACGTAACAAGCAGCTCACCCGGGGGGAGGGGATCGAGACCTACCCGGCCGTGCCGGGGGAGGCACGGTGGCTGGCCATGTTGAACGCCGGGGTGCGGCAGCCCCTCTCGGTGGCCTTGGTGGATGCCGACGGCGGCGATCCCCGGGTGATCTTCCCCGCTCTCGCGTCCGATTTCCCGGCGGCCGCCCACGTGGTGCCGCAGAACGTGACACTCACCGCCGAGGACGGGGTGGAGTTCCACAACCAGCTCTTCCTGCCGGCTGACCTCAAGCCGGGGGAGAAGCGTCCGGCCATCCTCTTCACCCATGGCGGCTCCCAGCGGCAGATGCTGCTCGGCTACCACTACATGCACTTCTACCACATGGCCTATGCCATCAATCAGTACCTGGCCGCCAAGGGCTATATCGTCATCTCGGTCAACTACCGGAGCGGGATCGGTTACGGGCGGGCCTTCCGGAACGCCCCCGAGCGGGGGAGCCGGGGGAACTCGGAGTACCAGGACGTGCAGGCGGCCGGGCGCTACCTGCAGAACCACCCGAATGTGGACCCGGCCCGGATCGGTCTGTGGGGCCTCTCCTACGGGGGGCTGCTGACCGCCCAGGGACTGGCCCGCAACTCCGACATCTTCTCGGCCGGAGTGGACCTGGCCGGGGTGCACCTGTGGGGGAGCTCGATCGATTCCGCGAGCGTCTCCTATCAGTCCTCCCCCATCGCGGCCATCGATTCGTGGAAGTCGCCGGTGCTGCTCATCCAGGGGGACGATGACCGGAACGTCGAGTTCTCGCAGACGGTCGGTCTCGTGCAACTGTTGCGTAACCGCGGTGTCCACTATGAGCTGATCGTATTTCCGGACGACGTGCACGACTCGCTCCTCTACGAGCGCTGGGTGCTCTCGTTCAAGGCCATGGAGGACTTCTTCCGGCGCTTCCTGCCGGAGAAGTAGGGGACCGGTTGGTGCACGGCCACGGCTGGATTTGCGAACGCGATCCAACGCGTTGCTGTTCGCCGGTGATGTGCCGGACGCTCAGGGGGCACCGCCGATCTCCAGCCGGTAGCGCCGGACGGTGGGCGTACCATCTTCCCCTTCGACCAGGGCGACCACCAGTTCGCCATCCACGTAGAGACGCGGTGACATGGGCGGCTGCCAGCCGATGCCCTTGGGCAGGGCGACCTCTCCCAGGTAGCGCCCCTCGAAGTCGAACACGTCGACCGTCGGGACATCCCCCCAGTAGGGATTCAGGAAGGCCTGCGTCGGATTCTGGTACGGATCGGCGAGCCGGCCCTTGAAGGTCACCCCGGGCCCGGGACGGCGGACCCAGACACGCCCGGCCGGATCGACCAGCAGGTCGTCGAAGGGGGGCTTGGTGGACGGGATGAGGGGACCGTTCCAGGCCCAGCCGGGTTGGGCCTGCCGCATCCCCGCGGTCGTGCAGGCCTCCCACCAGGAGTGTTCGCCCGGCTGCACCGGGACCGGGTCGGCCCGGCGTTCGATGCCCAGGATGGAACCGTCGGGACGCCTCACCTCTATCCGGTAGGAAGTGCCCACCCCACTGGCGATGGTGCCGTCCGGGCCGAAGGCCCAGACCACCGATGGGGTGAAGGGGACCTGGGTGGCGTTCAGGCCCGCCCCTTCTTCCACGGCGGTCACCCACATGTTCCGGAAGTCGTAGCGGGGGATGGGGAGGGTGTCCCCGGTGGCGCCCTGCGGGCCGAAGGCCACGATGCCGTGCTGCCACTCCTCCAATGGAACGGAGAGGTCGAGAATCTGGGGGGTGAGTACCACCCCGTCGGGCCGGATCCGAATGGAGGAGCCCATGGAGATCGTGCTGGCCAGCGGCCAGCGCTCCAGGTAGGAGCCGTCCGGGGCATAGACGTTGATGCGCTTCCCCCGTCCGTCCCGCACGAAGATACGACCGTCGACCGGGTGGACGGCCACCGCCCGGGGCCGGTTGAATTCCCCGGGACCGTCCCCGCGGCGGCCGATATCGCGCACGTAGCGGCCCCCCAGGTCGAAGACCCGCACTACGGCACCCATGCTGTCGACCACGTAGATGCAGCCATTCCCGACGGCCAGGTTCGCCACCTGACCGAACAGTCCGGCTTCCCCCACCGAGGCCGGACCGATGACTGCCTCCTCGACCAATCGGGCCGGCCCCGCCCAGACCGATCCGCCGAGGGTGCGGACCGTGCGTACCCCGTCGACAATATCCGTCTCCGAGCGCCAGTCACCGGGACCACCGGGGACCCCGCGACCGCAGGCGGTCACGATCAGCACGAGCAGGAGCAGGTGCAGGAACAGGAGCCGGCGGGCGGGGCCGGTGAGGAGCACCGGGGCTGGGAATGGATTGCGGGCTGGGGGCATGCGGCAGACTCCCGGCAGGTGTTGGGAGTGGACGGAGTCAGGTCCTATCAACCAGTACGATGCTCAGTAATGCGGGGTTGTTGCTGCTTGTCGGTGGGAACAGAACCTGGTAGAATGGGTCAATATGACGTATATGACTTATTCAGGCCGGGAGGTTTGGTGGTCATGCGACAGGTCCCGTTGAGTGAGGCCAAGGCCCGGTTCGCCGAGTGTGTGCGGGCAGTCGAGCAGGGGGAACTGATCCTGCTCACCCGCCACGACAAGCCGGTGGCGGCCCTGGTGCGGCCGGAGAACATCGAGCGGCTGGAACGGCTGCAGGCCGCCGGCCCCGAGGGGGGCCTGGCCAGCCTGGCCGGAGGGTGGAAGGGTTCGGAGGAGATCGTCCGGATCGTGGCCGAACACCCCCGGACCACCTATCGGGTCGTGCCCGACCTGGATGAGCGGGATCGCTGAGGATGGCCTGGCTCTTCGACACCGACGCCATCTCGGAGGTCATGAAGCCCCGGCCGCTGGCCCGCTATCTCGACTGGCTCCGGACCGTACCGCGGGAGGACCAGTTCACCAGTGCGGTCTGCCTCGGAGAACTCTATCACGGGGCCCTGCGGGCCCGGGATGGCCGGCGACACCTCGCGCACATCGAACGGTACCTGCTCCCGGTGATCACTGTCCTGCCTTTCGATACGGCCGTCGCCCGGGAGTACGGACGCATCCGTTCCCTGTTGGAGCAGCAGGGAATCCCGCTCCCGGACGCCGACCTGCAGATCGCCGCCACGGCCTGCTACCACGGCCTGACCCTGGTGACCGGGAACGTGAAGCACTTCGGGCGGATTCCCGACCTCGGGATCGAGCCCATCCTGGCCGGGGCGCGCGCCGGGCGCTAGCGCCCGGTGGTCTTTCGATAGACGGAGTGGGCGGCGGGGGGGCCGGAGGTCAGACTGCTGGGGAGCCATTCCTCCACGATCAGCTTCGTCCCACCCTGGGTGAGCCGCCAGACTCGGCGGGATTCCATCGTCCGGGAAGTGAATCCCATCGACACCTTCTGACTGCGCAGAATGGTCAGGGTGTCCCCCTCCCGGCGGCAGGTGAAGGTGATGGTCTCGTCGGTGGGTTCGGGATGGGGGAGCCCATCCACGATCCAGGTCTGCCGCCGCCACTCCCCGGGGGCCCGCCGCCCCCGACCATCATCCCAGGCCCGGTATTCCAGCAGCAGGGTGTCCCCACGGGCGGTGATGCCTATCTCGGTGGCCGGGATAAAGGTCCGTATATTGTCGGTGCGTCCGTCGTCCGGTCCGGTGCTCTCCGCCTTCACCATCACCCAGGTGCCGGCCAGATCGGCCTGCTGAGCCGCCACACCCGGAGGCCGGGACAGAGGGGTGAGGAGGGAGAGCAGGATGAGGACGATGAGGGCGTCGCGGGCCATGGTTCCCCTCCCGTTCATTCGAATCGCAGTGCTTCGACCGGGTCCTCGGCGGCCGCCCGCCGGGCCGGGATCAGGGCGGCCAGCAGGGCTACCAGACCCATGGTCACCGCCACGGCCAGATAGGTCGGGACATCGGTCGTACCGACCCCGAAGAGCATCCCCGAGAGCAGCCGGGCGACGGCCAGGGAACCGGCCAGTCCGATGACCAGACCGAGCAGGGTGAGCATCAGGCTCTGCCCCAGGACCATACCGAGCAGTCTCCCGCGACTGGCTCCCAGGGCGATGCGGACTCCGAACTCGCGACGCCGCTGGCCCACACTGTAGAGCATCGAGCCGTAGATCCCGCTGGCCGCCAGCACCCCGGCCAGGATCGCGAAGGTGAGCACGAGCAGGGTGTAGAAGCGCGGCGCCACCAGGGATTCAGCGATCCGGTCGGGTAGTGTGTAGGAGGCTTCGATGGGCAGGTTGGGGCGCAGTTCCCAGACCGCGCTGCGGAGGGCAGGGAGCTGGGCCCCGGGGTCCCCGGTGGTCCGTACCATCAGGCTGCGCCAGGGATTGGCGCCATTCCAGGGAAAGAAGATCTGGCTGGTGGCGCCCAGGCGCTGTCCCCAGTAGATGAGACCGGAGACGACTCCCACCACGTTAAAGGTGCGTTCGCTCTCGGTGAAGGTCCGACCGATCGGCTCGGCCCCGGGGAAGAGCCGTTCGGCCAGCAGCTCGCTGATGATCGCCGGGATGGGAGTGATCCCGCTGTCCTCAGGGAGGAATTCCCGACCACGCAGGCGGGCGCCCAGGAGGGTGAGATAGCCGGCGGATACCGGATAGCGTCCGGTGAAAGCCTCGACGACGGTACCATCATCCGCGGTGACCCGGCTGGCGAAGGATCCGAACACCGTGCCGCTGAAGTAGTGGAAGGGAGCGGAAATGCCCAGGGCGGCCGCCTCAATCCCGGGCAGACTCCGGACGCGTTCCAGTATCTGCGTATCGAAGAACTGTTCGTCTAACTGCCGACGGGAGGAGGTCGCAATATCTTCCGCCGTGTCGGTCCCAAGATCGAACCGGAGCACGGCGATCCCCGATGGATCGAAGCCCAGATCCACGGCCTGCAGGTGGAGGAAGCTGTTGAAGAGCAGGCCCGCTCCGGTCATCAGGACCAGGGCCAGAGCGATCTCGGCCACCACCAGCCCGCTCCGCAACCGGTTCCCCCGCTGCCCGCTCCCCGACCGCGCGGAGCTCTCTTGCAGGGCGATTCCCAGGCGGGTGCGGGAGGCCTGCCAGGCCGGCGCCAGGCCGAAGAGGAGCCCGGTGGCCATCGCGACCCCGGCGGCGAAGGCGAGCGCCCGCAGATCGAGTCCCACCCGGTCCAGGAAGGGGATGCCGCCGGGCTGCAGGAGTTCGAAGGCCTTGACCCCCGCCATGGCCAGCACGATCCCCAGCACCCCGCCGGCCAGGGCCAGCAGGACGCTCTCGGTCAGGAGTTGACCGACCAGGTGCCGGCGCCCGGCGCCGAGCGCGTAGCGCAGCCCTACCTCGTGGACCCGGTCGGTCCCGCGGGCCAGGAAGAGGTTGGCCAGGTTGGCGCAGGCGATGAGCAGGAGCAGGCCGACCGCTCCCAGCAGGAGCAGCAGCGTGGGGCTCACATCCTCGGTCAGTGCGGCGTGGAGGGAGATGAGGCTGAGCACGAAGGGCGCAGTATCCATGCGGGCGTAGCGGTCGGGGTTCTCCTCGGCCAGTTCGGCCGAGATCCGGACCGCCTCGGCTCGGGCGGTGGCCAGGCGGACCCCCGGCCGGAGACGCCCGAAGATGCCAAGGATGAACCAGCCGTCCCGCTGCAGGGCGGGACGCTCAACATCCAGCGGGATGAACAGGTCCTCCGGCTCCCCGCCCAGGGTGGAGGGCGGGATGAAATGCTCGTCGAGCACCCCTACGATCACGCCCGCTCGGCCGCTGAGCTGGATGGAGCGGCCGATCACATCGGGATCCCCGTTGAAGAGCCGTTGCCAGGCGGTGTGGCTCAGGACCGCGAGCCCCTGGTCGCCGACGTACTCATCCGGCTGAAAGAGCCGGCCCCGTACAACTTCCGCTCCGAACATGGGGAAGAAGCCGGGAGTGACCTGGGCGGCCCGGAGCCGCTCCGGGATCGTACCGCCCGTGTAGTTGACCTCGACATCCCAGGCGGCGGCCAGGCTCTGCAGACTGGTGAGCCGGGCCTGCCAGTCGCGGAAGCGGGGGATCGGGTGGGCCGCCCGGTCGAAGTAGACGAGCTGCTCGGGGTGGTCGTAGGGGAGCTTCTTGACCATCACCCCGTCCACCACGCTGTAGATGGTGGTGACGGCCCCGATCCCCAGGGCCACGATGACCACCGCGGTCAGCGAGAACCCCGGGCGCCTGAGGTGGGTGCGGGCGGCGAAACGGACGGCCCGGCCCAGGTCGGTCAGGACCTCGAGGAAGGTGCGCCGCAAGCGTCGCTGTTCCCCCTGGCGGTGTAGTCGGCGCCGGGCCTGCTCGAGGTCGCCGAACTCCCGGACCGCCTGCTCCCGGGCCTGCTCCTCCGGCAGGCCGAGCGCCATGAGTTGCTCGACACGCTCCTGGATGTGGTGGTCGAGTTCCTCCTCGATGTTGCGGTCCATCTGCCGGTCCGATTCCTCGAACCGGGGCAAGCGCTTCCACTCCTTCGGGGCGGTCACGACAAGTCCCCTTCGGCGTAGGTCAGCAGGGCACGCACGGCGTCGGTGTGGCGCAGCCATTCCTTCACCGAACGGCGGAGCCGGCGCTCCCCGGACGGCGTCAGGGTGTAGAACTTGGCCCGGCGTCCCTTATCTGAGACCCGCCACTCCCCGGCCACCAGTCCCTTCTCCTCGAGCCGGTGGAGGGCGGGGTAGAGGGCGTTCCCGGCCAGCCGGAGACCGCCGCGGGAGATGCGCTCGATCTCCTGCATGACGGCCAGTCCGTGCCGGGGACCTCCGTAGCTGAGCGTCTTCAGGATGATCAGATCGACGCTGCCGTAGAGCAGGTTGGCGGTCAGTCCACTCATGGTCCCCTCGCTTATGTCACCTGTTGACTACAACGGCTGATATCTGAAACGACGGCCGACCAGGATTGGTTGCACGGAAAATGGAAATGGGACGGCCGACCCGGTCTGAGGGTCGGCCGTGAGTGGGGAGAGCGCTATTCCGAACGGAGCGCCTTGATGGGATCGATGGCCAGGGCCCGCAGCGACGGCACGACCGAAGCAGCCAGGGTGACCAGCATGAGTACCCCGCAGACCGTCAGGTAGGTCACCGGATCGGTCGGTGCGACCTGGAAGAGCATGGTGCGGATGACCAGCGAGATGAAGAACCCGCCCAGCAGTCCGATGATCACGCCCAGCCCGGCCAGCGTCAGGCCTTGGCGCAGCACCTGCCCGATCACGCGCCCCGGTCCGGCCCCCAGGGCCACCCGGATGCCCAGTTCCCGGGTCCGCTGGGCGACGATGTAGGCCAGCACCCCGTACAACCCCAGTCCGGCCAGGACCAGGGCCAGGAAGGCGAACAGGCCGACCAGGAAGGCCTGGAATCGGGTCTGACCGGTCGAAGCCACGATCCGGTCCGACATCGTCTGTACGGCGGTGATCGGACCGTCGGGTTCGAGTCCCTGCAGGAAGGAACGGACGGCGGGGAAGAGCGCCGTCGGGTCGCCGCCGGCGCGGACGACCACGTTCAGATCGGTCCCGGGGTACTGCCGGGCGGCCAGGTAGAACGTCCCCCGGCGGAGGGAGGTCATCAGACCGTAGTCGGGCAGGTTGTCGGCGATCCCGACGATCTCCAGGGGGATCCCCGTGCCCCACGGCAGCACGATCACCCTGCCCAGCGCCTCCTCACCCGGGAAGAGCTCCTCGGCCAGGTACCGGCTGATGATCGTCACCGGAGAGCTGTTCAGCCGATCGGTGGGCAGGAAGTCGCGGCCGGCCAGCAGGCGGGTCCCCAGGCTCTCGAAGTAGCCCTCGCTGGCAATCCGTCGGAGCGCCGGAGTGAACTCGGTCGGGTCGGCCGGCGGTTTGTCGGAGCGGTAGATCCCGTTGTAGGGGCCGCCGTAGAGGGGGAGTCGGTCCACCGCCGCGGCGTGCTGTACGCCGGGGAGTCTCCGCAGACCGGTCACCAGGGCATCCAGGAATCCTTCGGCCGCTTCCGGGGACTGGTATCGGAATTCCGGTGCCTGGAAGCGGAAGGTCAGGACCTGCTCGGGTTGCATGCCGGTATCCACGGTCCGCAGATTCACCAGGCTGCGGACCAGCAGGCCCGAACCGACCAGCAGGGTCATGGAGAGGGCCACCTGGGCGACGACCATGCCCGAGCGCAATCGCTGGCTGCGGTCGCCCTTGGTGGTCCGCCCGGAACCGATCATCAGTCCCAGCAGGCTGGCGTCGGTGCTGCGCAGTGCCGGCAGCACCCCCACCAGGAGGGCGGTGACCAGGGTAATGACCAGGGTGAAGAGCAGTACTCCGGTGTCCAGTCCCATGTTCTGCAGACGCGGCAGCTGGACGGCCTGGCTGGTGCGCAGCACCTGGATGCTGAGCAGTGAAACCCCTGTGCCCAGGAGCGCGCCGGAGAGGGTGAGGAGAAGACTCTCGGTCAGCAGTTGCCGGACCAGCGTCCGCCGCGGCGCGCCCAGCGAGAGTCGCACGGCGAACTCACCCTGTCGGGCGGTGACCCGGGCGAGGAAGAGGGAGGAGATGTTGGCGCAGGCGATGAGCAGCAGGAGCAGGACGGCTCCCAACAGCATGTAGAGCGGTCCTTGGACCGGACCGACCAGCACGTTGGTCAGGGGGACGACCTGGACACCCCAGCCCTTCTTGATGTCGGGATACGTCTCGACCAGGCGGGCCGCCATCGCTTTGAGCTCGGCATCGGCCTGATTCAGACCGACACCATCGGCCAGTCGTCCGAGGAACAGGAAGTTGTTGTTACCGCGCCCGGTCTCCGCCGGGCCCCCCCGCTGCATGGGGAACCAGAGGTCGATCCCGCCTGGGAAGTCGAATCCCTCGGGCATGACCCCCACGACCTGGCAGGGAGCACCCTCGATCATGATGCTCTGTCCCACTACCCCGAGGTCCCCTCCGTGACGCCGCTGCCAGAAACCGTGGCTCAGTATCACCACGGCCGGCGCGCCTACTACCGCCTCGTCGTCGGTGAACGAGCGGCCCAGGAGCGGAGCGATCCCGAACGTGGTGAAGAGATTCTCCGAGACGGTGATGGTGGTCACCCGCTCCGGCTCGCTCCCGCCGGTCACGATCCGCCCCTGCAGGAAAACGTTCCGGGCGGCCAGCGACTCAAGGGTGGTGGTCTGGTCCCGGTAGTCGAAATAGTCCTCAGCGCTCAGCGAGTTCGTGCGCCCCTGTGGCGTGATGTTCCATATCCAGACCAGGCGATCCGGCTGCTCGAAAGGGAGGGGCTGCAGCACCACCGCATCCAGCGCGCTGTACATGGTCACAGTGGCGCCCAGGCCCAGGGCCAGTACCAGCACCGAGACGGTTGTGAAACCGGGCCGGCGGGCCAGGTTGCGGAGGGCGTGGCGGAGGTCGGTGAAGAGGGATTCCATGAGCGTCTTCCGGTCAACGTTTTAGGTCGGTCAGAACACTAACTGATACGAGGTCGGTGTCCAGGCGTTTCCATGATCAGGGGAAAACGCACCTTGGATTCAGCTCTTCCCGAGAAGATGGTCGGAGCCGGGTACGGCCCCGGTCAAGGGGCTGTGGAATCCTGCAACTTTGGCGGTCTTCCCGGAGTCTTGTATATCTGATAGGGTTGACCGGCCGGTGGGAGTCCAGGATATCCGCAAAGGTCCGCCGGGATCCGCCCGGACCGAGGGACCTGGGAGGCGATCGGGATGGCACGTCTGCTGCAGGACGTCCGCTTCGGACTGCGCACGCTGCGCAAGGCTCCTCTTTTCTCCCTGGCGGCCGGGCTCTGTATCGCCATCGGGATCGGGGCCAACGCCTCGATCTTCGGTTTCCTCTACGGCGTCCTGGCTCATCCCCTGCCGTTCGAGGAGCCCGACCGGCTGCTCTACATCCGGTCGTTCCATACTGAACGCGGCGCTAACTGGTCGGTCTCCTGGCCCGACTTTGTGGATTGGCGGGCCCAGAACCGCGCCTTCGAGGGGATGCTGGCCAGTACGTATTCCGCCTTCACGATCACCGGTTCCGAGGGTGATCCCATCCGGGTCGTGGGAGCCCAGGTCTCCAGCGACTTCACCTCGGTCCTGCGGATAGCGCCGATCCAGGGCCGGGGGCTACTGCCCGAGGAGGAGGGAACGGACACCCCCCCCGTGGCCCTGGTCGGATACGGGCTCTGGCAGGGGCGTTTCGGGGGCACTCCCGACCTGGTGGGGCAGTCGATCACGGTGGACGGGGAAGCGACCACCATCGTCGGGATCATGCCGCCCAACTTCCGGTTCCCCGAGGAGGGGGACCTCTGGGTCCCGATCCGGCGGAACTCGGCCCAGTACCGGGGGAGTCACTTCCTGCAGGTCATCGGACGGATGCGCCCCGGGATCGAGCGCGAGGCGGCTCAGGCCGACCTGGCCCGAGTGGCCGCCACCCTGGCCGAGCAGTACCCCGACTCCAACACCAACCTGTCCGTCCGGGTCCAGAGCCTGCGCGACCGCTACGTCGCCGATTCCCGTGAATACATCGTGATCCTATATATCGTGGTCACCTTGGTTCTGCTGTTGGCCTGCGCCAACGTGGCCAACCTGATGTTGACCCGGGCGGCCGCCCGCCAGCAGGAGATGGCGGTGCGGGCCAGTCTGGGTGCGGGCCGGGCAGGGATCGCCCGCCTGCTGATGACCGAGAGCATCGTGCTGGGTCTGGCCGGAGGGGCCGTCGGCATGGTGCTGGGACGGATCGGGCACGAGCTGGTCCTGGCCGGAGTGCCCGTCACGATTCCCTACTACTTCAACTTCGATTGGAATCCGACGGTGGTGGCTT
>CAZFHZ010000052.1:0-7314 GCA_964519015.1 uncultured Gemmatimonadota bacterium | reverse complement strand
GGCGACCATAAAATACCTCGACCTGGGGGCCATCCTGCTGAGCGGGGTGCTGTTCGGACTGGCCCCGGCGATGGCCACTCTGCGTTCCGACCCGGCCCGGATCCTGCAAGGAGGGGACGGGCGGACCGTGGGCGGGCGGGGCCGCAATGTCTTCCGGTCTATCCTGGCTTCTCTGCAGGTCGGGCTGGCCCTGGTGGTGCTGGTGGGGGCCGGCCTGATGAGCAAAAGCTTCATCAAGCTCCGGACGGTGGAACCGGGTTTCGATCCGGAGAACGTGTTGACCCTGGGCCTGGAACTCCCGGAGCGGGTCTATCCTGACGACGAGCGCCAGACGGCGTTCTGGCAGGAACTGCGACAGCGGGTGAGGGGACTGCCCGGAGTCTTGGAGGTATCCACCGCCCAGACCCTGCCGATGAGCAACTCGACGTGGTCGAGCAGCTACCGAGTGGAAGGGACGGAATCGGTCCCGGGACAACGCCCCATCGCCAACATCCAGATCGTGCTGCCCGGCTACTTTGCGGCGTTGGGCATACCGCTGGTGCGCGGCCGGGACTTCGACGACCGGGACCTGATGCCGAACGCCCCCCGGACGGTCATCGTGAGCCGCCATCTGGCCGAACAGTGGTGGCCGGACCAGGACCCGATCGGCAAGCGGATGAACTATGGCGGCGATCCGACCGGCGACGATCCCTGGCAGGAGGTGGTCGGGGTGGTGGAGGGCATCCGCTGGGATGCGCGGGACCCGGAGCCTGAGCCGCACATGTACCGGCCCTTCGCCCAGTACACCACCTCCCACCTCTATCTGATCGTCAAGGGTCGGTCGGATCCACTGGACCTGGTGGAGGGCGTGCGGCGACAGGTCCAGGAACTGAATCCGAACCTGCCCCTGGCGCGGGTGCGAACCCTGCAGCGGGTGATGCTCGAGGCCAACTGGGAGGCCCCACTCTTCACCTGGCTCTTCGGCATCTTCTCGGTCTTGTCGATCATCCTGGCGGCGATCGGGGTCTACGGGGTGATCGCCTACTCGGTCGAGCAGCGCCGTCGCGAGTTCGGGGTCCGGATGGCGCTGGGGGCCAGCCCGGGGCGGGTGTTGAGGCTGGTGATGAGGCAGGGGGGTCGGCTGGCGCTCTTCGGTCTGGTCGGTGGGCTGCTGGTGGCCTTCGGTTCGATGCGCTTCGCGGCCAGCATGTTCTTCGGGGTCGAGCCGACCGACCCGGTCATCTATGCCACGATGGCACTGACCATGGCAGCGGTGGCGCTGGTGGCCAGCTGGCTCCCGGCCCGGCGGGCCACCCGGGTGGACCCGGTCGACGCCCTCCGACAGGAGTGAGCCCGGGTCTGATTCCGATCGTGGCAGAGATACCCGGCTCCGAACGGGCGGTCCGGATCAGATGGGCGCGGAGAACTTCAGGACGGTCGGCTTGGCCAGCCGCTCGAAGTCCCGGTAACTCATCCGGACCAGCTCGGTATGCGATCCAGCGTTGAACGCGATCTCGGCGTCCTCCGTCAGGCTCTCGGCCACGAAGACCTTCATGTCGTATAAGTTCCCGAATGGCGGCATCGCGCCCAGCTCGCATTCCGGGAAGCGGTCCCGGAACTCCTCCTCGCTGGCGAGTTCGGCCTTCTTCGTCCCGGCCGCTTTCTTGAGCAGCTTGAAGTCGACCTTGAACGAGGCGGGTAGGACCGTCATGGCCATCTCGCCATCGAGCTTCACGATGACGGTTTTGGCCAGTTCCCGGCCGGCGATATGGGCGATGGCGGCGATCTCCTGCGCGGTGTAGGCGGGAGAATGCGTGATCTTGACGTACTTGACCTTCTGCTCGTCCAGGAAGGAAGTCAGTTTCTTGGCCGGCATGGGACTATCCTCGCGATGGGGGTGGGGTCGGTCCTCATTGTACCCCCATCCGGGCGGGGCTACATCCCCGGACTTCGTGGTCGCGGCTGGTAGTAGAGGAGGGCCCGGCTCAGGAGCCCGGCGGAATGCCCGGCTCAGGAGCCCGGCGGTATGTCGGTCAGAACGAACTCCACCAGCTGCCCCATGGTGACCTTGATGGGCCGGTCCCGTTGGCGGGCCGGCTTGTATTTCCACTGGAGCACGGCGGTGATCGCGGCCTCGTTGAAGATATCGGCCGGGTTGGCGGCCACGACTTGGGCGTCGAGCACGTTACCTTCCTCGTCCACGATGATCTGCAGGTAGACGCGGCCGGTGACGTTGGCCTGCCGGGCCAGTCTGGGGTAGACCGGGGTGACCATCTTGATGAGTTGCGGTGCCTCTTCCCAGACCATGAAGACCGGCGACTCCTCCAGGTGGCCCGTGCGGGCGCCCGGCGGGGGGGGTGGGGGTAGGGGTGGAGCGTCCAGGTCGAGTTCGGTGTCCATGATCGTCACGTCCTCGGGGATGTCCTCCGACTCGGTGGCGATCGGGATCTGCGGACGCTGCGGCGCAGGTGGCTGCCGGAGCTGCACGGTCTCGGGGATCTCCTCGATCTCGATGGCGGAGAACTGCCCGGCGGTCCGCTCGACGTTCAACTGGAAGCGCTGGTTGGTCAAAAAGACCAGGACGACCACTCCCAGGCTGACGGTCATCGCCTGGTCGAATCGTTGCCGGGCTTCCCGGCGGATATCGTATCTGGGGTTGCGCCATTCAGATGCCATGGCCGTCCACCTTCCCTCTTCCTTCCGGGCCCACCCACAAGGGCAGGGTACCCCGGGCTCCGGATCGGTGCTGCCCGGGCCCTTTCCTATCTTGTTATACGAGTGGGGGTCGGGCCTGGTTGCCACCGGCCGCCCCAACCGAACAGCAGATCGTACGCTCCGGCTACCGGCCGGCCGGGGGGGGGATGTTGCTGAAGGAGAAGTAGACGCTCTGGCTGGTCCGGGCCCGGACGGCCCGGCCACGGAGACGGGCGGGCTTGTACTTCCAGCGCATGACGGCCTCCCGGGCGGCCTGCTCGAAGTAGCCGGCCGGAGCGGAGGCGATCACGTCGGCCTCCACCACGTTCCCGCTCTCGTCTATGACGATGCTCAGATCGACCCGGCCTTCCACGTTCGCCTTCCTGGCCCGTTCCGGATATTCGGGAGTGACCATCCGGATCAGCTGGGGCGGGTCGTCCCAGACCAGCGCGACCCCTGAAGCCGTCCCGCGGCTGGGGGCCCGGGCGTTGGAGGGGGCCCAGGAGGGGGCGAAGGGGACATCGGTATCGAGCAGCGTATCGAAGATAGTCACATCCTCCGGGACGTCCTCGGAGAGGGTGGAGATGGGGATCTGGGGCCGGGCCGGGGCCGAAGGCATGGGGGGCTGATCGATGTTGGGGAGGTCGGAGACCTCGATGACCTGCATCTCCCCGACCGGTTCGGGGGTGCGGGGCCCGAATTCCCGGCTGGTCAACAGGACAAGGGTCACCAGCCCCAGGCTGAGCGACAGGGCCTGGTCCATCACCTTGCGGGACTCCTCCCTCAGGTCGTAGCGGGGATTCCGCCAGTGGCTCGCCAGGATCCTCACCCCCTCGTCGTGCTCCTGATGGTTCGACGCTTCCGGACGACCGGTTGTTCAGCTTCTCCGTTCCGTGGGAGCGGTCCCCCGGCTCAGGGCCGCCCCGGCGTCCACCGGGTAATAGTAAACCCCATCAACAAATATGACACCATCGGATGACCCGATCCGGCCGGAGGAAACGGAGGTCAGAACGGTAGATGCTCCAGGTCCACGTTCCCACCCGAGAGGATGATCCCCACCCGCTGGCCTGCGATCGGGATCCGTCCGCCCAGGGCGGCCGCCACCGGCACCGCGCTCGAGGGCTCAATCACGATCTTCATCCGTTCCCAGACCGTGCGCATGGCGGCCACGATCTCATCCTCGCTCACCGTGACCACGTCGTGCACGTGCGCGCGGATGATCCCGAAGGTCTTCTCGCTGAGCTGGGTGCGCAGGCCGTCTGCGATCGTGCGGGGATCCTTCATGGGCTGGAGGATGCCGGAACGGAAGGAGCGCTGGGCGTCGTCGGCCATGGCCGGCTCGCAGGCGATCACCCGGGTGCCCGTCTTGAGATAGTGCATGGCCAGCGCGCTGCCGGCCGCCAGCCCTCCCCCCCCCACCGGGACCAGGAGCCAGTCGAACGGCCCGCTCTCCTGGTGGAGTTCGACCGCGGCGGTCGCCTGAGCGGCGATGATGCAGTAGTTGTCGAAGGGGTGGACCAGGACGGCCCCGGTCTGCTCGGTGATCCGGGCGGCGGTGGCTTCCCGGTCGGCCAGGGTCGGTTCGCACTCGGTGATCCGGCCCCCGTAGGCGGCCACGGCCCGCTTCTTGATCGCGGGGGCGTTCCGGGGCATGACGATGTGGGCGGGGACCCCCCGGATCGAAGCCGCCCAGGCCAGGGCAGCGGCATGGTTGCCGGAGGAGTGAGTGACCACCCCGCGCCGGGCCTGGGTCTCGTCGAGACACCAGACGGCGTTGGTGGCACCGCGCGCCTTGAAGGCTCCGACCTTCTGGAGGTTCTCGCATTTGAAGAAGAGCGCGGTTCCACTCATCTCGTCGAGGGCCTGGGAGGTGAGGACGGGAGTGGCGTGGATGTAGGGACGGATGCGCTCGTGCGCCTGCTGGATGTCCTCCAGGGAGGGGATCGTCATCAAGCGTGACCTCGGGGTGACGGTGAACCGGAACGCCGGTTGCGGGACTGAGGGGGAAGTGTGTGTCGCGGTGCGACGACCGACAAGCGGAAAGCTCGCCGGATGACCCCTGCCTGATGGAACCGTCTCACCGGCAGCCGGTTCCGG
Source organism: uncultured Gemmatimonadota bacterium (assembly GCA_964519015.1). Taxonomy (GTDB): domain Bacteria; phylum Blakebacterota; class Blakebacteria; order Blakebacterales; family CAYUVJ01; genus CAZFHZ01. Next base: position 2,544 of record CAZFHZ010000052.1, on the reverse strand, counting down.
TCTTCCGGCCGCCCTGCTTGACCGGTGTCCGAGCCCCGCCTACGATGCGGGCGATGGTCCCGCCTGCGGCGGCACAGGGGTGCCCGTCTCAAGGTAGGCCAAGCCCGAGGTGACGTCATGTCCCCGGTTACCGTTCGCGCCACCCTGGCGCCGCTGCTGGTGCTGCTTCTGACGGTGGGTTCGCCGCGCTCGTCGGCCGCAGCCGACCCGTCCGATCATTCCATTCCGGATGCGCAGGTCGCCGCCTCCGCTCCGGCCGACTCGATCCTCTGGGAGACGCTGGAGGGGGCGTTGAACGCCTCCCGTCAGGACGGCCGGCCGATCCTGGTCTACTTCACCTTCGATACCTGACACTGGTGCCACGAGCTGGAGGTGAACACCTTCAGCCACGCCACGGTCGTGGCGGCCAGCACCGACTTCCACTGGGTCGAGGTCAACCGGGACCACGATCCGGCCAACGACGAGTACTTCAACGTCTCGGCCTACCCCAGCCTGATCGCGGTCAACCTGAAGCGCGAGGAGATCTACCGCTTCAGCGGCTACTCGCTGCCCCCCGTCTTCCTGACCGAACTGGAGGAAGCGCTCCGGCGCTGGGCGCTCTACCGGACCGGCCGGGTCTGGGATGAGCCCAAACCCCGTCCCAGGCGCATCCTGGACTCCGGCTCTTTGAGCAACCTGCCCGCACCCAGCGAAGAGGTCCCCTCCGGGATGACCGTCCTGGCCGGCCGGCTCTGGGTCGCCCAGCGGGACTCGCTCTTCCGCCTCGATCCCGTCACCGGGGCGGTCGAGGCCCGCTTCGCCATCGATCCCCACATCCGCGACCTGACCACCGACGGCCGGCTCATCTACGGGGTCGCCTACGGTTGGACGGCCGGGGAGCCGATCTTCGTCTACGACCCGGCCACCGGGGATACGGTGCGCACGATCGTCACCATGGCCAACAAGGTGAACAGCTACTATGCGGCCGCCGGGATCGCCTGGTACCAGGAGAAGCTCCTGGTGCTGGAGGGCTCCTGGGGTCGCATACATGTGGTCGACCCGGCCACGGGTGAGGTGAGCCGGGTCATCCAGTCGGAGGAGCGCTGGCTCACCTCGCTCGAGCAGTACGGAGACCTGCTGATCGCCACCGCCCGCCAGGGGCTGGTCCTGCTCGATCCCCGGACCGGGGCGGTATTGCTGCAGACCCCCGCCAACTACCCGCTGCGGGTGGTCGCCTACGCCGCCGGGGTCCACTACCTGATGGAGCAGCCGGTCTTCGGCTACGACCGCCACCACCGTAACATCCGGGTCTGGCCCCTCCGGACGGTCATCCACCTGGTTCGGACCCCCTGGCGATGAGGACCCCAAGGGGCACCCTGGTGTCTGCCCTCCGTCGCCTGTCGCTGGCTGCCCTCCTGCTGGCTGCCTGCGCCGGCCCGCCGCCCCCGGCACTCCGCTACGGCACCCCTGCCCAGGCCGGACTTGATCCCGATTCCCTGGCGGTCGCGGTGGCCGAGTACCGTGACCTCGTCGAGCGGGATGAACTGCGCGGAGTGGTCCTGCTGGTGGCCCGCCACGGAGTGGTCGCCCTGCACGAGGCGATCGGCTGGCGGGACAAGGAGGCGGGACGTCCGCTGGAACGTGATGCGCTGTTCCGGATGGCCTCCAACACCAAGCCGTTGGTCGCCACCGCGGTGCTCCAGCTCGCCGAACAAGGCCGGCTCCGCCTGGCGGAACCGGTCGGGACCTGGCTCCCCGCGTTCCGCACGGGACCCTCGGCGGCCATCACCGTCCACCATCTGCTCAGTCACACCAGTGGGCTGCGCATCCCGACCATCTTCCTGGATCCCCTGATGGTCCCGACTCCGGAGCACCCGGAGGCGCCCACCCTCCGGCTCGAAGCCGACCGCTTCGCCGCCGTCGGTCCGGCCGTCACCCCGGGCACCTCGTACCGCTACAGCAATCCCGGGTTCAACATCCTGGGGGCGCTGGTCGAGACCGTCTCCGGGGAGCCGCTGGCCGACTACCTCCGACAGCACATCTATGAACCGCTCCGCATGCACGATTCGTGCAACCACGAGACGGCCGCCGACCCGCAGCGGATGGGCACGGTCTACCGGCGCGGTCGGGCAGGCTGGCAGACCGGCTGGCAACCGGGGGATGCCCCCGACTATCCCTTTGTGCGGGCCTCGGGGGGGATGATCAGCACCGCCTGGGACTACGCCCTCTTCCTGCAGGCCTGGCTCGAGCAGGGGTCCTGCCCCGGCGGGCGCATCCTGCTCCCGGAGTCGGTAGTGCAGGCCTGGACCTCCCACACCGGCGACCTGCCCCCCCCGCCGGAAGGGGAGCCACAGCCGGAGCTCTACGGATACGGCTGGGTGGTCGGGGAGGGAGGTCTGTACTCCCACAGCGGCTCGGACGGTACCTACGCCTGGGTCGACCCGGTGGCGGGGATCGTCGGCTGCGTCTTCACCCAGAGTCCCGGCGGGACCAATCCCAGGAGCCGATTCGCGCGACGGATGCGCGCGGCGGAGTCCAGTTCAATATCCACGTACTCCGCCCCCA
>CAZFHZ010000051.1:0-21769 GCA_964519015.1 uncultured Gemmatimonadota bacterium | reverse complement strand
TCGATCCCTACGGTGCGGTGGTGGACAGTGCGGTCCTCCGTCCGGTCAGCGGACTGCCGCGCGGGCACGCCCGGGTCCGCTGGTATCCCGACCTGCCCGGCTGGCTGCCCACCGCCTGGGGGGTGGCCCTGCGACCCGGGGACGCCACCCCGGGTCGCCCCGGCACCCCACCGGCCGGGGAAGCAACCGGCTTCCAGGTCCGGGTGGAGCATCCCGGGGCGGGGATGGTGGCGATCCGTTGGGAGATCCCGGCGGCCCGGGCTCGGCTGCGCCTGAGGCTCTTCGACCTGGCCGGTCGGCCGGTGACGACCCTGCTGCCCGAATCGTTGGTGCCGGGTCGCGAGTCGCTCCTCTGGCAGCCCGGGCAGCAGCATCCACGCCTGGAGCCGGGCCTCTACGTGCTCGTGGTCGAGGCCCACGACGCCGACGGGGCGGGAGCGTGGCGGGCGAAGCTGGCGCTGGGAATACGGCCGTGAGGGGCCGACTGGTGTCTGCCCTGCTGCTGCTGGCGGCCCTCCCCGCTCCTGCTCGCGCCCAGCAGTACGGTCTCCCTCCGGGGCCGGGCTGGGCCGGGGCGGGGGCGGCCGCCCTGATCGACCCTTTGGCTCCACCGCCGGCTTCGCTCTCCGATCCGACGCAGGTCGCCGTCTGGCTGGCCGCGACCCGGCCGTGGGGGGTGACCGGGTTGCACCAGGCGGAAGGGGCGCTGGCCTTTCCCCTGGGCGGCCGCACCACGGGAGCGTGCTGGTGGCGGCAGGTCTGCGGTGACGGTATCGGGCGGGCCCACGGGGCCGTGCGGCTCTCGACCATGGTGGGGGGCGGGGTGCGCGGCTCGCTGGCCGGCGGGTTCCATCTGCTCAGCAGTCCGGGCGGCCGAATACTCCTCGACCCGGATTTGAGCGTCGGAGTGGTGGTGGTCCGCTCCCGGCTGACCCTGGGGGTGCGCGGGACCTGGCCCGCCCGGGGACGGTTCACCCGGGGCGACCTGGCCTGGGCGGCGGGTGTCCGGGGCGACCGCTGCTGGCTGAGGGTAGCCGGTCGGCGGGAAGCGGGCCGGGTGGAGGAGAACGGGATCGTCCTGGCTCTGCGGGCCGGCGGGATGCGCCTGGAGATGGGAGGCTGGGGGCGGCCCCTTCAGCCGGTCGGAGGCCTGATCGTCCCGCTCGGTCGGGTGACGAGCTCCCTGGAGGGTCGCTGGTCCCCCGGCCTGGGCGCCCTGCTGCTCTTCGGGCTGCGTCTGGGCGTACCGGTGACGCCGTGAACCTCTCCCTGATGATGGCCCTGATACACTGGTTCCTGTTCGGTCCCTGGGCCCAGGAAGCCTGGGAGAGCCAGGCCGCCCGGATGGTCGACCGGGTCCGCCTGGCCGCGCCCGCGGCCTGGCGGGTGGAGGGCTCGTGGCGGAGCCCCCGGCAGCCGGTCCGGCTGGACGGGGCCGGTTCGATCGGGCTGGCCGGGGTCCGGGTGTCGGCGCTCCTGCGGGCCGAGCGGGAGGAGCCGGCCGGGCCGTGGCGGACGAGTCTGGGGGTGGGGTTCCTCCGCGGCGCGATCCGGCTCGAAACGGGTCCGCTGCGAGGGGGGCTGGGAGCCGGACTGCTGCTCGGCCTGGACACGGCTGAGAGCGCGACCGCCGCACCGAGGGGCGCCTGGAGCGGCCTGCCGGGTCCTCCCCGGAGCGGTGTTCGCACCGGCTACGGGTACGCTCCGACCGGGCTGACACTGGCGACCGGGCACATCCAGGCGATGGCCCTAACCGGCCGATCCCATCCCCTGGTGGCCGCCGGTCTGCGATACCCAGGTGGCCCCGGAGTGGTGCTGGCCCGGAGCGGTCCCGGCCGGGGAGTGGAGGTGACGCTGGGTCACCGGTCGGGCGCGGTCCTCTGGCGGGGCAGCCTGGGGGCGTGGTGGGAGGGGGGGCGGTGTACCTACCGGAGCGCCGAGGGGGCCCTGAGCTGGACCGACGACCGGTTGCGGGGTTCGTTCACAGGATGGTACCGGGAAGGGCCTCCGCCTCCTTTTGCCCGCCCGGGTCCGGGTGAGGACTGGCGGAGCGGGGGCCGGATCGCGGCCGCCGGGTCGATCCCCGGAGGGTGGTGGGGGGCACTCTCCCTGGAGGTGCGTTCCGACGCCGAGGGGGTCCGGCTCCAGACCGCCGATCGCTACGAACTGGTCGGAACGCTCGGGGAGGGATGGCGGGTCCGGGTGCGCCGCAACCGGGTCGCCTGCTACCGGGAGCAGGCCTGGCAGCCGCCAGTCCGTGAGCTCGCCTCCCGGGCCGAGGTAATCCTCAGCCACGACCCGGTGAGGGGGGTGATGTCCACGGCGGGTTGGCGGCAGGAGATGGACGGAGGTGGCACCGGATGGGCGGTCTGGCTGCGCCTGGAGCGGAAACGGCCGAGCCGGAACGATCACCTCATGCTGACCCGGGAGGAACCGGGGGCGGGCCCCCCCCTCTGGCTCTGGGAACCCGATCCGGTCCGGGTCGGGCGCCTCCGGGCCTCCGACCGTCCCGGCTGGAGATGCGCGATCGACACCGGAGGGATCACCGGTCCGCGGATCGGCCTCGCCCTCGGTCCCGGACGGCGGTTCGACGTTGTGATCGGCTGGCGACTCGGGACACTTGGACGGTGACAATGTCGTTGACTCGGAGGCGGCAGGCTCGCCATGGTGCGCGGCATGCGTGCAGCCTGGTGCGACATCGATCTGGAAGCACTGCGGGCGAACACCGACGCGCTGGTACGTCAGGCCGGCGTCCCGCTTCTGCCCATCGTCAAGGCGGAGGCCTACGGGCATGGTCTGCTCCCCATCGCCCGTTGCCTGGGGGAGCATCCGGGGGTGTGGGGGATGGGCGTCGCGCTGACCGGCGAGGCCGCCGAGTTACGCCGGGACGGGTTCACCGGCCGGGTACTCGTGCTGGGAGGTATACTCCCCGAGGAATGCGAGGAAGCGGTCACGACCGGGTCCACGGTGGCCTTAAGCAGTCTGGATCTGGCCGAGGTGCTCGGTCGCACGGCGACCGCGCTGGGTTGCACCCTGCCCGTGCATCTGAAGGTGGATGTCGGCATGAACCGCCTGGGGGTGCCGGCCGGGATGGCCGCTGCGGCGGCCGATCGGATCGCAGCCACGCCCGGACTGCGACTGGAGGGTATCCTCTGCCATCTGGGAGCCGCCCACGAAGGAGATCCCGCCTCGCTCGACCGGACGCGGGCGGAGATCGCCCATTTCGAGGGACTGACCGCTCCCATCCTCGCGCGGCACGGGCCGCTGCTCCGGCACGCGGCCAACTCGAGCGCGCTCCTGACGCTCCCCCGGTCGGTCTTCGACCTGGTCCGTCCCGGTCTGACCCTCTTCGGCTGGCGCCCCGCCGAGTGGCTTCCCCCCCGGCCCGAACTCCGTCCGGTGCTCTCCCTGCGGGCGCGGGTGGCGCTGGTCAAGATCACCGGTGAAGGGGCCCGGGTGGGTTACTCCCAGACCCCGGTGCCGGCGGGGACGCGACTGGGGGTGCTGCCGCTGGGTTACGGGGACGGGCTGCCCCAGGCGTGGGGACTGAAGGGGGGTCGGGTCCTCTTCTCCGAAGGTCCGGCCCCGATCGTCGGGAGCGTGTGCATGGATTCCTGTGTGGTCGACCTGACCGCCCTCCCGGCCGTTGGAGAGGGGAGCATCGGCCTCCTGCTGGGTGCGGGTCCGGAAGGGGTCATCTCCCCGGCTGAGATGGCCCGGGCCACCGGACGCAACGTGTACGAGGTACTGGTCGGACTCGCCCCCCGGCTCCCCCGCCGTTACCTGGGCTGAACGGTCCACCGGGGGCGGCCTCCCCCGGGTCGGGCCCCTTGCACCCCCGATTCCGGCATGCTTTCTTATCGGTAGAAGCTTGGCCGGGACATCCGTGTCTGCGCATCCAGCCTGAGGGGAGCCTCATGACCGGACACCAGGAGCCGAAGCGCACCCCGCTCTACGACGCTCACCTCGCCCTGGGCGCCAAGATCGTCGATTTCCACGGTTTCGTCATGCCCGTGCAGTACATCGGGATTCAGGAGGAGCACCGGCGGGTGCGGACCACCGCCGGGATCTTCGACATCAGCCATATGGGTGAATTCGAGGTCTGGGGGAACGACGCCTTCGATTTCATCCAGAAGGTCGGCATCAACGACGTCGGTGAGTTGAGCACCCATCAGGTCCAGTACAGCGCCCTCTGTTACGAGCATGGCGGACTGGTCGACGATATGACCGTCTACCGATTCCCCGACCACTTCATGCTGGTGGTGAACGCCTCCAACATCGAGAAGGACTTCGCCTGGCTCCGGCAGCATCTCTCCGGAGACGTGGACCTGCGCGACCGCAGTAATGAGATCGGTCTGATCGCCCTGCAGGGTCCGAAGTCGGAGGCGGTACTCGTCCCCCTCACCGAGACCGACCTCGGGCGCATCGGTTTCTACTGGTTCGTCCCCGGTCAGGTAGCCGGCGTTCCCACCATCATCTCCCGCACCGGTTACACCGGTGAGGACGGGTTCGAACTCTACATCGAGGACCGGGACGGACTGCGTCGGGTCTGGGACACCCTGCTGGAAGCAGGCGCGGCGATCGACATCACCCCGGTCGGCCTGGGGGCACGCGACTCGCTCCGGCTCGAGGTCGCCTACAACCTCTACGGCAACGACATCTGGGACGAGACCCATCCGCTGGAAGCCCGCATGAGCTGGGTCACCAAACTGGAGAAGGGGGACTTCATCGGTCGCGACGCGTTGCTCCGCTTCAAGCAGGAGGGGATCGGGCGCCGCCTGGTCGGGATCCAGTTGGAAGGCCGTGTCTTCCCGCGGCAGGGGTACCCGATCCTGCACCAGGGAAGTGCCGTCGGCCAGGTGACCAGCGGGACCGTGGCCCCCTCTCTGAACGTGCCGGTGGCGTTGGGGTACGTCCCCGCAGAACTCAGCAAGGTCGGCACACCGATCGAGGTGGACTGCCGCGGTCGGGTCGCCCAGGGCGTGGTGGTGAAGCTCCCCTTCTATAAGGAAGGGAGCCGCAAGTGAAGGGAGCGGCCCCGGCTCACTGAGTATGGAAGCCCTTGTCTACTTCCAACCCGATCAGCTTCGCGAGGAGGCCGTCCGCGGACTGCCGGTGGTCGTTATCGATGTGTTGCGCGCCACCACCAGCATCCTGACCGCCCTGGCCGCCGGGGCCCGGGGCGTCATCCCGGCCGAGAGTCTGGAAGCCGCCACCGAGCTGGCGGTCAAACTGGGGCGGGATGATGTGCTGCTCTGCGCCGAGTATGACGGACACCGGGTGGCCGGGTGTGACCTGGGGAACTCGCCGTCGGAGTACACCCCCGAGGCGGTCCGGGACCGTCTGCTGGTGATGGCGACCACCAACGGGACGCGGGCCATCCTCCGTGCCCGCGCGGCGGGCCGGGTGCTGATCGGCGGTTACGTCAACCTCACGCGGCTGGTCGAGACACTGGCGGGCGAGCGTCGGGTGGCCTTCGTCTGTTCCGGGCATGAAGGCGGGTTCGCCCTGGAGGACGCCGCGTTCGCCGGCCATCTCCTCCACCGGCTTGCTGCGCGGACCGGGCAGGAAACGATCCCGCTGAACGACGGGGCCTGGGTCGCCCTCGAGATCGGCCGGCGGTCCCCCAGAACCCCGCTGCGCATCCTGCGCCAGTCGGCCTGGGGCCGGACCCTCGAGGAGAAAGGCTTCGGAGACGACCTCTTCCTCTGTGCCGATGTGGACGCCCAACCCGTGCTCGGTCTGCTGTGGGAGCGCATGATCGTGAGGGCGGACAGCTGATCCTGCGGGCCCTGTCAGGGTCCGTGAAGATACTGCCAGCAGGGGTATCCGACCGCGCACGAACGCATCCCGAGGGGTCTCCATGGCCGACGGCATGAAACGGGGGGGCCGCAGGAAGCGTCGAACGCCCGACGCCCCGGGATACCGGAGCGAGGCGCTCGGGGTGCTCGTGCTGTTCATGGCGTTCTTCCTGCTCCTGGCCCTGCTCTCCTACAGCCCGACCGACCCCCCCGCCTTCGATTCCTCCGGCGGACCGCCGCACAACTGGATGGGTCCGATCGGGGCACGGACGGCCTATGCCTTCGTCCACCTGTTCGGCCGCCTCCCCCCGCTGTTGACGATCGTGGTGTTCCTCCTCTGGGGTTGGCGGCTGCTCCGGCAGACGGTGGACCGGAGCGTGTTGGTGGCCTCGGTGCGCCTGCTGGGGATCCAGTTTTTCCTCAGCGTGCTCCTGGCTTTCCCCCACTTCCTGGTCAACCCGGAGATCTCCTACGACCTGGCCGGTACCCTGGCCGGTTCCACCGCCGGTCTGCTGGTCACCCAGATCGGCCCGGTGGGCGCACCGCTGATCTGGCTGGTCCTGCTCCTGCTCTTCCTGATGGCCGCCTTCGGATTGCGACCGAGCCGGATCGCGGCCGGACTGGCCGCCCTCGGGAGTGCCCTGGTCGCCGTCGGCCGGATCCTCATACGCATCTTCGTCCGATCGGTTGCCGGCGCGCGCACGGCAGCCCGATGGATCCTGGCCCGGCTGGCCAAGATACGATGGCCGCTCCGGCCGCGCCGCCGCCCGGTGGCCGAAGAGGTCACCGCAGCTGCTGTCGGGGAGCGTTCCGAGGAGCCACCCCGGCCGCCGGAGACGATGACCCTCGGTCCGGTCGAACCCACGGCTGAGGAGGAGCCGCCGGTCACCGGGATCGAGGAACCGGAACCGGCACCCCCGGAACCGCCTCTGCCCCCCCTTCCGCCGCCTCCCCGGGATGCCGATGCCTACACCGCACCGCCGCTCGACATCTTCGCCCTCCCCAAGGCCGAGGAGATGGGTCCCGACGAAGAAACCCTGCGCCAGGAGGCTACTCTGCTGCAGGAGAAACTGCTCTCCTTCGGGGTGCAGGCGGAAGTCACCGGCTGGCAGACCGGTCCGGTCATCACCCGCTTCGAGGTCAAGCCCGCCTCCGGGGTGAAGGTCAACCAGATCGTCAACCTGGCCGACGACCTGGCGCTGGCCATGCGGGCCAAGCGTATCCGCATCGTCGCCCCGATCCCCGGCAAGGCCGCGGTGGGCGTCGAGATCCCCAACCCGAAGCCCCGCATCGTCCGCCTGCGCGAGATCCTGGAGTCCCCCTCCTTCGCCGCCGCCGACTTCCGGCTGCCGATCGCCCTGGGGAATACCATCAACGGCGAGCCCTTCACGGTCGACCTGGGATCCATGCCCCACCTGCTCATCGCCGGCACGACCGGGTCGGGCAAAAGCGTCTGCATCAACGTGCTGATCGCCAGCCTGCTCTACCGCATGGGTCCGGAACGCTGCCGGCTCATCCTGGTCGACCCGAAGATGCTGGAGCTGGGCATCTACAACCGAATCCCCCACTTGATCACCCCGGTGGTGATCGACCCGAAGAAGGCGGTCGACGCGCTGCGCTGGGCGGTACTGGAGATGGAGGAGCGGTTCGACCTGCTGGCCCGCTTCATGTGCCGGGACCTCGACCAGTTCAACGCCAAGGTGAGCCGGCTGCGGGCGGAAGCGGAAGAGAGGGAGGAGGAGACGGCGGACATCCCCTCGAGTCTTCCCTACCTGGTCATCGTCATCGACGAGCTGGCCGACCTGATGATGTCCTCCTCGGCGGACATCGAGACCCTGATCCAGCGCATCGCGCAGAAGGCGCGGGCGGTCGGGCTCCACCTGGTGCTGGCCACCCAGCGTCCCTCGGTGGATGTGATCACCGGTCCGATCAAGGCCAACTTCTCCTCGCGCATCGCCTTCCAGGTCCCCTCCAAGACCGACTCACGGACCATCCTCGACGTCAACGGTGCGGAGAAGCTGCTGGGGAAGGGGGACATGCTCTACACCAACCCCTCGTTCGTGGAACCACAGCGCATCCACGGGGCCTTCCTCTCCAATGATGAGATCGAACGGCTGGTGAACTTCGTAGGCGGTCAGCGGTTGGAAACCGAGGAGATGGACATCTTCGCCCCGCAGGGGCTCGAAGGTGGAGTGATGGGCGCGGCCGGGGAGAGACTGGACGGGCAGTTGCGGGAGGCGGCGATTGTAGTAGTCACCCACGACCAGGGTTCCATCAGTCTCATCCAGCGCCGCCTGGGCGTGGGCTACACCCGGGCCGCGCGGATGATGGACCAGCTCGAGATGCTGGGGGTGGTAGGTCCCCCCGACGGTACCAAGGCCCGGGAGGTCCTGCTGACCGCGGAGCAGCTGGACGACCTTCCCTGGGGAGGGATGCGATGAGGACCATGGGTACGACACTGCTCGCACTGCTGCTGCTCCTCGCCCGGCCGGCCGGGGTTTCCGCCCAGGCCGGCAGCGCCGCAGAGACCGCCCGGCTGCTCGGTCAGCTGCGGGAACGCTGGCGGACCATCCCCGGTCTGGAGGCGAAGATCACCCACACCTTCGAGTGGGTGCTGGCGGGTGAGACCCAGACCACGAAGGGGACGCTCCGGCTGGCCGGGCGCGACAGTGTACGCATCGAGACCGGAGATGTGACCATCGTCTCCGACGGCCGGAACATCTGGCAGTACACCCCCGCCCAGAAACAGGTGGTGATCGACCGGGTGGATCCCGCCCGGGGGGTCGTCACGCCCGGTCAGCTCTTTTCCGCCTATACCGAGGAGGTGACGGCCGGCTGGGTGCGGGAGGAGCGGCTCGGCCGGCTGCGCATGGCGGTGCTCCACCTGGAGCGGACGAGCGAGGCCGATCCCCGCGCGCTGGATGTCTGGGTGGACGTGCGCGACCTGCTGGTGATGCGGCTCGAATACCGGGATGGTGCCGGGAACAACCATCGCTACGTGCTCGATGAGGTCGTCATCGCCCCGCAGGACCCCGCCCTCTTCACCTTCCAAGCGCCGGATGGAGTCACGGTGGTGGACCTGCGGCCGCCCGGCAGGCCGCGATGAGCGCTTGGCTGATCGTCGCCGCGCTCGCCGCGGTGGCCGCCGTGGACACTTACGACTTCTTCCAGGGAATGTTCTACCAGCCGCTGGTGATCGCCTCCCTGGTGGGCGCCGCGCTCGGTTCCCCCCTCGAAGGGGCCTGGGTCGGCGCGCTCCTGCAGCTGCTCCGCTTCTCCGAACTCCCGGTGGGCACCGGGATCTTCCCCGACATGGGACCGGTCGCGGCCGGGCTGGCCGGTGGTCTCATCATCGCCCTGGGCGGGGAGCGCACCTTCGACCTGGGCCTGGCCGCCCTGCTGATGCTGCTCATCGCTGCTCCCGCCGCGACGGTCGGCGGGCTGCTTATCAAGCTCCAGGTCGGTCTGCAGGAGCGTCTCGCGGAGCGGGCGCTGGCCGCCGTCGAGCGTCACGGACCGGGCCGCCTGCGGCGCTTCCTGGCCGCCGGGATCGGTCTGTCGGCGCTGCGCGGGGCGATGTTGGGGACGGTCTGCGCGGCCCTGGCCGGACTGGCCGCCCTGGCCGCCGGAGCCTTGCCCGGCTGGCGGTTACCCCCCTATGCCCTGCTGGCGGGCATGATCGCGGCCGGGCTGGTCAACGTGCTCGGGCTCTTCCTCGAACGACGCCTGATCCTCTGGCTGGTGGCCGGTGCCTGTTTCGGCGGGGTGGGGGCGCTGCTGCTGTGAGCGGGATCGAGACAGCCGGGGCCCGGCCGGGCACCGGGGGGGAGGGGGAGGGGCCGCGGATCCGCGACTCGAGCCGGTATGCCGCCCTCCTCCAGGGTCTGGCCGTGCAGTCCGGATTCAACTACCGGGGTTTCCAGAACCTGGGCTTCGCGGCGATGATGCTCCCCGCCCTGCGCGACCTCTACCCGGAGCCGGAGCGTCTCCGCGCGGCGCTCCACCGCCATCTCGACTACTTCAATACCCACCCGCATGTGGCCGGGGTCGCCGCCGGGGCGCTGATGCGGGACGAGCAGCGCCGAGCCCGGGGGGAGGCGGGAGCGCTCGACGACGAGGCGCAGGTGCGTCTGCGCCGCGCCCTGGGCAGTCTGCTCGGGAGCGTCGGGGACCGGCTGGTCTGGGCGGGACTGATGCCCCTGGCGGTGCTGGCCGGACTGCTCGCCTGGTTCCACGAGCCGCTCTGGGGCGCACCGGTCGTGCTGGTGCTCTTCAACATCCCGCAACTGGTGCTGCGGGCCGACGGGCTCCGTCTGGGCTGGGAGGAGGGACCGGAGGTCTTCCGCCGGGTGGGTGGACCGGCGGCCGGCCGGCTGATCCTCTGGACCCGACGGCTGGCCGCCCTGGCGGCCGGGGCGCTGGCGGCCCTCCTGGTCCTCCACCCCCTGACCCCCTCGGGGACCGAAGGGCTCGCTCTGGTGACCGTCGGAGCCGCGCTCGCCCTGCTCTTCCGCCGCTTCCATCTCCCCCCGGCGCTGAGCGGGACGCTGGTGGCGGCTCTGATCGGTCTCTACTGCCTGCTCACGGCGGCGGCCTGACGATGGCTCTGCTCCGCACCGTCACCGTCCGCAACCGGCTGGGTCTGCATGCTCGGCCGGCGGCGCTCTTCGTTCAGATCTCGGCGCGTTTCAGTTGCGAAGTGTGGGTGGAAAGGGACAACCTGCGCGTGAACGGGAAAAGCATCATGGGAATCATGATGCTCGCGGCCGAACAGGGGGCCGAACTGCGCCTCGAGGCCGAAGGGGATGATGCACAAGCCTGTTTGGACGCCCTGACTACCCTGATAGAATCAGGCTTCCAGGAAGACTGATCCCTCCCTCCTGCCGGAGTCGTCATGGACCGCATGATCAGCGGTATCGCAGCCTCACCCGGATTCGTCGTCGGGGAGGCCTATCTGCTGCGCCGGGGTGACCTGAGCGTCGAAGTGCGCGACCTGGAGTCCGACGCCGTCGAGACCGAGATCGAACGGTATGCGAGTGCGCTCGCCCAGGCCCGCGAGGAGGTGACCGCCCTGCGCGGATCCCTCCAGCGCAGCATGGGCCCCGAAGGGGCACGCATCCTGGACGCCCATCTGATGATCCTGCAGGACACCATGGTGGTGGACGATGTGCCCGCCTCCATCCGGGCCACCCGCCGGAACGCCGAAGCGGCCTTTGACGAGGTCATGGTCCGGGTGCGCGACACCCTGGCGCGGGGGAGCGACGAATACCTCTCGCAGCGGTCGGTGGACATCGAAGACGTACGCCGCCGGGTGCTGGAGAAGCTCACTCCCTCGGGACGGGTACTCCTGCGCAACCTGCGCCGGCCGGTGGTCCTGGTGACCGACGAACTGACCCCGTCCGAGACCGCCCACCTCGACACCGGGAAGGTGCTGGCCATCGTGACCGAGGCGGGGGGCCGGACCAGCCATGCGGCGATCATGGCCCGCAGCCTGGGGGTGCCCGCGGTCGCCGGCGTGCCCCGGATCACCGCCCGCATCCGTACCGGCATGCTGATCGCCGTGGACGGGGCCTCGGGGCAGGTGGCGGTCAATCCCGACGAACGGCTGATCAAGTTCTTCGAGGCCCAGAAGGCGCGTTTCGCCGATCTGGAACGGGACCTGCTCAAGCTGAAGAACCTCCCCGCCGTCACCCTGGACGGGCGGGAGGTGGAACTCTCGGCCAACATCGAACTGCCCGATGAAGTGGAATCCGCGGTCTCGCACGGGGCCCGCGGCATCGGCCTGCTCCGCTCGGAGTACTTCTATCTGGAACGGGGCCGGCTCCCCGAAGAGGAGGAACAGGTCCGCGACTACACCCGGGTGGTCGAGCAGGTGGCTCCCGACCCGGTCATCATCCGGACCTTCGATCTGGGCGGCGACAAGTGGGGTCTGCTGGGGGACGCCCCGGCCGAGGGGAATCCCTTTATGGGGTGGCGGGCCATCCGGGTCAGCCTGGCCCGCCCGAAGGAGTTCAACACCCAGTTGCGGGCCATCCTGCGGGCTTCCGCGCGCGGCAACGTCAAGCTGCTGGTCCCGATGATCAGCGGTCTGGAAGAATTGCAGCAGACCCGCGAAGCGCTCGAGCAGGCCAAAAAGAGCCTGCGACGGGATCGGATCCCCTTCGACGAGGACATGCCCGTCGGCATCATGATGGAACTCCCGGCCGCCTTCATGGTGGCCGACGCGCTCGCGCGCGAGGTCGACTTCTTCTCGATCGGCACCAACGACCTGATCCAGTATTCGATCGCGGTCGACCGCGGGAACAGCCGGGTCGCCTACCTTTATCAGGAACTCCACCCGGCCATCCTCAAGCTGATCAAACTGGCCATCGACGCGGCGCACCGGCACGGGAAGTGGGTGGGGATCTGCGGCGAAATGAGCGCCAACCCGCTGGCGACCATGATCCTGGTGGGGATGGGCATGGACGAGTTCTCCGTAACCGGTCACCTCCTCCCGGAGATCAAGAAGATCATCCGTTCCTGCACCCACGCCGAGGCGAAGGCCTGCGCCGACGAGGCGCTCACCCAGACCACCGTGGTTGCGGTGACCGAGGTGGCCCGCCGTTTCACCGAGGGGAAGCTGGGCGATCTGGTGACCCGCAGCCAGGAGAGTGACCGGTGACCCGTTCCGGCCCGGCCGCAGGTCTGGACGATGAGACGGCGCTGGCCGCCGCCGACCCGCAGGGCATGCTGGGACGGGTGGAGGAGGCGGCGTCGCAGTGGCGGCGGGCAGTGTCGGCCGTGGCCGCCTTCGAAGCCCCAACGGGCTGGCGGCGCTTCCGGGAGGTCATCATCGCCGGCATGGGGGGCTCGGCCATCGCCGCCGACCTGCTCGCGGCCTGGCTGGAACGCCGCTGGCCGGTGCGTCTGCATACCCTGCGTGATTACGGATTGCCCGCCTGGGCCGGTCCCGACACCCTGCTGGTGGCCAGCTCCTATTCCGGGAACACCGAGGAGACCCTGAGCGCCTGGGCAGAGGCCGGCCGGCTGGGACTGGAGCGGGCGGCCGTCACCACCGGAGGGGAGCTTGCCCGACTCGCCCGCCGGGAGGGGGTTCCACTGCTCGAACTGGAGGCCGGCTTCCCGCCGCGGGCGGCGCTCCCCATGTCCTTCGTCACCCTGGCCGGCCTGCTGGCCGGGATCGGACCGGATGAGACCGGCCCGGGCGGGGCCCGCGCCCGGGAGGAACTGGAGACCATCCCCCGGATCCTGGAGGAGACGACCGGGCGCTGTCGCCGGACGGTCCTCCTCGACCGGAATCCAGCCAAGGAACTGGCCTTCTGGCTGGGCAATGGATTGCCGGTGATCTACGCCCCCCGCGATCCACTCGGAGCGGTAGCGCGGCGGTGGCGGGGCCAGTTCAACGAAAACGCCAAGCGGCTGGCCTGGGGCGG
Organism: uncultured Gemmatimonadota bacterium; assembly: GCA_964519015.1. Lineage (GTDB taxonomy): Bacteria > Blakebacterota > Blakebacteria > Blakebacterales > CAYUVJ01 > CAZFHZ01. The sequence goes on along the minus strand of CAZFHZ010000051.1, from coordinate 8,535 downwards.
GGTCCTCCCCGAACTCGATCACAACGAGATCGTCGGCTGGCCGGCCCAACCGTGGCTGGGAGCGAACACCCGGGTTCTCTTCCTGGAGGACCCCGACCAGCATCCGCGGGTGAGCCGGCGGGTTGAAGTGACCGCCGGACTGGTGGCGGCCGCCGGGGCACCGCTGCGTCGCCTCACCGGCCAGGCGGCCGACGGGCTCGGTCGGCTCTGGTCGCTGGTGGCACTGGGCGACTTCGTCAGCGTCTACCTGGCCTTGGCCACCGGGATCGACCCCACCCCGGTGATACCGATCGAACAGCTCAAGTCCCGACTCAGGGAGGATGCCACGTGAAGGCCCTCATCCCCGTCGCCGGGGTCGGCACCCGGCTCCGTCCGCATACCCACACCGTACCCAAGGCGCTGCTCAACGTGGCCGGCAAGCCCATCCTCGGGCACATCGTCGACCTGCTCCTGGAAGCCGGCATCAACGAGTTCTGCTTCGTCGTCGGCCACATGGGCGAGTACATCCGGGAGTGGGGGGAGCGGACCTACCGGGTCCCCATGCACTGGGTCGAGCAGAAGCAGCGGCTCGGGCTCGGGCACGCCGTGCGGGAGACCCGCCGGGTGATCCGTGACGACCCGGTCTTCATCGTGCTGGGAGACACCCTCTTCGATGCCGACCTGAAGAGTGTCATCGCCCGGGGGGGGAACAGTCTGGGGGTCATGGAAGTGACCGACCCTTCCCGCTTCGGGGTGGTGGTGGTGGAGGGTGGGCGGGTGGTCCGGCTGGTGGAGAAGCCGGTCGAACCGATCAGCTACCTGGCCATCGCCGGGCTCTACCACATCAAGGAGACCAAGCTCCTCTTCCGCTGTCTCGACCGCCTGGTCAAGGAGGACATCCGGACCAAGGGGGAGTACCAGCTCACCGATGCCCTCGGACTGATGATCCGGGAAGGGGCCGTCTTCCGGACCTTCCCCCTGGGCGGCTGGTTCGACTGCGGCCTCCCGGAGACCATCCTGGAGACCAACCGGATCCTGCTCGACCGTCTCCCCCCCGGACCGCTGCCGCAGACCGATCCCGATGCGGTCGTGATCCCCCCGGTCGCCTTCGGGCGCGAAGTGCGGATCGAGCGTTCGGTGGTCGGCCCCCACGTCAGCCTGGAGGATGGAGTGACCATTCGGGGGAGCGTGGTCCGCAACACCATCCTGGGTGAGGGGGCGCGGGTGGAGGATGCGGTGTTGGACGGCAGCATCGTGGGCGCCGGGGCCCTGGTGCGGGGGCGTCCGATGTCGCTCAACGTGGGGGATTCCTCCGAGATCGACTTCGGATAGGGCGATCGGGCTGAGGAGCGTCCCTGAAGGGGCTCGGCAGCTCCGGATCATCTCTCACTCGAGACCCACAGGCAATCAAAGTCCAGGATGAGGATATCATCTTAAGCGATTGTCGGGCAGTTGCTTTCCGCTCGACAGGTGTTCCCGGAAGCGGCCCGATCCCGCCTCGAACCTTCTGTCTGGCAAGCCCGATGGCGGGACCCGGTGGTGGGGTCCGGTCGCGGCCAAGCGGTATTTGACGGCGACCGGCCTCCGACGTTATTTGTCCGCCTCCGACGCATACCCGTGAGAAGAGAGCGACGATGCGCAACCTGTTCACCAGCGAATCGGTCACCGAAGGCCACCCCGACAAGGTCGCCGACCAGATCTCCGACGCCGTCCTGGACGCCCTGATCGCCCGCGACCCGTTCAGCCGGGTGGCTGTGGAGACCTTCGTCACCACCGGGCTGGCCCTGGTGGGGGGGGAGGTCTCGTGCGAGTGCTACGTCGAGGTGCCCGATATCGTCCGCCAGACCATCGCTGATATCGGTTACACCGACGCGGCTCTGGCCTTCGCCGCGGAGACCTGTGCGGTGCTGACCACCATCCACCAGCAATCGCAGGATATCGCCCTGGGGGTGGACCGGGCCGGGGCCGGGGACCAGGGGCTCATGTTCGGCTTCGCCTGCACCGAGACCGAGACCCTCATGCCCCTGCCGATCACGCTGGCCCACCGGCTGGCCGAGCAGCTGGCCCGGGTGCGCAAGGAGGAGACCCTCGACTGGGTGCGCCCCGACGGCAAGACCCAGGTCACGGTGGAGTACGAGGACCACCGGCCGGTGCGCGTCCACACCATCCTGATCTCCTCCCAGCACCACCCCGACGCCACCCCGGAGCGGATCCGGGCCGACCTCTGGGACCACGTGGTGAAGCCGGTCGTGCCGGCCGACTTGCTCGATGACAAGACCATCTTCCACGTCAATCCGACCGGCCGTTTCGTCATCGGCGGACCGCACGGGGACACCGGCCTGACCGGCCGCAAGATCATCGTGGACACCTATGGGGGCTACGGCAGCCACGGCGGGGGCGCCTTCTCCGGCAAGGACCCGACCAAGGTGGACCGGAGCGCCTCCTACATGGCCCGGGCCATCGCCAAGCACCTGGTGGCCGCCGGGCTGGCCGAGCGGGCCGAGGTGCAGCTCGCCTACGCCATCGGACTGGCCGACCCGATCAGCGTGCGGGTCCAGACCGATGGTTCGGGAGACCTGCCCGACGAGGTGCTGGCCGAAGTGGTCCGCGAGATCTTCCCGCTCTCGCCGGGAGGGATCATCGAGGAGCTCGACCTGCGCCGGCCCATCTACCGCCAGACCGCCGCCTACGGCCACTTCGGCCGGGAGCTGCCCGAGTTCACCTGGGAGCAGCTCTTCCAACTCGACCAGTTGAAGGCCGCCGCCGCGCGCCGCTGACCAGGGGGGAGACCGACCCGCATGTCCGTCCCGAAGAACGTCCACATCGCCGATCCCGCCCTGGCCGAGGCCGGGCGCCGGCGCATCGACTGGGCCGCCCGGCAGATGCCGGTACTGGGCCTGGTGCGCGAGCGGTTCACCGCCGAGCGTCCCTTCACCGGTCAGCACATCAGTGCCTGCCTGCACGTGACCGCCGAGACCGCCGTGCTCATGCGCACCCTCCAGGCCGGCGGGGCCGACCTGATGCTGGTGGCCTCCAACCCCCTCTCCACCCAGGACGATGTGGCCGCCAGCCTGGTGGCCCACGACGGGATCGCCGTCCAGGCCGTCCGGGGGGAGGACAACGAAACCTACTACCGGCACATCCGGGCCGCGCTCGACCACGGTCCGGTCATCACCCTGGACGACGGCGCCGACCTGGTCAGCACCCTCCACAAAGAGTACGCCGATTCCCTGGACCGGGTACGCTGCTCGATGGAGGAGACCACCACCGGGGTGATCCGGCTGCGGGCCATGGCCGCCGACGGGGCGCTCAAGATCCCGGTGGTGGCGGTCAACGACGCCTTGACCAAGCACCTCTTCGACAACCGCTACGGCACCGGCCAGTCCACCGTGGACGGGATCATCCGGGCCACCGACATCCTGCTGGCCGGCTCCACCTGCGTGGTGGCCGGCTACGGCTGGTGCGGCCGGGGGGTGGCCACCCGCCTGCGCGGGCACGGGGCCCGGGTCATCATCACCGAAGTGGAGCCGGTCAAGGCGCTGGAAGCGGCCATGGACGGCTTCCAGGTCATGCCGATGCTCGAGGCCGCCCGGGTGGGGGACCTCTTTGTGACCCTGACCGGGGACACCTCGATCCTGCGCCGGGAGCACTTCGAGGTGATGAAGGACGGCGCCATTGTAGCGAATTCGGGACACTTCGACGTGGAGATCGACCTGAAGGACCTCAAGAAACTGGCCGAACACATCGAGACCGGGGTCCGCAATCATGTGGACGCCTATATCCTTCCCGACGGCCGGCGGATCCACGTGCTCGGGCAGGGCCGATTGATCAACTTGGCCGCCGCCGAGGGGCATCCCGCCTCGGTCATGGACATGTCCTTCGCCGTCCAGGCGCTCTGCTGCGAGTGGTCCCTGAAGCAGACCGGGCTGGCCGTGACCGTCCACGGGGTCCCGGTGGAGATCGATAGTTGGGTGGCCCGTCTGAAACTGGAGACCATGGGCATCGGGATCGACACCCTGACCGAAGAGCAGGCGAAATACCTCACCTCCTGGCAGCACGGCACCTGATATCGCCATACGCCAGTCCCAGCAGCATTCTGCGGCGGCCGTCTCTCCATGCGACCGCCGCCCCTTTTTCCGTCAACCGGGCCGAACAGGGGTTAAGAGGGGTCCCGGGCGTACCTTAGGGCACTGTTAACCGCTCTTGACACCTCGGGCGCTGTTGGTACGTCCTTTGCCTTATTTACCGGGAGATGAACGCGGAATCAAGGGTTCCGGACCAACCGGGGCTGGCATATCTTGCCCGGGCCGGCCGTCCGCTCGAACCAAGAGTCAACCCGCTGATGAGTCCCGATCGCTCCCCGTGCCGGTGGACTGCCCGAGCCTGGGGCCTGGTGCTGCTGCTGGTCCTGGCCGGTTGCACGGTCGCCAATCCGGCCGCCCCGAGCTGGGAGGTGACCCTGAACCTCCCACTCTTCAACGACACCTACCCGGTCCTCGACCTCCTGGCCGAAGAGGATTTCGCCCCCTTCGGGAGCGACAGCCTCTACACTTTCTCGTTCGAGGAGACACTCGATCGGATCGAGGTGGGCAGCGACCTGACCCTGGATGGAATCGATGAGACGGTCTCCACCGAGATCGGCACCTTCACCGTGCCGGCCGCTTCCGGGGAGGCCTCCGCCCAGGTCGAACTGACCGAACTGGATGCCTCCCTCTCGGGTTTGTCGGGCTCGATGCCCGTTCCGGCCTTCTCCTTCAGCGGGGTGGAGCACGACCTGACCCCGCTGGAGAACTTCAGCACGGCCTCTATAGCCTCCGGCACGATCGACGTCACGGTGACCAACGCCACCGAAGTGGCCTTCGACACCCTGATCGTGGAATTGCTCGATCACGCCAACGGGGATGCCCTGGTCCGCACGATCGTGGCCGCCGACGGGAGCGACCCGCTGGAGCCCGCGGAATCGGTCATGCTGGCCCAGGACCTGGGCGGTCTGGATATCAGCAACACCTTCCGTATCCGCCTGCGGGGGGCGAGTCCGGGGGGCACGGCCGACTTCGACAATACCCAGCAGCTCCAGGTTGAGGCCATCCAGGGGGAGTTGGAGGTCTCCTCGGCCACCGCCCAGGTGGGGGCGATCGACTTCGACACGGTCGAGACGCTGGCACTCACCGACGCCGCGCAGGTCACCTCGGCCACCCTGGCCCAGGGTACGCTTGTCCTCTCCTTCACCAACAACCTGGCCATCCCGCTCGAGCTGGACATCACCCTCCCCCAGCTCACCGACGCCGGCGGCAGCCCGGTCCGGTTCACGCTCAACCCGGGTCCTCCGGGACCGCCCACGGCGACCGTCCCGATCGATCTCGCCGGCCACCGTCTCGCTCCCCTCGCCGGAGCCGGTGGGGGTGAACTGGAACTGGAAGTGAGCGTCCATTCGGACGGCAGCGGCGGCAGTGAGGTGACGCTGGACGCCACCGATACGGTCGACGTGCAGGCGAGTCTGGATGGCCTGGTGCTCTCCGAGGTCAGCGGTATCCTCGATCCGACGACGGTCGATGTGCCCGAAGGCTCCTTCACCTTCGGCGAGGAGAACGGCAACCTGCTGGAGGAACTGCGCAAGGTCTCGCTGGGCGCGGTCCGGCTCGAACTCGTCTTCCGGCACACCATCGACTTCCCGGCTCAGGTCCACCTCGACTTCGTCGGGGAAGGGGGCGTGCCCGCCCCGGTCGCCTTCTCGCTCGAGGTACCCATCCCGGCGGCCGGTCCGGCGGCGACCCCGGCTGATCCCGCGGTGACCGTGATCGTCTTCGATGAGAGTACGCATCCGGAATTGCTGGACTTCCTGAACGCGGTCCCCACCACCGTCCGCTACAGCGGCAGCGCCACCGTGGGGGATGCCGCCTACACCGGGAACGCCGCCGGCACCGACTACTTCGAGGTGAGCACGGCCTTCTCGGTCCCCGCCGTGCTGAACATCGACGAGAGCATCACCATCGAACCGGACATCGAATACATGGAGGAAGGGATCGATCCGGAGATGGCCGACCGGATCCAGGAAGCCTCCCTCTCCTACGAGGTCTCCAGCACGCTCGAGTTACCGGTCTCCATCCGGCTCTTCATCGCCGCCGACTCGCTGGACGTCTTCAGCGCGCCCGACATCGAGATCGCCCTGCGGGTGAGCGGTGCGGCCCAGGTCGGACAGGACACCACCGCCGTGCTGACCCGCGAGCAGTGGGAGGTCCTGGGACGTCCCTTCTACACCGGGGTGCGGGTCACCATCCCGCCCAGCGGGGGGACACCCCTGAGGGTAACCAGCCGGGACCGGCTCTTCCTCAAGGCGTTCGCCGTCGTGAGGGCGCTGGTCGAACCCGGTAAGGGGAACGGGGGTGGCCGATGAGGCGGAACCTCCGCACCCCCCTGCTGGCCGCGGTCGCGATCGCCCTGCTGGAACCCACCGCCGCCCGGGCGCAGATCGGGCTGGACCCGGCCGCCTACAGCCTGGCCGGGGCCACCGGCACCACCCCGCGGGACATCGACGCCCCGCTGGTCAACCCCGCCCTGCTGGGCCTGCCCGGCCGGCGCGTCTTCAGCCTCAGACTCTTGACCACCTCGGCCCACCTCGACCAGAACCTGCTCACCCTCGGCCGGTGGAACCGCTTCCAGGGGATCTTCCTGGGGGAGGAGGAGAAGACCGAACTCATCCAGGGGCTCGGCCGATTCGGGTACCTCGAGGGGACGGTCACCGTCGGCGGTCCGGGCATCCAATTGGGCGCTTTCGCCCTGGGGACCCAGCTCTGGGTCGACGTCGAGGGACGGCTGCCGGCCGACCTGCTGGAGCTGGCCCTGCGCGGCAACGAGCTCGACCGCAGCTACCACTTCGGGGACCTGGGTGTGCACGCCTCCGCGGTCTCGGCGGTCCACGCCTCGCTGGCGATCGGCCTGCCCGTCCCCGACCTGGTCTTCGGTCCCGGCCTGGCCGTCCAGGCACTCAGCCTGGGGATCGGGGTCAAGTACTTCCAGGGGCACAGCTGGGTGGAGCCGGTGCGCGGGTTGGCCGACGTGCACGTGACCCGGGACGGCCTGTGGGGGGAGAGCGAGTTCGTCTTCCGTACCGCAGGTCTGCCCGGTGGGTTGGTGGACGAGGAGAACGACGACCCGCTGGTGGTGGCCGACACCACCATCACCCCGATCTCCGGGCGGGGCTTCGGTCTCGACCTGGGGATCGCCGGGGTGCTCGAAGGAGGGCTCTCCTTCCACGCCGCCCTGCTCAATCTGAGTCCGGGCATCACCTGGACCGAGGGGACCTATGAGGCCCGGCTGACCGCCTCGGCCGACACGGTCAGCGTGGGGGCCTTCCTGGAACTGGATAAGGACGGCGGGTCGACCAACCTGGATTCGCTGACCGCTTACGACATCGAATTCCGCCGGATCGGCGCCTTCCGCACCCGGGTGCCTCCCGTCCTGCGCTTCGGCGGCACCTTCCGGTACGGCCGGCTGGCCCTGAACGCCGACCTGGAACAGGCGCTGGCCGAAGGGATGGGCTACAACAAGACCCCGCGCCTGGGGCTGGGGATCGAGTTCCGCCCGCTCGGGTTCTTCCCGCTGCGGGCCGGTCTGAGCCTGGGGGGCCGGCACGGGGTGCTGGGGGCGATAGGCTTCGGACTAGACCTGCGGATCCTGGTCTGGGAGGTCGCGGTCGGCAACACCGGCCTCACCGCGGCCGGTGTGCGCGGCCTGGGCCTGGCCACGGGGCTGAAGATCTCGCTTTAGAAGACAAGCTCCTCCCGGCCACCGCTGGAGTGAGATCCGGGCTCATGCCTGCCCGCGCCACCGGGCGGCCCACTGGACCGCATAGCTGAGCAGGAAGAACCAGATATATACGGCCGGTATGATGGGGAAGATATCGCGGCCATGAACGTTGAAGAGCGGAAGCCCCAATCCGCCCATCAATCCCCATGGTGGGCCGATGACATAGCCCAGGAAGGACAGGAAATACCAGTGCAGGGAAACGAAGCCAACATCCAGTAGAACGATCGCCAGCGGGATCCACAGAACCACCCAGCGCAAGGGATCCCGGGAGAGCAGGGCTACGATGCTGGCCAGCAGGTAGGCGTTCAATCCACCCAGGAAGACCGCCCCCCAGTAGAGATTGGGCAGGAGACCGAACGGCAGGTTGGTCTCCAGATAGGGGATCCGTATCCGCAGGGCAACGATCCAGACGAACCAGACCGCCAGGATCACCGCGAGCAGGAAGAGTCCACCGAGTATCACCCTCAGCAGGAGTTGGTGAACGGGTGTCTCAGGCACGCTGAAGAGATACTCCCGCCGGCCTCGTGCTTCACCCCGCCAGAGGGCGAGACCCCAATAGAGACCGACGATCAGAAGCAAGATGCTGAGATCGGAGAAGGTGTGTGCGGACCATGGATCCAGCAGCCGGGCTTGATAGAGCCCATCCTCGATCATCTCGGCGTAGATGAGGAATGGTTGAACCAGGAAGAGAAGCAGCAAGGAGGCGATAAGCAGCAGTTCCCACCAATGCCGCTGCCACAGGGTCCGGGC
>CAZFHZ010000050.1:0-22784 GCA_964519015.1 uncultured Gemmatimonadota bacterium | reverse complement strand
TCGGCGGTGTAGCTCAGCTGGTCAGAGCAGCGGAATCATAATCCGCGTGTCCGGGGTTCAAATCCCTGCACCGCCACCAGCGTCCGGCCGCCGGAGGGCGGACCGGTCATCGGGGAAGGCGAGCGGCCTTCCCCTTTCTCAAGGAGCCGGTCAGAGCAACCGGCAAGAGCGAGGTTCGGGCCGGCGCCAGCCGGCGATGCGGCACCAACTGGAGGCCCGCAGGCGGAGGGGAAACGGGCGCCGCCGCAACCGCCGGTGACCGGCTCGACAAGGGATGACCGTGATCGAGCTCGACCGCACCCATCTCCCCGACGCGATCCCGCTGGTGGTGGCCTGTTCGGGCGGCTCCGACAGTCTGGCCCTCCTCCATCTTCTTCAGACCGAGGCCGGCACCTGCCGGTGGTCCCTCACCGTCGCCCATCTCGACCACGCCCTGCGGCCCGACGCGGCCGACGACGCCGCCTTTGTGCAGGCCGAAGCCGCCCGGCTCGGCCTGGCCTGCGTGGTCCGGCGGGTCGATGTGAAGCGGGAGCGCCGGGGGGGCGAGAGCCTGGAGGGCGCGGCCCGGCGGCTGCGCTACGCTTTCCTGCAGGAGGTGCGAACCGGGCTCGGTCCGCGGGCCCGGATCGCGACCGGGCACACCGCCGACGACCAACTCGAGACCCTCCTGCTCCGCCTGCACCGGGGGAGCGGTCTGCGGGGCCTGCGCGGCATCTTGGCCGCGCGCTCCGACGGGGTGGTGCGCCCCCTGCTGGCCGTCCGTCGCTCCGAGCTGCAGCGCGCATTGGCCGCGCTCGGGCTTGGATGGCGCGAGGATGCCACCAACCGGGATGTCTCCATCCCCCGCAACCGGCTGCGCCGGGGGCTCGAGACGCTCTCCGAAGGCGCCTACGCGGAAGCGCTGGAGGAGGCCATGACACTGACCCGCCGGGCCGCCCGGCTGCAGCCCCTGCTGGAGCGGCTGGCCCGCTGCCGGCTCCTCGCCGGCCGCGGGGACGGTACCGGGATGCTGCCGGGCGAGATTCTCCTTGAGCGCTTCGGTAACCCCGTCCATCTTGACACTTTAGGCCATGCCTGCCTGGATGCGGCGCTCACCGAGACCGGCGCCGATCCCCGGACTGTACCAGCCCGACTGCGTGCTGCTTTGCTTGAGGGCCTGCACCCTGGAGCCGAACACCGGCCCGCCGGCATCCTGCAGGTGGGACCACGGTTGTGGGCGGAACGGGTGCTTACCGGTCTGCTGCTGGTGAGTGGACCCGCCCCGCGCGCCGGCCGGGAGGAGGGGAAGGAAGAGGAAGAGGAAGAGGGGATCCCGCTCCCCGCCCCGGAGCGGACGGGGGAGGCGGCCGAGCTGCCGCTGCCGCGGGGAGGCCGGTTGCGGGTGAGTCTGGCTGAGCCGGCGGTGGTGGCCGCACTGGCCCGGGGGGAGCACCTGGTCGGGGTGGACGGCGCGGAGACCACGGTGGTCGCCGGTGCCCTGGAAGGTCTCCGCTTGCGCTACGCGCGGCCGGGGGATCGGATGCGCCCCTTCGGCGCCCCGGGCCGGCGGCGGTTGAGTGACGTGCTGGCCGAGGCGGGGGTGCCCCGGCTGCGCCGGGACCGGCTCCCGGTCGTGGTCGGACCGGAAGGGATCGTGTGGGTGGCCGGGGTGCGGACGGCCGAGTGCGGACGCGTGCGCCGGCCGGACGAGCGCGCCCTGCTCCTGACATTCGTGCGGACCGTCCCGGGTACCGGGATGGAGTGGGCGGGGGGGATCACCCCGTCGAGGGAGGAACGACCCTGACGCTGGATCGCGAGGTCATCCCGCAGCCCCTGCTCTCCTCGGAGCGGCTCCAGTCCCGGATCGTCGAACTGGCCGCCCAGGTCGATCAGGATTACGCCGGGAAGGATCTCGTCGTCGTCTGCATCTTGAAGGGATCGTACATCTTCACCGCCGACCTGACCCGGCACCTCCGCATCCCGCACGAGATCGACTTCATGGCCGTCTCCTCCTACGGGGAGGGGACGATCTCCAGCGGCGAGGTCGCCCTGACCCAGGACCTGGCCCGTGACATCCGGGGACGGCACGTGCTCCTGGTCGAGGACATCGTGGACACCGGGACCACCGTCCGTTTCCTGCGCGAGATCCTGGCCGAGCGCGGCCCCGCCTCGCTGGCCGTCATCGCGCTGCTGAAGAAGAAACTGCCGGACGGACCCCCGGCGCCGGCCGTCGAATACGTGGGCTTCTCGGTGCCTCCGGTCTTCGTGGTCGGATACGGACTGGACTACGCCGAGCGCTACCGCCACCTTCCCTATGTGGGAGCACTCGAGCAACCGCCTCCCCCGGAAACGGAGAGGGACGACTGATGGACTATCCCAGACAGGGCAAGCGCCGCCGGCACGACCGCTTCCCACCGCCCAGGCCGGGCGATCCGCGTCCGGGAGGAGGGGACCACCCCCCGGGCCCGAAAGGCCCGAAAGGTCCTCCCAGCCCGCCCGGCGGGCGGAGCCCCATGAGCGGAATGAGCCGCTCGGTGATGATCTGGACGATGATCGTGCTGGCCGCGGTGGTCGGCTGGTCGCTCTTGAACAGCCAGGCCTCGCGCGAGGTCCAGGTCACCTTCAACGATTTCCAGCAGTTCGTCGAGCAGGGGCTGGTGCGCGAACTGACCGTGGTGGGGGGCACCGAAGTTCACGGCAAGCTGCGCACCCCGATCACCCGCGAGCAGGGCGGGGCCACGCGCACCTACGAGGCCTTCCGCGTCATCCTCCCCGACGGACTGATCGACAACGAGCTCCTCAAGCTCTGGTCGGACAAGGGGATCGAGTACTCCTTCGAGGACGACAGCGTTCCCTGGGTGACCATCCTCTTCAGCATCCTCCCCTGGTTCTTCCTGATCGCCCTCTGGTTCTTCATGATGCGCCAGATGCAGGGGGGACAGCGGGGGGTCTTCTCCTTCGGCAAGAGCCGGGCGAAACTGCTGACCGGGGGCAAGGTGCAGGTGACCTTCGCCGACGTGGCCGGGGCGGACGAGGCGAAGCAGGAACTGCAGGAGATCATCGACTTCCTCAAGGACCCCGGTAAGTTCCAGCGGCTGGGCGGGCGCATCCCCCGGGGGGTGCTCCTGCTCGGACCGCCGGGAACCGGCAAGACCCTGCTCGCCCGGGCGGTGGCCGGCGAGGCGGAGGTCCCCTTCTTCAGCCTCTCCGGTTCCGATTTCGTGGAGATGTTCGTGGGGGTGGGAGCGAGCCGGGTGCGCGACCTCTTCGACCAGGGCAAACAGAACGCCCCCTGCATCATCTTCATCGACGAGCTGGACGCGGTGGGGCGCCACCGCGGCGCCGGCCTGGGCGGGGGCCACGACGAGCGGGAACAGACCCTCAACCAGCTCCTGGTCGAGATGGACGGCTTCGAGTCGAACGAAGGGGTCATCCTGATCTCGGCCACCAACCGCCCCGATGTGCTCGATCCGGCGCTGCTGCGCCCCGGTCGCTTCGACCGCCAGGTGGTAGTCGACCTGCCCGATGTGAAGGGGCGGGAGGGGATCCTCAAGGTCCACACCCGGAACATCCCCCTCCACAACGAGGTCGATCTCTCCGTGCTGGCCCGGACCACCCCCGGACTCTCCGGGGCCGACTTGGCCAACCTGGTTAACGAAGCTGCGCTGCTGGCCGCCCGTTTCAACCGCGACCGGGTCACCATGCTCGACTTCGAGGAGTCCAAGGACAAGGTGATGATGGGCGCCGAGCGCAAGAGCATGGTCATCTCGGAAGATGAAAAGCGCCGGATCGCCTATCACGAGGCGGGGCACGCCCTGATCGGCAAACTCATCCCCGACTCCGACCCGGTGCACAAGGTCACCATCATCCCGCGCGGCCGCGCCCTGGGGGTGACCCATTATCTGCCGATCGACGACCGGCACCTCCATTCGCGCGAGTACCTGATCGGCAAGATCAAACACCTGATGGCCGGCCGGGTGGCCGAGCGGCTGATCTTCGGCACCGTCACCACCGGTGGGGGGAACGACATCCAGCGGGCCAGCGAACTGGCCCGCAAGATGGTCGAGGAGTGGGGGATGAGCGACCGGCTCGGCCCGCTCAACTACGGGGACGAACAGGAGGAGATCTTCCTGGGGCGCGCCATCACCAACCGGAAGCACCGCTCGGAGAAGACCGCGGAACTGATCGACGAGGAGATCCGCAGGCTGGTGGAGGGGTGCGAGCAGGAAGTCGACCGGCTGCTGGGCGAGAACATCGAGGCCCTGCGGAACCTGGCCGAGACCCTGCTCGAGTACGAGATCCTGTCCGGACCGGAGATCGGACTGGCGATCGAGGGGAAACCGCTCGGCCGGGAACCGGGAGAACCGGATCCGGCGCACGTACTGGCTGCAGCCGGAGGGCCGCCCACCAAGACCAGCGCCGCCGGATCACCGACGACCTGATCCGCCGCCCTCGGCGGGAGAAGGGACGGGAGCATGGACCGGGAGAAGATCATCGCCGGCGTGCGGCTCATCCTGCAAGGGGTGGGTGAGGATCCCGATCGGGAAGGACTGCAGCGGACCCCCGAGCGGATGGCCGACGCCTACGAGGAACTCTTCGCCGGCCTGGGGCGGCCCCTGGAGGAGGAGATCCGGATCTACCGGGTCGAGAACCAGGACGAGATGATCATCGTCAAGGACATCCCCTTCTTCTCGATGTGCGAGCACCACCTCCTCCCTTTCTTCGGTCACGCCCATGTCGCCTACATCCCCGACAACAACCGCATCACCGGATTCTCCAACCTGGTGCGGGTGCTCGAGAGGGCTGCCCGGCGCCCCCAGCTCCAGGAACGCCTGACCACCGAAGTGTGCGAAGCCCTCAAGCGGGTACTCGAGCCGCTCGGGGTGCTCGTGCTGATCGAGGCCGAACACCTCTGCATGACCATGCTGGGGGTCCATAAGCCGGGCACCAAGACGGTCACCAGCGCCATGCGGGGTTACCTGCGCAAGGAGGCCTCACGGCTGGAGGCGCTCAACCTCATCCGGAACGGCCATTGAGGACGCCGCCGCGCCTGCTCTGGCCTTCCACTGCCGGGGAGGGGGCCCGCGAACTGGCGCGCGTGGGCACCCCGGGCAGCTGGCCGGGACCGGTCGGGCCGGCTCCGCGCGACGGCCGGCCCCGTCCTCCCGAACCGGTCCCGATCGCCCTCAAGGTCCCGGCCGATACCCCGCCGGCCCTCCTGGAGTGCTTCCGGACCGCTCCCTTCCAGGTGCGGGGGGGCACCGACGGCTGGATCCTTTTCGGACCGCTGGACGCTCTGGAGAACGGGCTCGAGGCCGGGGCCGGGTCCGGGGAGCCGGTTGCGGCCGAGGTGTTGCGGGCCCTCCGCTGCGGCGCCGGCCGGACGCTGCCGCCCCCCTGGTCGATGGGCGGCCGCACCCTCCCGCTGACCGGCCCGACCCGCCTGATGGCGGTCGTCAACGTCACCCCCGACTCCTTCTATGAAGGGAGCCGCCAGCGGACCCGGGAGCGGATCGAACGCGCCCTGGAGCGGGCCCTCGACGGGGGGGCCGACCTGGTCGATGTGGGGGGGGAGTCCACCCGGCCCGGGGCCGAACCCGTCCCCCTCGAGGAGGAACTGGCCCGGGTGATGCCGGCCGTGGAGCTGGCCACCGAGACCGGACTACCGGTCTCGATCGACACCCGGCGGGCCGAGGTGGCCCGGGCCGCCCTGGCGGCCGGCGCGGTGATCGTCAACGACATCTCGGCCGGCCTCGACGACCCCGACCTGCTCACCGTCGTTGCCGCCGCCGGGGCCGGGCTGGTGCTGATGCACCGCCGGGGAGTCTCGGCCACCATGCAGGCCGACCCCCGCTACGACGACCTTATGGGGGAGATCGCCACCTTCCTGGCCGGGCGGGCCGAGGCCGCCGTGACCGCGGGGGTGGCCCAGGAGCGGATCCTCCTCGACCCGGGACTCGGCTTCGGCAAGCGCCGGCGTCAAAACTTCGAACTCTACCGGCGCATGGCGGAACTGCACGCCCTCGGCTATCCTCTGCTGGCCGGCCCCTCACGCAAGCGTCACACCTCCGGCCCCGACGATGTACCGGCCGGGGAGCGCCTGATGGGCACGGCCGCCGCCTGCGCCCTGCTCGCCTGGCAGGGTGTGCAGGTGCTGAGGGTGCACGACGTGGGGGAGATGCGACACGTGCTCGAGACGGCCGATGAGATCCGGGGCGCCATCGGGGAGGACCTCCGGTCATGATCTCGCTGTTCCAGGTCAGCTTTCTGACGATCACGCTCTCCGACGTGATCGACGTGCTGATCGTGGCCCTGGTCTTCTACCGCATCCTGCAGCTGCTCCGCGGCACGCGCGCCTTCCCGATGTTCGTGGGGCTGCTCCTCCTCTTCCTGCTCGCCTTCCTGGCCGAGGTCATCCAGCTCCGCACCCTCGGTTTCCTGATCGGCAACTTCCAGGCGGTCTGGCTGATCGCCTTCGTGATTCTCTTCGCCCCCGAGCTGCGGCGCCTGCTCGCCTCGCTCGGGCAGAGCCGCTTCGTGCGCTACTTCGTCAAGATGGAGGAGCCGCACGTGGTGGACGAGGTGGCCGCCGCCTGCGAGCACATGAGCCGTAAGGGGATCGGCGCGCTGATCGTCATCTCCCGCCAGGTCGGGCTGAAGGGGATCGTGGACACCGGCATCAAGCTCGATTCGGAGGTGAGCGCGGCCCTGCTGGAGACCATCTTCTTCCCCCGCTCCCCCCTCCACGACGGGGCGGTGGTCATCCAGAGCGGCATCATCGAGGCGGCCTCCTGCCTGCTCCCGCTCAGCCAGAACACCCGGCTCGACCCCGAGCTGGGCACCCGCCACCGGGCGGCCGTCGGGGTGAGCGAGGAATCGGACGCGGTGGCCGTGGTGGTCAGCGAGGAATCGAGCATCATCAGCCTGGCGGTGGGGGGGGAGCTGGTGCGCAACCTCGACGGCGCCTCGCTCCGCCAACAGTTGACCGAACTGCTCGGACTGCGCCGCCCCGCCCCGCGCCGCCACCTCGTCTCGGAGCGGGCCCGGGCATGACGGGGCCACGCCCCCCCTACACCGTCTCCTTCGTCACCCTGGGCTGCGCCAAGAACCTGGTCGACAGCGAAAGAGCCCTGGGTGCCCTGGAGCGGGAGGGCTTCGCGCTCTCCGACGATCCCGCCGGGGCCGACCTGATCGTGGTCAACACCTGCGGTTTCATCGAGACGGCCCGGCAGGAATCGGTGGAGGAGATCCTCCGGCTGGCCGCCCTCAAGGAGAACGGCCGCCCCCGTACGCTGGTGGTGGCCGGCTGCCTGGCCCAGCGCTACCCCACCGAGCTGGAGGCCGAACTGCCCGAGGTCGACCGTTTCCTCGGCCTGGTCGAGCCCGCCGAGACGGTTGCCCTGGCCCGCGCCCTGGCCGCCCTCCAGGAGCGGGAACCCCCCCCCTGTCCGGGCCCGCTCCCACTGGTCCCCCCGCGCCGGCTGACCACCCCCGCCCACTATGCCTGGCTCAAGATCGCCGAGGGGTGCAGCAACCCCTGCACCTTCTGCGCCATCCCGCTCATGCGGGGGCGCCTCCGTTCCGCCGAGCCCGACGAGCTGGTGGCCGAGGCCCGCCAGCTGGCCGACCAGGGAGTGCGCGAGCTCATCCTGGTGGCCCAGGACACCACCCATTACGGGGTGGACCGGACGGAGCGGCCCTCCGCCGAAGGTGCCCGCCTGCCCGACCTGCTGCGCCGGCTGGGCACCGAGGTGCCCGGCCTGGCCTGGCTCAGGCTGATGTACGCCTACCCGGCCCACGTCACCGACGAATTACTGGCGGCCCTGGCGGAGACCCCGAAGATGGTCCCCTATCTCGACCTGCCCATCCAGCATGTGAGCGAGCGGATGCTGAGGGCGATGCGACGCGCCATCACCGCCGACCGGCAGCGGGCGCTGCTGGAGCGTATCCGGGAGCGGGTGCCGGGCATCGCCCTGCGCACCAGTCTGCTGGTGGGGTTCCCGGGGGAGGGAGAGGAGGACTTCCTCGAACTCCTCGAGGCGGTCCGCACCTTCCGTTTCGAACGGCTGGGGGTCTTCACCTGGTCGGCCGAGGAGGGCACCCCGGCCTACGGGTTGCCCGGCCGGGTGGACCCGGTCGAAGCGGCGCGGCGGCGGACCGAACTGATGCAGGTGCAGGCCGCCATCTCCGCCGAGCGGAACCGGGACCTGGAGGGGAGCCTGACCGAGGTGCTGGTCGAAGAGGTGCTGGCGGACCTGGCCCCCTTCCACTACCTGGGACGCACCCCCGCCGACGCCCCCGAGGTGGACCAGGGCATCTACCTGGAACTGCCGGCTGAACCCTTCCCCGAGCGCCTGCGCCGGCTGCGGCCGGGAGACCTGGTCCGGGCCGAGGTGGTGGGCGCCACCGACTTCGACCTGGAAGGGGTGCTGCTGCCGGAGCCGCCGCGATGAGGGGGCCGCGCCTGCGCCTGCCCACCCTCCCCTACCGGGCCTTCCGCGCCCTGGTCGGCCTGCTGCTGCGCTCCGAGGTGACCCTGATCGGGGCCGCCCACATCCCCGGCGGTCCCTGCCTGGCCGTCTCCAACCACCCCAACCGCGAGGAGATCCTGCTCGGCTACCGGATCTTCCGCCGCCCGGTGCGCATCGTGGTCCAGCCCGGGCTGCTGGAGGCCGACTTCCTGGCCGCCGAGATCGACCTGGCCCTGCGGGGACAGTACCGCTTCCCCCGCTTCTTCCACCGGCTGGGCCCGCTGCTGGCCGACTGGATCGCCCGCCAGAACCGGCGGCTGGGCTGTGTCGCGGTGGTGCGGGAGAAGGACGACAGCGAGGGGACGGCGGTCAACCGGCGCGCCCTCCGGCTCACCCTCCAGGCGCTGGAACGGGGAGAGGTGGTCGGCATGTCCGGCGAGGGGGGGCTCTCCCCCGAAGACGGGGTGGGGCGGGTGGAGCGGGGGGCGGCGGCCATCGCCGTGCACGCCGCCCGGCGCGGCCGGCCCGTCCCGGTACTGCCGATCATCTTCTACGGGATGCGCCGGCTGGAGCACTCCCTGCTCGGGCGCGGTCGGCTGATCGTGGCCCTCGGACCGGTCCTGGAGCCCGAACTGCGGCCCGGTGAGACCGGCCAGGCCGCGCAGGAGCGGTTCCGGGAACGCCTGCAGGAGGTGCTGGAAGTGATGTGGCGGGGGGTGGTCGCCCTCCAGGACCCGGCGCCGGCCCGGCGCCGCCGTCCTTATGGAGAATCCGACCCCGAGACCTCGGCGGGGGGCGGGAGCATGATGCTGGAGCCGTCCGGCCGCACCACTTCCAGGCGCCCCGCCTCGTACCGGGCATAGGGAGCTCCCCCGCCCAGCCAGGTCCCCAGGTTCACATACCAGGCACCGCCGTCCAGCACCTGCACGTCCGCCTGGTGGGTATGCCCCATCAGGATGATCCCGTCACCGGAGGCGGTGCGCCGGTCGAGGAAGGCGCGCAGGCGCCGGTCGGAACCGTAGTCCTTGGCGCCGGTGTAGCCGCGGCTGGCCCGGGAGACCCTCCGGGCCAGCCCCAGCCCCAGGTCGGGATGGAGCCAGCTCCAGAGCCAGCGGGAGAGGGGGCTGCGCAGCACGCCCCGGAGCACCCGGTAGCCCAGGTCGTTCTCGGCCAGCCCGTCGCCGTGATGCAGATGGAAACGCCGTCCCTCATGATCGAAACTGAAGGGTTCGGCATGGAGTTGGCAGCCGACCTGCCCGGAGAGGAAGGGACCGGGGGCGAAGTCGTGGTTTCCGGCCAGGTAGTGCACCGCCACCCCGCGGTCGACCAGTTCGCGCAGGCCGGCCAGCACGCGCAGGCCGTTGGCCGGGATGACCTGGCGGTACTCGAACCAGAAGTCGAACAGGTCCCCCACGATGTAGAGGGCCTCGGCGTCGGAGGCGGCGCGGTGCAGCAGTTCCTGCAGGCGCCGCTCCTTGGCCTCCTCCTCGGCCGCGGACTCCAGGCCCAGGTGGACGTCAGAGATGAAGTAGAGAGCCGACATGATCGGGGAAAGTAGTCCCGTGACCCGCCGGCTGCAAGCCAGTGCGACGGCCGGAAGGTGGAGCGGGGCGGCTTCCGCCGCCACCGGTCCCGCCGCCGTGCACGAGGGAGTTGACTTGCCCCGGGCGGGGGGGAAACTTGTGGACATCACCCCGCCAGACTAAGGAGCCGGCCCATGGCCGAGACGATGCGCGCCGTCGTGAAGACCGCCCCCGGACGGGGAGCGGAACTGCGTGAGGTCCCCCGACCCGCGCCCGGTCCCGGCGAAGCGCTCGTGCGCGTCCGGGCCACCTCCATCTGCGGCACCGACCACCATATCTACGACTGGAACAAATGGGCCGAGAAGCGCATCGGCCCCCGCATCCCCCAGACCATGGGGCACGAGTTCTGCGGCCGGGTGGAAGCGGTCGGAGCCGGAGTGAAGCGGGTCAAGGAGGGGGACTACGTCTCGGCCGAGACGCACATCGTCTGCCATCACTGCCTGCCCTGCCGGCGCAACCAGTACGAAGTCTGCCTCAACACCCGGATCCTGGGGGTGGACATCGACGGCTGCTTCGCCGACTGGATCGTGGTGCCGGCCGAGAACCTCTGGCCCAACCCGCCCGATCTGCCCTGTGACGTGGCCAGTGCCCAGGAGCCGCTCGGCAACGCGGTGCACACCGTCCAGGTGGAGTCGGTGGCCGGCAAGCGGGTGCTGGTGACCGGGATGGGGCCGATCGGCGCCATGAGCGTGGGAGTGGCCCGGGCGATGGGGGCGACCGAGGTCTACGCCTCCGAGCCCAACCCCTACCGGCTCGAACTGGGGCGGAAGATGGGGGCGGACGCCTGCATCAACCCCGCCCAGACCCCCCTGGTCGAGGCGATCCGCGAGCTGACCGGCGGGGCGGGGGTGGACGCCGTCCTGGAGATGAGCGGGCACCCCCAGGCCATCCGGGACGCCGTGACCTGCACCGTGCCGGGGGGGCATATAGCCCAGCTCGGCCTGCCCCCCGACGAGGTCACCCTCGACCTGAACGAACTGATCTTCAAGGGCATCCGCTTCCGCGCCGTGGTGGGTCGCCGTCTCTGGGAGACGTGGGATGTGATGACCCGTCTCCTGGCCAGCGGCCGGCTCGACATCACCCCCGTGCTGACCCACCGCATCCCCCTCGAGGATTGGGAGCAGGGCATGCACCTGATGGACGAGGGGGCCTGCGGCAAGGTGGTGCTGGAAGTCGGCCCCTGACCATGACGGCGGGCTTCGAGCATCTCAAGCTGGGGCTCGCCGACCTGGAGAACCGCAACTGGAGAATGGTCCGGTCCCTCCGGCGGGACCACCGGCCCGTCCTGCTGGCCGCGATCCTCTGCCTGCTGCCGGCCGCCGGCCGGCGCGCGGCGGATTCCACGACCGTGTCCCACCTGGTCCGGGCGAGTACTTCGGCTGGCCGGGTCGTATTCCCTCCGGACCAGGCTGCCCGCCCCGCCCCGGGCGCCGACACCCTCACCGTGGGAGCGGTGGGCGACCTGATGCTGGGCGCCTGGCTCACCCCGTTGCTCGACCGCTTCGGACCCACCTACCCGTACGCGGACATCGCCCCCCTGCTGGCGGGGACCGACCTGCTCATCGGGAACCTGGAGGCCCCCTTCCTGGCCGATACCACGGGAGTGGAGCGGGCGGCCAAGACCTATACCTTCTCCGTCCCTCCCCGGCACGCCGCCGTGCTCACGGCGGGGGGGTTCGGGGCCCTCACCCTGGCCAACAACCACATCCTCGACTTCGGCCCGGCGGGGCTGGAAGCCACCACCGCCCTGCTCGACTCCCTGGGGCTGGCCCACGCCGGGACCGGGCCCGACCGCACCTCGGCCCACCGGGGGGTGGTGGTGGAGCGGGGGGGGCGGCGAATCGCCCTGCTCGCCTACAACCACGTCTTCCCCGAGGACTTCTGGGCCGGCCTCGACCGGCCCGGGACGGCCCATGCGGACGATGCCGGGCTGGCCCGCGAGGTGGCCGAGGCGGCCGGCCGGGCCGACCTGGTGGTGGTCTGCTTCCACTGGGGGGCCGAGGGGATGGAGACGCCCAAGGAATACCAGCGCATCCTGGCCCGCCTGGCCATAGACCACGGGGCCGACCTGGTCATCGGGCACCACCCCCACGTCGTGCAGCCCCTGGAATGGTACCGGGGCCGGCTGATCGCCTACAGCCTGGGCAACTTCATCTTCGCCTCCTACTCCGAGACGGCCACCGGGGCCCTGCTGCGGGTGCGCTTCGAGGGGGAGCGGCCGGTGGCCGCCGAACTCATCCCGCTCGATGTGACCAACGCCCGCCGCGCCTTCCGTCCCGCCCCGCTGCCGGCCCGCCGCTGGCGGGAACTGGGGAGCGTGGTCGTGACCGCCCTGGCCGATTCCGCCGCCGCGGGCGCCCCGGGGGTGCGGATCGACCCGGCCGGACGTTTCCTCCTGCTTCCTCCTGAATAGTCGCCCCGTTCGGGCGTTATAGAGATGGGCGGACCGGCGGTGCGGAGTGCCGGTGAGGGCCTGGAAGGGGATTGAGTCCGCCGGGGGAGGTATGGTAGTGTCCCGGGCCGGTGAACCGCAGCAGGAGGGGGTCAGGTAGCCTCCGCCCTGCTCTACGGTACGGGCGCGGAAAAAGTCTTGACACCCGGTCCCTTCCCGAGCACTATACCAGGCTACGTGTCCGTGGCAGACGACCGTACCTGATACGGTCGCCGATCCATCTCCCTTAAGTTCCCCGATCCTGGAACGGAGCCGCGGAGCAGGCGTCCAAAGGATGGCGAGCATCGCACGGCCGGACCGACCGGGTCCGGTGCGACGAAGCGGCCCGGCCGGGCCTGAACCGATGCTCTCCCGAGGAGTCGTGACCGTTTTGGCGAAACTCACAAAGAAACCCTACACCCGCGAAGACCAGTCGCTGGACAAGTACCTCCAGGAGATCGGTGAAGTCTCCCTCATCAATGCCGGGGAGGAGGTCCGTCTGGCCAAGCTGGTCAAGCAGGGGAACCAGGACGCGCTCAACAAGCTCGTCCAGGCCAACCTGCGCTTCGTGGTCAGTGTGGCCAAACAGTACCAGAACCAGGGACTCTCGCTGGGCGACCTGATCAACGAGGGGAACCTCGGGCTGATCAAGGCGGCCAAGCGGTTCGACGAGACCAAGGGATTCAAATTCATCTCCTACGCCGTCTGGTGGATCCGGCAGGCCATCCTGCAGGCCCTGGCCGAGCAGAGCCGCATCGTCCGGCTCCCGCTCAACCGGGTCGGGGCGCTGCACAAGATCGGCAAGGTCTCCAGCGACCTGGAGCAGAACTTCGGGCGGGAGCCCTCGGCCGAGGAGATCGCCGAGGAGCTCGACATGAGCCCCTCCGAGGTGACCGACACGCTCAAGATCTCCAGCCGGCACCTCAGCCTGGACGCCCCCTTCCAAGAGGGGGAGGACAACCGCCTGCTCGATGTGCTCGAGGACGAGGTCCAGTCCCCCCCCGACGAGGAACTCTTCGACGAGGCGCTCCAGAAGGAGATCGAGAAGGCCCTGACCACCCTGACCGACCGGGAGGCCGAGGTCATCCGCCTCTACTTCGGGATCGGCCGGGAGAAGCCGATGACCCTGGAGCAGATCGGGCACAAGTTTGGTCTGACCCGGGAGCGGGTCCGCCAGATCAAGGAGAAGGCGATCCGGCGGCTCCGGCACTCCTCCCGCAGCCGCGCCCTGGCCCCCTACGCAGGCTGAGTTTCCGACCGGCCGCAACCGCAACTACGGCTTGCCTTTTCCCGTAGGGAAACCTATCCTCGGTTCACTCGGAGCACCCCGTCCCGAGGGGTCGGGGTCTGCCGGCCGCGACCGGTCTGTAAGACCCTTTACGAGGTGATGATGCGCCGAGCGGGCTTCTCGCTGCTGCTGGTACCCCATGAGAACGACGCCCGGGGCGTGCGTGAGTTGCGCCTGTCGGGCACCGCGCTCGCCCTCATCGGGGTCGCCGCCGCCTTCCTCTTCGTGGTCTTCATCGCCCTGGCCTCCACCTACGGACTGGCCGTGGTCGACCGGGTCCGCTTGAGCCGGTTGAGCCAGGAGAACCGGATCCTGCAGGGCCAGCTTGCCCAGATGAGTACCGCCATCAACGATCTGAACGACCAGATGGGCGTCATCGCCCGCCGCGACGACGCGGTGCGTCTGGCCGCCGAGCTCGATCCCCTGCCCGAGGAACTGCGCCGGGCCGGGGTGGGGGGTTCCCACCTCGACTTCAACCGCCAGGTGATGGACCTCTCCGGGCAGACCGCGGCGTCGATGAAGGAGGCCCAGCAGGCCATCAACCGGCTCGGCCGGGAGATGAAGCTCGAGGCGGAGTCGCTGCTGGAGGTGAGCGACCGGCTCGATGCCTCCGAGGCCTTCCTGCGGGGCTACCCCAGCATCTTCCCGATCGACCAGACCAAGTACCGGTGCCGGATCAGCTCCGCTTTCGGCTACCGGCCCAACCCGCTCTACCCCTCCGAGACCCAATTCCACGAGGGGAACGACATCGCCGTCGCCCGGGGCACCCCCATCCTGGCCACCGCCGACGGGGTGGTCGCGGCCACCGACAACTCCTTCAAGGGCCCGACCCCGACCCGGTACGTGCTGGGCAACTACGTGAAGATCGACCATGGGAACGGCTACGTGACCTTCTACGGGCACATGGAGCGCGTCGATCCGCGCATCCGCAAGAACATGAAGGTGAAGCGGGGGGACGTGCTGGGCTACGTGGGGAACACCGGCCGGGCGGCGGGGATCCACCTGCACTACGAGATCAACTACAACGGGAAGCCGGTCAATCCCTGGTACCACTACTACTTCGAACGCGTCTCCGATATCACGGGCACCAAGCTGCGCTGAATCGGACGGGCACAGGCGGGGAGAAAGGCGGGCTCCTGCGGCTCCGAAGCCGGCAGGGGCCGTTTCTTTCCGGGGGGGTCTCCGGGGGACGAGCTGGGGATGAGCTGGAGATGAGTCGGGGATGAGCGCGCGATGAGCGGATCCGACCTGTTCGAGGAAGGTCCCGGTGAGGGCGCTCCGTCGGCCGCCCCCCTGGCCGACCGGCTCCGCCCCCGCTCGCTCGAGGAGTTCGTGGGACAGCGCCACCTGCTCGGACCGGGCCGGCCCCTCCGCCGGCTGATCGAGGAGGGGCGGATCCCCAGCATGGTCCTGTGGGGCCCCCCGGGGAGCGGCAAGACCACCTTGGCCCGCCTGCTGGCCGATCACACCGGCCTGGCCTTCGAATCCTTCACGGCCGTCCTGAGCGGGGTCAAGGAGGTGCGCGAGGTGGTCGAGCGGGCCCGGCTGCGCCGGCAGCGCCGGGGTTCCCCGACCCTCTTGTTCGTGGACGAGATCCACCGCTTCAACAAGGCGCAGCAGGACGCCTTCCTCCCCCACGTGGAGGCGGGGCTGCTGGTGCTGGTCGGCTCGACCACCGAGAATCCCTCCTTCGAGGTCAACGCCGCCCTCCTCTCCCGGGTGACCGTCTTCACCCTGGAAGCGCTCGAGACCGACGACCTGCGCACCATCCTCCACCGGGCCCTGGAAGATGAGGAGCGGGGGGTGCGCACCCCGCAAGGGGCGCCCCTGACCGTGACGGCGGAAGCGGAGGAACTGCTGGTGGCCCTGGCCGGCGGCGACGCCCGCACCCTGCTCAACCTGCTCGAGATGGCCGCCGGAGCAGCCGAGCGGGAGGTGGACGCCCGACTGGTGGACGAACTGCTCCACCGGCGCACCCTGCGACACGACCAGGCGGGAGAGTCCCACTACAACCTGATCAGCGCCCTCCACAAGGCGGTGCGCGGCTCCGAGGTGGACGGCGCCCTCTACTGGCTGGCCCGCCTGCTGGAGGGGGGGGAGGATCCCCTCTTCGTGGTCCGCCGGGTGGTGCGCATGGCCGTCGAGGACGTCGGCCTGGCCGACCCGAAGGCGCTCGGCGTGGCCCTGGCGGCCCGCGACGCCTACCACTTCCTGGGCACCCCCGAGGGGGAACTGGCCCTCTTCCAGGCGGTGGCCTACCTGGCCGTGGCCCCCAAGAGCAACGCGATCTACCGGGCGGAGTCGGCGGCCCGGCGGGCGGCCCGCGAGGAGCCCCCCTACCCGGTGCCCCTGGTCATCCGGAACGCCCCAACGAACCTGATGAAGGACCTCGGCTACGCCCACGGCTACCGCTACGACCACGACTGGCCCGGGGCGCTCGCTCCGCAGACCTATCTGCCTCCGGAATTGGAAGGGACGCGTTTCTACGAGCCGACCGACCGGGGACTGGAGACCCGGATCGGCGAGCGGCTCGACTGGCTGCGCCGTCGGCGGGCGGAACTGCTGGCCGCCGAGAGGGATGGGAACACCGGGACCGGGCAGCCGGCCGGACCCCGGGGACCGGACCGGGGCGCGCGAGCGGAGAAGGAGGAGCAGCCATGAGCCTGATGGCGGCCGCCCTCCCCTTCCCGCACATAAACCCCGTTTTGCTGGAGCTGCCGGGTCCGCTGGCCCTGCGCTGGTACGGGATGATGTACCTGGTCGGGTTCGCCATCGCCTATTGGATCCTGCACCGGCTGGCCGCCCGGGGACGGCTCCCGGTGACCACCGACCAGGTGGGGGAGATCATCGGCTGGGCCGCCCTGGGGGTCATCGTGGGGGGGCGGATCGGCTTCCTGCTCTTCTACGCCCCGGAGAGCCTGGTCCATCCCCTCGAGTGGCTGAAACTGTGGGAGGGGGGCCTCTCCTTCCACGGCGGACTGGCCGGGGTGGTGCTGCTGATCGCCCGGTACCTCCACCAGCAGAAGATCCCCTTCCTCGGGCTGGCCGACGGGCTCGTGCTGGCCGCTCCCCCGGGGATCGCGGCGGTCCGGCTGGCCAACTTCATCAACGCCGAACTCTACGGCCGGGTGACCACCGAGGCCGTGCCCTGGGCGATGCGCTTCCCCAGCGACCCGGTCGCCCTGCGCGCCCTCGGCCTGCACACCAGCCTGCCCGACGCGGTCTACCAGGCGGTCCGGTCGGCCCGGCAGTCGGGGGACTGGGCGGCGATCGAGGCGCAGATCCCCTTCCGCCATCCCTCCCAGCTCTACGAGGCGGCCCTGGAGGGGGTCCTCCTCTTCCTGCTGCTCTGGCTGGTGATAGGGCTGGCCCGCCGGCAGGTGTGGCGTCTCCGTCCCGGTACCTTGGGCGGCCTCTTTTTGATCGGCTACGGCGCCTTCCGCTCCCTGGTGGAGCGCTACCGGCAGCCCGACCTCCAGTTCACCGGGCCGGGGGATGCGCTCGGCACCGTGCTGGGACCGCTGACCATGGGGCAGGTGCTCAGCCTGATCACCCTGCTGGCCGGATTCTTCGTGCTCTGGGTGGTGACCAGCGGTAGAGGCCCGCAGGGCCTGGCCTGGCCGGTGCGACCCGTTCCGAAGGATCGGTCGTGACGGGCGGGGCGGGCATCCTGTTCTGGCTGGCCGCGATCGTGCTCGGCCTGCTCGTGATCGGTTTCCTGCTGGTGCTGCGCCCCCGGGTGCGTCCCCGGTCCACCGCCCTCGGCCCCGAGGAGCCGGAGGAAGAAGGCGGGGAGGATCCGGAGCAGATCCTGTGAACGCCGAAGAGCCGATCCTGACCACCGACGACGTGGTCGAGGCGCTGGGACCCGACCTGCTCGCCCGGCCGAAGCGGGAGCGTCATCGTCCGATCGACCACCTGCTGGGCTTGGCGATCTTCCTGCTCATCCTGGTGGCCGCCGGTGCGCTGGGCGCCGGGGTGACCGCCGCCTCGCTGCTCGGACGGGAGGAGGATGCCCGGCGGGCCTGGGAACGGGTCATGGCCCAGCAGCAGCGCCGGGAGACGCTGGTGGCGGAGAGCCTGCTGCTGCTGGGACCGGTCGGCGGCCGCCGGACGGTGCGGGAGTGGGAGAACGCCCAGGCGGACGCGGCCGGGGCCCGCACGCCGGCCGAGGAAGTGTCCGTCGCCCGCGCCCTCGATCGCAGCTTCGGCGAGCTCTTTCCCCTGCTGCGCCGGGCGGCCGCGGAGGGACCCCCCGAAGCGGGCCCGCTGATCGAACGGCTGGAGGGGACGGTGCTGCTGCTGGAGGTGGAGCGGGGGCGTTACGACCGGGCGGTGGCGCGCTTCCACGAGTTGAGCCAGCGGGTCCCGGGACGGTGGGTGGCCCGCCTCTTCGGACTGCGGCCGCTGGAGCCGTGGACCGCCGGGGCGTTGCCGGCGGGACCGGCACCCTCCCCGGCTCCCTGAGGCCGGCTCAGCGCTCCCCGTACCAGCGCCGGTACCAGTCGCGGTAGGCGCCGCTCTTGACCGTCTCCCACCACTCGGTGTGCGCCCGGTACCAGTCGACCGTCTCCCGCAGTCCCTCCTCCAGCCCGACGGCCGCCTGCCAGCCCAGTTCGGAACCGGTGCGGGTGGTATCGAGGGCGTAGCGACGGTCGTGGCCGGGCCGGTCCTGGACGAAGGTGATCAGCTCCTCACTTCCCTCCAGGATCCGGAGCAGGGTGTGGACCAGCTCCAGGTTGGGCACCTCCTGGCCGGTGCCGATGTTGTAGGCGCGCCCCGGCTCCCCCCGTTCCCAGACCGCCCAGACCGCCTCGCAGTGGTCGCGCACGTGGAGCCACTCGCGCCGCTGCAGCCCGTCCCCATAGACCGGCAGGGGACGGCGCTCCAGGATGTTGGTGATCATCAAAGGGATCAGCTTCTCGGGGAACTGGTAGGGGCCGTAGTTGTTGCAGGCGCGGGTGACCACCACCGGCACTCCCCAGGTGTGGACGGCCGCGTGCACGAGCAGTTCGGCCGCCGCCTTGCTGGCCGCGTAGGGGCTGGAGGGCTTGAAGGGGGCTTCCTCGTCGAAGCGGACCCCCTCGGGGGCCGAACCGTACACCTCGTCGGTCGAGATCTGCAGGAAGCGGGGGACGGCCAGTTCCCGGACCAGGTCGAGCAGGACCTGCACCCCGGCCACGTTGCTGTGCAGGAAAGCGCCGGCGCTGACCAGGCTGCGGTCGACGTGCGATTCGGCGGCGAAGTTGATCACTCCGGCCGAACCTTCCAGCACCGGGCGCATCGCCGCCAGGTCGGCGATGTCGGCCTTCACGAAGCTGACGGCCTCGCGCACCTCGGCCAGGTTGCCCAGGTTGCCGGCGTAGGTGAGAGCATCCACCACCACCAGCACCTGCTCCGGGTGATGCTCGCGCATCCACTGCACGAAGTTGGCGCCGATGAATCCGGCGCCGCCGGTGACCACCAGATGTGCCATCGGAAGACGCTCCCGGTCTCAGCCGTCCTGGCGGCTCCAGTCGTAGGGGATGCCGCCGTCGTGGGCCGGCCGGCGGAGCTCGTCCGGGTCGTCGTAGCGGTAGACCCGGGTGGGCAGGTTGACGATCATCGCCTCCGCTTCAGAGATACACTTGAAACCGTGGTAGACGTAATTCGGGATCCGGACCCGGACCGGGTTGTGCTCCCCCATGAAGATCTCCATAACCTCTCCGTGGGTGGGCGAGTCCTCGCGGGCGTCGTAGAGCGCCAGTTTGATCATCCCGGAGACGCAGGTGAAGTTGTCCACCTGCTCCTGGTGGTAATGCCACGCCTTGGTCACCCCGGGATAGGCGGTGGTCATATAGCACTGGCCGAACGTCTCGAACTCCGGCTCGTCGGAACGGAATATCTCCATCAGGCGGCCGCGTTCGTCCGGGATCACCTTCAGCTTCTTGATGCTCACGCCCTCGATCATCGTGATCCTCCCGCTCCCCGTTCAAACCGGGTTGTTGGCCCCTGTCTCGGTCACCAGCTCGTTCGCCCGGCGCAACGACTCGAAGGTGCCGGCATCGGTCCACCACCCTTCCACGACGCCGTACCGGAGCTGCCCTTTGTGGATGTAGAAGTTGTTCACGTCGGTGATCTCGAGTTCCCCCCGGGCGCTGGGCGCCAGCCCCTCGATGACCTCCCAGACCTGGGCATCGTAGAAGTAGACACCGGTGACGCAGTAGTTGGAAGGCGGGACCTTCGGCTTCTCGACGATCTCGACGATCCGATCCCCTTCCAGGCGGGGCACGCCGAACCGCTCCGGGTCGGGCACCTCCTTGAGCAGCACCCGGGCCCCCTCCGCCTGGGCCAGGTAGGCCTCGGCCTGCGGCTTGATACTCCGCTCGAAGATGTTGTCCCCCAGCACGACCGCGATGCGCTCCTCGCCGGCGAAGGTCCGGCACAGGCCCAGCGCCTC
The DNA here is from genome assembly GCA_964519015.1 of uncultured Gemmatimonadota bacterium. Taxonomy (GTDB): domain Bacteria; phylum Blakebacterota; class Blakebacteria; order Blakebacterales; family CAYUVJ01; genus CAZFHZ01. The sequence continues at coordinate 2,593 of CAZFHZ010000050.1, read as the reverse complement.
GGCGATCCCCCCCTCCCCCTCCGGGTAGGTGGAGTTGATGTGGGAGAGGCCGAACTCCTTCCCGTTGCCGAGCAGGCGGAGGAAGTCGCCGGCGTTGTTCCCCCCGGTGACGATCATGATGTCCCGAATACCCGCTCCCACCAGCGCCTCGATCGGGTAGTAGACCATCGGCTTGGTGGCGACCGGGAGGAGGTGCTTGTTGGTGACCTTGGTCAGGGGATGGAGCCGGGTGCCCAAGCCCCCGGCCAGCACGACACCTTTCATCGTCCGTTCCGCTCCTTGGCCGGGTGAGGAGGTCGCCCGCAGCGGCGCGCGGGCCGACCGGCCAATCCAACCTACAACAAGGGGGGAGGGGACGGAAAGCGGGATAGCGGCCGCCCGGGGTGCCGACCTATCATGTCGCCCATGACCGGAGATGCGCACATGGTGGACGTGGGCGCAAAGCCGGAGACCCCGCGCCGGGCCGAGGCCTCGGCAGTGGTGCGGCTCTCCGAGCCGGCCTTCGCTGCCCTGGTCGAGGGACAGGTCCCCAAGGGGGACGTGCTGGCCACCGCCCGGCTGGCCGGGATCGCGGCCGCCACGCGCACCCCCGAGCTGCTCCCGCTGTGCCACCCGGTGCGCCTGACCGCGGTGACCGTGGAGGCGACGGCGGAGCGGACGACCGGGGGGCCGCGCGTCCTCATCCGGGCCGCAGCCGAGGCGGTCGACCGCACCGGGGTGGAGATGGAGGCGCTGACCGCCGCGACGGCCGCGGCGCTGACCGTCTACGACATGCTCAAGGGTCTGGAGCGGGGGATCGTCATCGAGTCGGTCCGGCTGGAGTCCAAGAGCGGGGGGCGGAGCGGCGCCTGGCAGCGGGAGGGGGCGGAGTGAGCGAAGGGAAGCGTCCTGGCGGGGGGCACGACCCCACCACGCGGGCGACCGGTTTCCCGGTCGCCTGCCTGACGGTGAGCGACCGGTGCGCCTCGGGGGAGCGGGAGGACCGCAGCGGTCCCCGGCTGGAGGTCCTGGCGGCCGCCGTCGGCGGGCGGGTCGCCTTCCGGGCCGTGGTGCCCGATGACATCGAGACCATCCGGGCCACCCTGCGCGGCTGGCTGGCCGGGCCCGAGCCCCCGCGGCTCATCCTGACCAGCGGCGGCACCGGGCCGACCCGCCGGGACGTGACTCCCGAAGCGGTCGAACCGCTCCTGGAGCGGCGCTTCCCGGGCATCGAGGAAGCCCTGCGGCGGACCGGCCTGCCCGAAGTGCCGACCGCGGTCCTGGGCCGCGGACTGGCCGGCCTGATCGGCGCCACCCTGGTCGTCAACCTGCCCGGGAGCCCCTCGGCGGTGGACGACGCCCACGCCGCGCTGGTGCCGGTGGTTGGGCACCTCCTCCTCCAGCTCCAGCGCGTCTGATGGGCACCGTGCTCGGGCTCGACTGGGGGGAGCGGCGGCTCGGCGTGGCCGTAGCCGACGAGAGCAGCGGTCCGGCTGTACCGCTCACCACCCTCGTCTGGACCGGCCGACGCGACCTGAAAACACAACTGGAAGCCGTGGTGGCCGAGCGCGACCCGGTCCGTTTCGTGGTCGGCTGGCCCCTCCGGCTGGACGGCACCCCGGGAGCGGCCTGCGCCAAGGTAGAGGAGTTCATCGGCCGACTCCAGGGCTGGTTCGGCCGGCCGATCCACCGGCAGGATGAACGAATGACCAGTGCCCAGGTGCGCCGGACCGGTCGGAGCACAGGCACCGATGACGCCGCCGCGCGTCGAAAAGGAGTCGACGACCGCGCCGCCGCCGTCCTGCTGCTGCAGACCTGGCTCGACCGGCAGCGGGGCGGGTCCCCGGCCCCGGCGGCGGGTGACAAGGAGGCTCCGACCGCGTGATCCCCCTGACTTGGCTCCCCTTCCTCTGGACCCTGGGCCCCCTCGTGGTGGCGGCCGTGGCCCTGTCGGTGCTCGGCCGGCGCCGTCTCTCCCAGACGGGTGGCCTGCTCCTCTTCCTGCTGCTGCCGCTGGCCGCCTCGGTCAGCGCCCGCAGCGCCGCCCTTTTCTGGGGCCCGGTCCCGCCCGCCGGTGATCGGCCGGTGACGGTGGTAATCGAGCCGGGCACCCCCCTGCCCGGGATCGCCGCCCGACTGGCCGAGCGGGGCATCATCGCCCACCCCGGCGACCTGGTGGCGGCCGCCCGGCTGAGCGGACGGGACCGGGCGGTGCAGGCGGGACGCTACCGCTTCCCCGGCGGCGAGGGAGTGGTGAAGGTGCTGGCCCGGCTGATCAACGGGAATACGTCCAATGAGCTGGTCACCATCCCGGAAGGGTTGCGGGCCGACCGCGTCGCGGGGCTGCTGGCCCGGCAGGCCGAGGTCGACTCGGCCGCCTTCATGACCCTGCTGGGGGACACCACCTTGATCGCCGACCTGCTGGGGGGGAGCGGGACCCTCCCGGCCAACCTGGACGGCTACCTCCTCCCCGACACCTACAACATCTACTACCGGATGCCGGCCGAGGACGTGGTCCGGCTGATGGTGGGCGCCTTCACCGACCTCTGGCGCGACCGGCTGATGCGGCCGGCGCTGGAACTGGGCCTGAGCCGCACCGAGGTGGTCACCCTGG
>CAZFHZ010000049.1:0-22829 GCA_964519015.1 uncultured Gemmatimonadota bacterium | reverse complement strand
GGTCTGCCCAGTTGGGTTCTGCGGAATATTCAAAGTCTGAATCATCGACTCAAACACTCGACAGACCTTTCGCCTATGAACTATGGAGTCTGAAGGACGAATCGCCAGCCGTTATCCACGAGACTCTTGCACGGTACCTGGCCGATAACGGTTGGGCTGCGAATACTGCCTCGATGGGTAACTTGATGGAATCAGAACTGGTGATCTCGTTTGAATGGCTGGGTGTGAACATCGGGCAGGGGCGATTCGTAGAGCTCCCAGGCGTCCGTATAGATGGTGGACTCATGATTGCCCGGGGCGACCCGAGGGAAGACGAGCTGATAGCAATGTCTCAGGAGGAGATGAAGAGGCTGTATCCATCCATAGTCTGGCCAGCGGAATCGGTGCCAGATGTCTCAATAGGTATGGGCTTACCGGATACAATACGTTTAGATTCCGCGGACTTTGGCACAATCTGGATTGACCTTCAGCGGTAACGTTTCAACATTCTCTCATATCTTCATGTCGGATCCGTTTAAGGCGCAGGCCGGGTGCCGCCTCTAGTCCCGACTGATCAGGTCCTGGCGACGCGGAGCACTTCTTCTGCGGTCGTCATCCCTACTCGGATCTGCCGGAGGCCGTCTTCGTGGAGCAGCCGCATACCCTTCTGGCAGGCCATCTGGTTTAATCGCACCGCGCTCGCATCCTGACTGAGAGCAGCCCGCAGTTCATCGTCCATCACCAGCAGTTCGTAGATCCCGGTCCGTCCGCGGTAGCCCGTACCCCGGCATTCGGCACACCCCACCCCCTTCCAGACCGGGAACTCCTCCCCTTCCCTCAATCCCAGGGCGATCCTCTCTTCGACCTGCAGTTCTGATGGAGCGGAACAGGCGGTGCAGATCCTGCGTACCAGCCGCTGAGCCAGTACCGCCTCGACCGTGCTGGCCACCAGATACGGCTCGATACCGATATCGATCAGACGGGTCAGGGCGGTGACCGCATCGTTGGTGTGCAGGGTCGACAACACAAGATGTCCGGTCAGGGCGGCGTGGGTCGCTATGTCGGCGGTATCATGGTCACGGATCTCACCCACCAGCATCACGTCGGGGTCCTGTCGGAGGATCGATCTCAGGGCCGTGGCGAAGGTGAGTCCCACCTTCGGGTTGACCGGGACCTGAGGAACCCCCGGCAGCTCGTATTCGACCGGGTCTTCCACGGTCACGATCTTCTCCCGGCCGGTCTTGATCCTCTCTACGACCGCATAGAGCGTGGTCGTCTTCCCCGAGCCGGTGGGTCCGGTCGAGAGCACGATCCCGTGGGGTCGGGTGATGACCTCCTCGAAACGCCGGCGGATCTCATCGGACATCCCGAGTTCGTGCAGCGAGATCCGTCCCTGCTCTTTGTCGAGCAGCCGCAACACCACGCTCTCGCCATGCAGTGTCGGCAGGGTCGATACCCGCACGTCCACCTGCCGATCACGCATGTGCAGCCGGATGCGCCCGTCCTGCGGTGCTCTCCGCTCGGCGATATCCAGTTCCGCCATGATCTTGAGCCGGCTCACCACCGCCGCGGCCAGCCGGGGCGGCGGTACGGGAGCCTCCTGGAGGACCCCGTCGATCCGGTAGCGGACCCGCAATCCCCCCACGTACGACTCGAGATGGACATCCGAGGCTCGCGCCTCGAGAGCCTCCAGGAGCAGCAGGTTGACCAGCTTGACGACCGGGGCTTCGTTGGCCAGCGCTACCAGATCGTCCAGCATCCCATCGTTCTCACCCGCACCACGGGCCGCATCCTCCGAGAGGTGGGCGATCAGGTTCTCGGCGGTCATGGAACCATTGGTGTAGACACGCTGGATCGCCGCCCGCACCTCGGCTTCCGGCAGGAGCACCAGCTCGACCGGGACCCGAGCGATGAGCCGCAGATCGTCGAGCGCCTGGGGATCGACTTCTTCGCGCCAGGTCGCCACCAGCAACCGCCCCTCCTCGATCCCCAGCGGGAGCACACCGTGATACTCCAGGTACTCGTCGGTCAGATCCGGCGAGAACGGTTCTAGGGTCTCCAGGTCGGGGAGGTTCACCGGGGAACTCCGGCCGGCGGAGGCGGGGACACCCGGTCGGTCGCGGCCGGCCTTCCCGGCGGGATCTCGGGTGGGATCACCGGTGGCACCGGAGGCGTCAGCGTCTGCTCCTTCACGTCCGGGGGGATCGATTCCTGCTGTTCCTCGATACGCCGGCGGAACAGCTCCGCGTCCTCGTCGGTCGCGACGATGTAGGGGGTCAGGAACAGGAACAGCTCGCTGCTACCGTATCGCTCCCGGGTGGTGCTGAAGAGGTACTTGAGGATCGGGATGTCCTTCAGGATAGGGATGCCGCTGCGGACCATCTCGACCTGACGGTCGACCAGCCCTCCGAGGACCACGGTCTGACCGTTCATGGCCAGCAACTGGGTCTCAGCCTCGCGCGTACTGATCACCGGGGCTCCGAACTGGGTTTCTTCGGTCGCGCTGCTCACCTCCTGGGTCACCGCCAGGTTCACATAGCCGTCTTCGTTGATGGTGGGCAGGATGTTGAGCACGGTCCCCACCTCCCGGTACTGGACGGTCTGGTAGGGAGTTCCGGTTACGTCTCCGGGCAGGAGCTGCGACGACTGTATGAACGGTTGCTGACTGCCCACGATGATCCGGGCGGCCTGGTTGTTCTGGGCCAGGATCACCGGACGGGAGAGGATATGTACCTCTCCGTTGGCGGCCAGGGCGGCCAGGGAGGCCTCGATGTCCACACTCCCCAGGCTCGCGACCGTGAACAGGAAGGTGTCGCTCTGCTCGGCGGCTCTCGTCGGCAGGTCGAGCATGCCCCAACTGCCCGTGGTCTCCCGCTGGGCGTAGAGTCCGACCCCTATATCCAGATCGTTGGAGTAACTCACCTCGGTGATCAGGACCTCGATGACGACCTGGAGGGGACGCAGGTCCAGAGCCTCCAGCGCCGCCTGGACGATCTCCCAATCGGCAGGGGCGGCTCGGATCAGCAGTGAGTTGGTCACCTCCTCGGGCACGATGAGCACGTTCATCTGGAGCCCTTCCGCGGCTCTCCCGGTGATCGCGACACCTTGCGGGTTCACCTGCCGGGTGGTCGCCGCGGCGGTCTGCTGGAGTGCCTGCAGCTGCTGGGAGAGGGTCTGGGGCAGCCCACTGGCGCGGGAACCCGTGCCCGACGTTGTACTGTTCCCGAACAGCGTCTGGAGCGTGCCGGCCAGGGTCGCCGCCCGGGCGTGCCGGAGACGATAGATGTAGAGCTGCCGGGGATCGGGGTCGGAACCTCCGCCGACGATGCGCAGGAAGCCGCCCTCCTCGGTGACGGCCAGCCCGTTGGCTGCGGCCAGGGCCCGGATCACCTGGGGGATGTCCGAAAGGGGGATGGGCTGGGCGGTGCGCAGGGTCAACTGCTTGGTGGGGAGATCGTGGTAGATAAGGTTGATCCCCCCGGCCTGGGCCAGCGCGGTCAGGATGTATCCCAGGCCGAGGTCCTGGAAGTCGAGTGTGACCGAGGTGTCCGGCATCGCCGTCTGGCGGGCGCGTGGCATCTGGGGCCGTTGAGGCTGGGCAGGTACGGGCGCTGCCTGAGCCAGCAGGACACACAGGCCGAACACAGCGAGCCGGAAGGACCTGACCGGTCCGGTCCGGCCATCATGGGCTGCGTTCCCGGTTTGCTTTAGAAGGTCCATGTCAGTCTCCCCCTCCGCCTGTGTCTGCTCCGTCGTCCTGCCCCGGTCGATCGACCGGGGGGATCGTGCCGCGAGCACCTCTACCCGGCATCTGGACCTCCTGCCGGGTCCCATCGGGTCTGATGAGATAGGCGCGGTCACCCTCTATCTGTATCCGGACATTGTTCCCTAACCGCTCCTGCATGGTGCGCGCCCAGGTCTCGAGCCGCTGCTGCATCTGCTCCTGGCTCATGTTCCCCCGCCGGTTGTTCAGGTCGGAGTTATCCTGGGACCCGGCAGCGGCGGCCGGATTCTCCAACCCGAGTTCCAGATTGAATTCCCATTCCCCGGAGGAGACGGTCACGGATTCCTCCTGCACCGAGGTCAGCAGGTACGCCCCGATCGTCTGCCCGACGCTCACCACCCTGGGCTGTCCCCCCACTTCCTGGATCACGGCGATCCCGCCACCCAGGCCGGAGATAGTGCCCAGAACCAGGAGCGGAGGCACCGGCGGAAGTTGCACGGGAGAAGGGGTTCCCTCGACCGCCTGTTCTCCCGGGAGCTGGTAGCGCCGGGTCGGCGGACGACGTTCGGGATCGAACGGGGCCCGGTTCGCGGCCTGCCTGACGATCTCATCGGAGATCGGTTCCACCGACGGTCGACTCGCGACCAGCACCTGAGGTGAGGCCGGTCCCGTGATATCGACGGCCGGCCCAGGCTCCGGAAGCGGTGCTGATACCGGTCGGAACGCCTGAGCCAGGGCAGCGCCCAGAACCAGCACACCTCCAGCGAGCGCGAGCGTGCCCGCCAACCTACCCAGGTCGATCATCCTGCGCATCAGAGGGCCTCTCTCTCCCGCATGAACGCGACCACGATCGCGGTGAACCTCATCACACTGGTCTGGGCACCGGCTCGACCATTCTCCCCGGCTTCCCCGGCTGCCGAACCCGTCCCGATCGACACTTCGTCGATCTTCATCAGCAACCGGGCCTGTTCCATCTCCTGCAGGAAACCGAGTACTCCCTCGAAGTCACTCTCACCGGTCACACTGAGATAGACCGGCACGGTCCCATCGCTGGCGGTCCCGAGAGGTGAGCCGGTGATCGAACGGACCTCCTGCAGCAGGACCCGGTTCAGGCGGGCCAGGCTTTCCAGGTGGGCGGAGAGCGCAGCCTCGGCCAGGGCCGGATTGTCTGCCCGGACCAGACGCATCTCCAGTCGGTCGATCTCATGCCGGAGGGTTTCGATCCTGGCGGGCAGGTCCGGTGCTGCGCGCACGACCCCCTGTTCCTTGCTCAATAGAGCCTGCTCGGCCGCCAGCCGGTCGTGGAGATCCTCGAGAACGCCCAGGTACGGCTGGATCACGCCCGCCCATATCAGCGCGGGCACCAGGACCACCATCCCGATCACCACCGCCCTGCGATCCCGGGGCGACAGTGTGTCGAAGCGCTCCCTGACACGGTCCCACCAGGTCCGGGGACTCATCGGTCACCTCCGCTGGCCAGCACCATGCTCAGGGTGAAGTGCTCCCGGGAGGTCATGCCTTCTTCCAGGTCACGTCGGATCAGGCCCTCGAGCCTGACATCCCGGAAGGTGGAGGCTTGGCGCAGCGCCGTGAGCGCTTCACCCGCACGATCCCCCACCGCCTCCACCACCACCCTGGTACCCTCTCCTCGGAGCGAGACGAGATGGGCATCCCGCGGCAGGAGCACCGACAGTTCGACCAGGAACGCGGTCCATCTCGTCGTCTCTTCCTCGAGTGCCTGCAGCGACTCGACCCGCTCGACCATTCTCCCCAGTGAGTCATGCATTGCCAGCGCCGGCGCGAACATGTGTCGCAGGGTTGCGCGTTCGGCCTGAACTCTGACGAGGGTGCGATCCACACTCCAGAGGTGTACCGCTGCCGCGGCCACGAGCAGGAAGACCGCCATGGCCGCCATGGTCCGGGTGCGGTTCCGCTCCCGCCGGCGGCGCGCGAACACCAGCGATGGCGACACGAGTTCCGGCCGAGCATCGACCGCCTGCCGCGCGGCCTCCACTCCGGCGCCTCGGTCCTCCCCGGGAGAGATCAGAATCCAGCCTGCCTCCTCCAGGGCATGGGCCAGCGGTGTACGCATCCCCCCCTCGGCCAGCACCAGCGCCCGGCCGGTCTCGGGCCCCGCTGCGGCCACCACCTCCGACAGGTCGTGGTCCGCGATACGGCGCAACCGGTCGGGCCGGCTGCCGGCCATCCGCACCAGATAGACCACATCCGCCACGACCGCGACCACGAGGCGGGGCAGCCCCCGATCCCCACTCGAACGGTCCCTGACCGGGTGCGGTATCGCCTCCCGCAGGGCCTGGACCCAGCAGGCCTGCGCGGGGACGATCCGCTCGATCCGCCAGCCCCTCGACGTGATGGCCTGATGGAGTGATTCAACCAGCTTCCGGCTGGCTGCAGCGGCGAACAGGGGTGCGGCCTTCACCGTCGTTCCTTTCCCGAGCCGCTCACCACCCACCACCAGGTCCTGCGGATCCCCCGGGAAATGGCGGGGCGCGACCCGCTGGAGGACCTTGTCGACCTCGGTCGGACGAAGGGGCGGCAGATCCACCAGACGGGCCTCGCTCAAAGGCGGGACTAGGGCCACCTGCAGGCGGACCTGCCCCGCCAGCCGATCGTCGCCGTACTCGCTCCGGAGAGCGGCTTCGAGCCGTCCCAATCCCTGCTGCAATGCGGGCCCGGGATCCTCGAGGCGGGGTCGCAGCGTGGACTCCAGCGGGACGACCAGTACCCGATCGGGCAGAACCGCCGTCATCTCATCCGCACCCAGAGCGATTCTGATCTTCCATGCGGCCATCATCGGATCTCCTGGATCGCTATCGGCGCCCCGTTGTTCGACCGCACCACGACATACCGTACCCGGGCCACGACCGGGCTCCCCTCGAGACCGCCTTCAGAGACGATCTCCACCTCGGTGGTCTGGAACGTCACCCGGGCGCTGAAACGACGACCGACCGACTGGAGATAACCTCCCACCCCGCCGGGGAGGATCCCGAGCAGTTCCCGCATATTGGACGGGTAGAAACCGGATTCGCGGAACCGCAGGACCTCCTGAACCGCGGCCGGGGTCATACCCGGCAGTGCGAGCAGTACCGCTTCCGGGGCCTCGTTGATGCTGATCCGACCCGAGTTCTGGAGTGTGAAGTAAGGGAGCGCGGCCTCGATGATCGCCGGTGTCATGCCGAGCACGTAGTGCAGTTCGTCCAGATCGGTGAAGTACCGGTTGGAGGGGAGCATGGGGGCGGCCGCACGCAGGTATTCCTCCCGTTCGGCGCCCCCCACCCTCGGTATGTCGTCCGCGTCCCGCCAATCGGATATCGCCTGGGCGAGGCGGTCGGCCAGAGCATGATCGAGCCCGAGTCCCTGGGAGAAGAAACCGGTGAGCATCTCCGCGTCGGCCGTGTTCAGGTTGAGGACCGACTGGGCATCGCGCAACCGGAGTGAGAAGGTGGAGTACCCGAAGCGCATCTGTGACACCACCAGGCCCTGCGGATCACGCCAGGGATCGGCGATGGTGGTCACGGTCTGGAAGACGTTCCGGGTGCCCGACGCCCCGGTGCCCCCAGGTCTTTCCTCGGCCCGGGCCGACTCCGCACGTAGTTCGTCACCCCGATCGAGCAGCGCGGCGGTGAGGTGCGATCGGGCGTACTCGGCCCCGGCCAAAGCCCACTGGCGAGCGTGCATCTCGTCGAGGATGTTGGCCACCGCGAGTCGCTCACTGCGCATGACCAGCCCGGCGTGGATACCGACCGCACCCAGCGCCACCAGCAGCCAGAGCACGGCGATGAGGATGAAGCCTTCCTCCCGGCCGGCGCGATCCCGCAGGTGGTCGAGCGTTCCCCTCCCCGTCATACGATCCTTGTTCGAGAGTCTCATGGCTGGTACGCCAGTGCCACGCGGATCGGCATCCTGAGGAGTGGGGGGAGCGGGTCTTCCGGAGTGTCTAGCAGGGTCAGTTCGACCGCGCGGGGCAGTCGCCCCTGACCGACCCAGCTCTCGGCCCATTCCACGGGACCATCGACGTTCGGCAGGTATCGGATGGCGAGCCCGATGGCCTGCGGCACCAGCTCCATCCGGCCGGGCTCGACACCGATGCGATCGAAGAGTTCCGCGACCAGCCCGTGCTCGGGAGTCTCGGGATCGGTGTCCAGGTAGAGGCGGACAGCCGTCGGAGACGTCCTGAGGACGGTGCGGGAACGGGTGGGGAAGGAGAGCTCGTCCCACGGCAGATCCTGTTCCTTGGCGTCCTGTCCTTCGAAACCCACGGCCAGTTCCTGCACACTGACCTCGGCGGAGGTGAGCCAGTCGATCAGGGCGGACCGGACCGTGGCTGCTTCCCGTGCATCGGTGGTGGCCTGCAGGGCGTGCTCAGAACGGTCCTGTACCGAAGTGAGTGCGGACAGGCCGACCAGCAGGACGATCCCCCCGACCGCGACGGCCACTATGACCTCGATCAGGGTGAAGCCGGCACTACCGGTCACATGCCGAGCGACCCATTCGTCCCGGGAACGGATCACGGCGTACCCCCTTCGGTCAGGCTGCCGGACGGGTCATCCGGGGGCGGAGTCACGGGGGGCGGTGGCGTGGGTGGTGGCCGTAGCGGCGGTGGGACCCGTCCCGTCCCCTGCCCTCCCGGTGGGGCGGTACGCCCGGATCCTCGGTACGAACGACCGATACCCATGTCTCTGACCGTTCTCTCCCCGCCTGGTCCCATCCGGCCGCCCGATCCCCTGTCGCCGCCCTCGCCCCTGCCTCCGCGACCGCCCATCCGACCGCCTGCTCCCATCCCCCCGCCTTCCGCCACCTGAGCGGTCAGGGGCGGACGATGCAGGAGTGTCTCGAGCGGGAACCACTCTCCTCGACCGGTCACGATGATGCTGACGGCGTAGAGATCGTATTCTCCGTCCGATTCCTCGACCTCCGCGGTCCAGGTGAACTCGTCGAAGGGCGCCGGAAAGGTCCCGGCCAGGAGCGAATCGGGCGGGCGGGAGAATCCCTCCTGATCCAGGAACTGGATGGCCGCCAGTCGATCCTGGGCCAGAGCCGCCGCGGTGAGCAGGACATCCGCCTTCCCGGCCGAGCGCACCTGGGAGACGGTCGCGGCGAGGAGCGAGATCGTCACGATCCCGATGATGGCCAATCCGATCAGCGCCTCCAGCAGGAGGATGCCCTCCTCCTGCCTCCCGGTGGCCCCCCGGAGGATCCCGTCGCCGGCTGGATGCTCAGTAGACACGCACATGACCGTTCCAGGTATCGACGGTGATCAGACAGTTCTGACCGGTCATGGAGACCAGTCTCAGTGAATCACCGATCGCCGTCCCGCCCGGGGTGAAGGTGAAGAGGGTACGAGGGAGCAGATAGTCGATCCGGATCCCTTCCGGCAGAGCGAACGCCTGCGCGCCGGCCGGGGCCTGCATCACCGCACCGGGGGCTGCGAGCCCCTGCCCCAGGGTGGAACCGCCCCCGAAGGCGCCCTCCACCCGGGCGACGACACCGCTGTCGGGGATGCCGCCCGGACCGGTGGAGGCAGACGAGGACGCGTCGGATGGAGTGCCGGGTTCTTCGAGCCACAGCAGCCCCGATATGGAATCCAGGACGACCGTCACCGGACGGGCCGTACGCACGGCGGAGTCCCGGGCGAGGCGGAAGAGGGTGTCGAACCTGTTCACGGCCTCCTCCATGCCGGTGGTCACCGGAGGGGGCCTGAAGAGCGCCGGAGCGACGGATCCCGCCAGCACCGAGATGATCAGGAGAACGACGATCAACTCGATGAGTGTGAACCCGCCCTGGCGTCCCCGGTTGATACGGACCGGGAGACCTATTCCGCCTGATCCGCTCACAGGACCCCCGTGTTGATGCCATAGATGGCCTGGAGCAGCGAGAGTGCGACCAGGGCGATCACCCCTCCGAAGGCGATGATCATCACGGGCTCGACCAGGGCGACCAGGCGTTCCATGGTGCGTTCGATTCGTCGTTCCAGCAGGTCGGACGTCTTGAGGAGGAACTCCGCGAGACGCCCGGACTCCTCCCCCAGCGCGACCAGCTGCACGACCTCCTGAGGGAACAAAGCATGGGAGCCGAAAGCGTGGTTGAGCGAACCACCTTCACGCACCTGGGCCCGGATGCGGCTGGTCACCTCACGGGCCAGGGGGTCCTGGAGGCACTGTTCGGTCTCCTGCAACGCCAGGAGGAGGGGAGCCCCGCTGTGGAGGAGTTCACCCGTCATCCGCGTGATACGCGCCGCCAGGATCTGCCGCCTCGGGGCCCCCACCAGGGGTGCCTTGCCCAGCAGCCTGGCCGCCACCCGGCGTCCGGTCTGCGACCCGCGCATCCAGAACAGCGCCATCCCCAGGGCGATGAGGAGGGTGAGGAGTATCCCCCAGTTCGCTCTCACCGCCGTCGTCAACCCCAGCACGAACGCCGTCGATCCCGGAAGGGGAGCACCTGAGGAGGTGAGCAGCACCGTGAAGCGGGGGATCACGAAGAGCACCAGGACCAGTACGGAGACGAGGCCCACGGCACTGAGCATCAGGGGATAGATCGACATCGATATCAGCCGGGAGCGGAGATCACTCTCCCGCTCCAGATGGTCGGCCAGTCGCTGGAAGGCGGCGGCCAGGGTGCCTCCCTTCTCCCCGGCCCGTACCACGCCGATATAGAGGGGGTCGAAGAGGTCGGGCTCCTCCGCCAGAGCGCGAGCGAGTTCATCGCCCCGTTCCAACCGTTCAAGGACACGGTCGAGTGCGGGCCCGATCTCCCTGGCGGCGACCGCCGAGACCGTCAGTGCCCGGGCCAGAGGCATGCCGGCCGGCAGCAGCGCGGCCATGCCCCGAGTGAATTCCAGGACCGCACCCTTCTGCCGGCCTCCGAAACCGCCCCGGCTCTTAGCGGAGGTCGCGGTCTCGCGCACATCGACCGGGACGAGCCCCCGGGACTCCAGGTCGCGGACCACCGCCGTCTCCGTCGCGGCGAGCAGACGCCCCCGGGTAGAGCGGCCGCGATCATCGACAGCGCGGTAGACGAAGGTGGGCATGATCGCCTGCCCCTTACTCCCAGGCCTTGATGTCGGCGTCCTCCCCCTCGCCACCCAGCTCACCATCAGCCCCGAAGGAAAGGAGGTCATAGCCTGTCGGGTTGTGTTCGCCAGGACAGGTGAAGGAGTAGGAATTCCCCCAGGGATCCAGGGGAACGGCCTTCCGCAGGTAGGGACCCTGCCAGTTGCGGGGCCGCGGTTCGGTGGTCGGCTCGGTATTGAGCGCTGCCAGCCCCTGGGCCGTGGTCGGGTAGCGGCCGTTATCCAGCCGGTAGGCGTCCAAAGCCGCCCCCAGCATCTCCATCTGGGAGCGGGCGGCGGCATCCTTGGCCCTACCCAGGTGTCTGAAGACGGATGGTCCGACGAGCGCAGCGAGTATCGCTATCACCGTCACCACGACGATGATCTCGATGAGGGTGAAACCGTCCCTCGCTCGAAGCACAGAAGGGTATTCCCGGTATGGCATCGCGTCTCTCACTGTCTTTACGCAGTCCGGCCGTATGGCTACCCGACCTGAGGAGCCATTCGGATCCGTCTGCTGTTCGTGCGGGAAGCGGGATGTCTCGTACCGACCGTTAGACACCATGGAGCCGTCATTCCATATACTGGGCTTCCCTTGGTTTAACGGACACTTCAATAGGGTATATTACACACTCGGAGGTGTCACATGTCCCAGCCCAGGAAGCGTGATCTGACCCCACAGAACTGAGCCATTCCGGTTGAGAGTCCTCCACGGTAGGCTTCTGACCCGGTCTTGGGACCTACCAAGATTTGAATGGGGCAGGTTTCGCCATTACACCCCTATTACACCCGCAGCACATGCTCGCATCTGCTCACATTTACTCGCAATAGTCGTAAGTGAGCGGAATGCTGCGTGGTCTGAAGGGAATAGATGATTTCCGGCCGGATTGGTTCAGATCTACGGGGCCAGGTCAGTCGAGTTCAGCTGTGATCCTCCATCCATTCGGCGGGCGTGCGGGCTCTCCCCTCTCTGATCGTCCACCTGATTGAGCACATGGCCCTGATGTCCACCAGCGGGTCCTCGTCGAGGACCACCATATCGGCGCTCTTGCCGACTTCCACAGTCCCGATCCGGTCCTGGAGTCCGAGCATCTCGGCGGGCAGACGGGTGGAGGCTTCGATTACCGCCATCGGATCGAATCCCATCCCGGCCATGAGCTCCATCTCACGGATCGTGCTGTAGCCGTGGAAACAGGCCGGGAAGAGAGGCCAGGCCCCCGCATCGGTGGCCATCACGACCGTAATGCCCGCCTCGTGCAGTGAACCGATCGCCCGGCGGGCATCCGCGAACCCGCGCCGGATGAGCTTCTCCCCGACTCCCGGCATCACGAGGGCGCTCACCGCATCGCAGAGCACGTCGGGCATCCAGCGGGGGGCGGTCGTGCGGAAGAGGCTCCGCCAGGTGTCCTTCCACGCCTTTGGATCCTCGACCGTCTCACGCTGGGCCCGGGGGACCGTCGCCAGGATCAGCGGGTCGTCGATCCCCCGCAGGAACGACGGTCGCATGACCAGGCAGTCGAAGAGAGAGGCGAAGGTCGTCAGGATACGGGTGCCGTGTTCCTTCATCCGCATGATGAGCTCATCCGACGGCTGTCGGTCGAGGAAACCCGAGTGCATCAGAGCGCGGGGCGCCAGCTCCATCGCGATCAGGTGGGCCCGGTGCTGCAGAGCGTGGACGAAGATGGGCAGTCCCCTGGCCCCGGCCGTCTCGCGGATATGGGCGCGCATCGCGGGAGAGTGGATCTTCCAGTCGTAGAAGGGACTGAAGCCGTGTTCGATGAGGACCTTCACACCCACGATGCCCTCGATACCGTCGTAGGCCGCGAAGAGATCCTCGACATCCTCGGGAGTGGCCGCAGGCTTCCACATCGGGCCCCAGGCATCGGTCAGGTAATTGTGGTCGAGGTAGCCGTCGGGCGGATAGAGCGCCGGCGCCAATGCGTAGTACCGGGGCCCCACCCCGCCTCCGTCCAGGTACGTTCTGATCCGGCGCAGAAAAGGGGCGGCGATGGCGGCGTCGAGGACGGTGGTGACACCGCAGGCCAGGTAGGCTCTGAGATGGTGCCGGACAGCCTCCCACCTCTGAGCTTCACTGTCCTCCCGCCAGGTCGATCCCGGCACAGACTGCAGATGCACGTGGGGGTCGATGATCCCCGGCAGGACTGTCGCACCTGCCGTGTCGAAGATCCTCTCACCATCCGGGATCAGCCGGTCGGCGATCTCGACGATCCGGCCGTCGTGAATGCGAATCGAGCAGGGTGATCGGGGCGGGGCTCCCGTTCCGTCGATGAGACGGGCATTCGTCAGCAGAAGACCAAGATCGGGAACCGGACTATCAGGGATCATGGGGCTCCTTGTATATCCCCGGTTCGTGGCGTGTCAATTGGCTTAGGCGCCTCTGATGAACTCAGGGTCCCGTCTCCGGATTACACAGGTCGACTCATGTCTATAACCACATCCTGAACCCGTAAGACGCGCAGGGCGGGGTGCCGCCTCAATAAGCATCAAATGTCCACTATGTACCCTCGCTGATCGAGGCCGCGGGATCGATCCGGGACGCCCTCTGAGCTGGGACCAGTACGGCGACGGTCATAACAACCAGAACAACAAGAACAGAGATGATGTAATTGAGCACGTGCCAGGGGCTGATCCCGAAGAGCAGGCCCTGGATGAGGCGGGCCGTGAACAAAGAACCGGCCAGACCGAGTCCGATGCCCAGGAAGATAAGGGGAGCGTTACCTCCGAGGACTCCCCTGACGATATCGGCCGGGCGGGCTCCGATGGCGATCCGGATACCGAATTCGCGACGGCGGCAGCTCACCGCGTAGGCCGCCACACTGTAGATCCCGGCCATCGACAGGAGCAGGGCAAATCCGGCGAAGATCCCAGCCAGAATGCCGACGAAGCGCTGCGGTGCCGTGGCCCGGCGGGTGATCTCCTCGAAATCCAGGATCCGGGCCAGAGGGAGATTCGGATCCACCTCGGCCAGCCGCGCCCTCAAGCCGGTCAGGACATTCCCCCGGTCCCCTTCGTAGCGGACGACGTAGGACGCCGACGGTGAGGGGAGTTGGTCGAGCGGGATGTAGATCGCCGGATCGGGAGGAGCACTCAGGTCCTGCTGACGCACCCCGCCCACGGTACCGATAATCCGGGCGACTCCGATGTTCCCCAAAGGCATCTCGATCATCCGGCCGAGCGGATCCGAGTCCGGCCAGAAGCGATCGACCATGGCCTGATCCACGATGACGACGCTCGAGCCGAAGATGGTGTCCGCGTCGGTGAAGGCTCGGCCCCGCAATAGAGGGATCCTCATGACGTCGAAGTAGCCGGGCGTCACACTCCGGTAATTGGCATTGGCGCACTCATTGAAGGGTGTCGTATCACCGGCTTCCCGCCAGACGATCACCCCCCGCCCGTCGATCAGGGGCAGGGTGTTGGTGGCGGCCACGGAAGTCACGCCCGGAACCGTCGGCAGTCCGGTGAGCAGCGCGTGATAGAACGTCTGGACAGGTTCGAGCTGATTGTAACGGGAGTACGGGAGCTCGATCCGGAAGGTAAGTGTCCCCTGGGCATCGAATCCGGGATCGGAATGCATCAGTCCGGCGAAACTGCGCAGCAGCAGCCCGGCACCGGTGAAAAGCAGCATAGCCATCGCGATCTCGGCGACCACCAGAGCCCCCCTGAGTCGGCCGCTGCGGGGGATGATCCGGTTGCCGTACAGGGAATCCTGCAACCGGTCGCGGCCAAACTGCCGCACACTCCTGACCGCAGGCATGAGCCCGAACAGCATCCCCGTTCCCACGGCCACGAACAACGTGAAGAGCAGGGCACCGGTATCGACGGCGATCGGGTTCTGCCCGGGCATCATCCCGGCGGCCAGGCTGAGGATGGCCGGCGTGCACAGAAGCGCCAGCACGACTCCGATCGCGGCGCCTCCGAGGGCCAGGATCAAGCTCTCGATAAGAAACTGCCTGATAACGTCCCAACGTGAGGCACCGAGGGTGATGCGGATGCCGATCTCTCCTCCCCGTTCCATCCCGCGAACCAGCATCAGGTTGGCCACGTTGGCGCATACGATCAGCAGGACCAGTCCTACCGCGGCGAAGAGGAGCAACAACGGCCGGTCCACGTCACCGATCAAATACGAATGCAGAGATCGCACCGCCGCATCCCAGCCCGGACTATCCGCAGGGAACCGCTCCATCATCCCGGCCGAGAGTGCCGACAGCTCCTTTTCGGCGTCGGCTATGCCGATCCCCGGTTCCAGCCGTCCGATGACCTCGAGGAAATGATTACCCCGATTGGTCTGGGCCCACTCGGGCAATGGCCAGGGAGTCCAGAGGACAATCCTCTCATCGGGCCACCGGCAACAGTCCGGCATGATGCCGACGATAGTCAAGGGGACCTCATCCACGATGATCTTCCGGTCGAGCACCGCTTCATCGGCTCCGAAACGGAGCTTCCAGAAACCCTCGCTCAGCACGGCCACATTCTCCTGTCCGTCACGGCAGTCATCGGGGAGCAACGTGCGGCCGAGCAGTGGGGGCAGGTTCAACACACCGAAGAACTCCCCGGAGACATAGGCCACCGGGATGACCTCGGGCTCACCTTCGCCGGTCAGGGCCCCGTTCCCGGTCAGGTAATACGCCATCCGGCCGACCGTATGACTCCGGGTTGCCCATTCCTGGAAGACCGGGCCCGCCAACGAGAACTGCGGAAATCCCTTACTCTGGTTCCGTTCGAACAGCGAAACCAGGCGATCGGGTTCCCGGTACGGCAGGGGCCTCAGGAGGACTCCACGGACGATGCTGTAGATGGCCGTCGTGGCGCCGATACCAAGGGCGAGCAGAAGCACGATCATCAACGTCGCCCCCGGCCTGGCAGCCAGTGTGCGCAGGGCGACCCGGGAATCCAGTTTCCAGCGATCGCGTGTGTTCCGCCGGTGTCCCCGACGTTCGAAGCGCTCGGCCGTTTCGCGGCAGGCCCGCTCGTCGCCGGCCAGATTCGCAAACTGCCGTTCGGCTTCGCGACGCGCATCCTCCTCGCTCCAGCCGCTGTCGACCAGAGCATCCACCTTCATCTGCAGGTGCGCGGCGAGCTCCCGCTTTACATCCTCACCGGCCGGAAGATCGGTCACCTTGGCCAGGCGACCATTGATATGAGCGCTGCGACGTTTCCTCATGCCGACACCTCCCCAGGTGCACGGCGGGCGTTCAGGACCTTCGCCATGGCTGTGGCATAGTCATCCCAAGACCGGGCTCGATCGGTGAGCTGACGGCGTCCTTCGGCGGTGAGCTCGTAGAATTTTGCCTCCCGGCCGGTATGGGTGATGCCCCATTCCGAACTCAGCAGTCCTCTCAATTCAAGACGCCGCAGCGCCTGATAGAGCGCGCCCTCATCGACCTGCAGCACGCCCCCGCTCTGCAGGTTGATCCAGCGGGAGATGTCGTAGCCGTGGGCCGGTATCCAGCTCACCGTTTTGAGGATGAGTATGTCGAGTGTGCCTTTGAACAGATCCATGCCATCGCCTTCCACCTGAGGTCAGACGAATGAAATCACCCATATACATGCGACTGTAATGCCTTAGACTCTAAGGGATACCAGTAAGTACGAACCCTTCGTTTGAATGTTCCACCGCACTTCTTACCTGATTCCCAGTACTCATCTTGAGGACGTCTGATACCCGACCCGTTGATCGCCCGTGGGAAGACCGGCACCCGGGGTATCCCCGGATGTTCCAGAGGATTCAAGATGGAATGGGTGATCCGATAGCAACTGAAGCTCAGGGCCGGGTGTCACCTGCACCCTGATCAGGAGAGTGGGGTCCCCGCGTTACCCTCCGGTTCCACCGGCGGGCAGGTCCATGACATGCTCCCCGCCCCTGATCTCTTCACCCTCATCCTCGTTGGAGTCCACATTCAGCAGTGCGATCCCGCTGGCCAGGAGCGGCCCCAGGAAGCATACCAGGACCACCGGCCGGCCCGTCGCGAGCGGATCGTGAAAGATCTCATAAAGACCGAAGAAGTAGAAGAAGAAGGCCGAGATCGCCAGCAGGAGCACGCCGGTTATACGGGGCCAGCGACGGGCCGTATAGGCCAGCGCGAAGAAGGGGAGTGTTATCGATGCCCCGATGAGTACCCCCAGGATACCCCGGTACTCCGGGCCGAGGTTGCTGAGAACCGCGAACACGAGCCAGAAGGAGCCGAACACGATGAGCAGCCGGGAAGCCGTCCGGCGCGGTCCCCAGTAGGAGAGCAGGGAACTGAGCAGCCAGGTGAACCAGAGGATGACCAGGAAAGCCGTGACCAGCGGCTCGGGATCCACTGGACCGGGTTCCTTCGAACGCACATAGGCCACCAGCAGGAAAGCCATCAGTCCGGCCGTCAGGTAGGCATGGTGGCCGGCCCGGTGGGCCGCCCGCAGCTGGAACTCGTCCCGGTCCCGCAGCCAGCCGAATTCTCGCAGGATACCCGGTCCAAAGGTCCCCAGCGCCGCGAGGGCGAGGAAGCCCCAGTCGATCTCCGTCAGGACGAACCCGAGGATGACGAGAAAGCCGGCGATCAGACCGGCCGGTGTCGGACGCCAGCGTCTGCTAGCGACGGGCTCAGCCATGCTCGTCTCCTTCTTCCAGTTCGAACAGTGCTTCGACGTTGACCCCCAGGGCATGAGCCAGGAGCAGGGCCAGCCCCACCGAAGGGTTGTACTTCCCCTTCTCGATGGAGAGGATGGTCTGGCGGGTGACCCCCACCCGGTCGGCCAATTCCTGCTGGGTCATCTCGCCGACGAGCAGGCGGTGGCGACGGAGGTGGTTACGAATATCATGCCGCGTCTTCATGCGGACCAAGGTACAGTCAACTATACATCGTGTCTAGTTTATTATACTTGTTGGAAATCGACTGTGTCAGTCGGCGTGTCCCCCCCTATGTTCCAGGTCCCGATGAGGAATCCTCCACGCAGGGCATCCCGTACGATAGAGAAGCAGCGGACCGATGGGAGACGGCTCCGGCCAGATCATCATCTCCGCCTTAAACGGGACGATCACCCTGGCAGGAAACTGAGGTCTTCACATGAACCGCATCCTTCAGGTACTCCTGTTGTCGTCCGGTGTCGCCATCGCCTCCGGTTCCATCCCAGGTACATCTACCGTGGAATCCACGGATTCCGTGGATCAGACAGCATCCGGATCCTTCACGGACGGTCGCGATGGCGAGACCTATCGGTGGGTCCGCCTGGGGAACCAGGTCTGGATGGCGGAGAATCTGCGCTTCGCCGCCGGAGATGGCTGCTGGGCGTGGAACGATGACGAGGCGACCGTGGCCGAACGGGGGCGCTACTACGACTGGGCGGCAGCCCAACGGGCCGCCCCACCCGGCTGGCATCTGCCCAGCGATGAGGAGTGGAAGCAGCTGGAGATGTTCCTCGGCCTGAGCCGGGAGGAAGTCGACCGGGTCGGAACGCGGGGCATCTCCGACCGGGTCCTGGCGGGTCGGCTCAAGGCCCGGGGGCGCTGGCATACGGAATACGAGGGACGTCCCGTACCGGTCACGGATGAGACCGGCTTCTCTGCGCTGCCGATCGGATGGCGGAACCGGGATCAGTTCCTCCACGAAGGGTACACCGCATTCTGGTCGGGATCCGAGGTCGGTGACCAGGCATGGTTACGGGGCCTTCAGTTCTTCGATGACACCATCACCCGCCTGCTCAACAACAAGGTCTTCGCGTTCTCCGTCCGCTGCGTCCGGGATCCCTGATAGCGGCAGCCAGAACCGGCCTGTCCAGAAGTCCAAGCGGCTCTGGCCGGAGCCGATGCCGTGACCGGGAGACTCTCTACACGACCATCATTCCACCCGGAGCGCCCCGGAAGGATCGAGTGAAGCCGCCCGGCGGGCCGGCAGCCAGCTGGCCAGAGTAGCGACCAGGAGCTGGGCAACCGCAACGATCCCATAGGTCAGGGGATCGGTCGCCGTGATCCCGTACAGGATCGAAGCGATCACCGAACTGAGCGCTCCCGCCGCCAGTAACCCGACGACCACTCCCACCGTGGCCAGCACGAGCCCCTGACGGAGGATCATCAGCAGCACCATCCGGTCGGTCGCCCCGAGGGCCATGCGCACCCCCATCTCCCGGGTCCGCTGGGAGACGATATAGGAGATCACCCCATATATCCCCACCAGCCCGAGCAAAAGCGCGATGGCCGCGGCGACGGCCAGCATCACCATGGTGAAGGAGGTCCGGGCGGTGGCCTCCCTGAAGAGATCTTCCATCGTGCGCAGGTTGGCAACCGGGATACGGGGATTCAATTCCCGCATCTCCCGGCGCAGGACCGATACAAACTCGAGCGGGTCGGCCGAGGTCCGGATCGCGATATACATGCCCCGGCTCGGCTGCGGAGACGCGGCCGGACCGACGGTGGCCGGCCAGTAGACAACTTCTTCCGGAGCCTCCGTCAGACTCTGATAGCGGGCATCGGCGACGACTCCGACGATGTTGTACCACTCTTCACCGTCGAAGCCGAACCGGAGGCGACGCCCGATGGGACTCTGATCGGGCCACCAGTGGTCGGCGAAGGACTTCGAGACCACGACCGACCGGGTCCCTTCCGCCCCATCCCCCGGCTGGGGGGTGCGCCCTTCCAGCAGGCGGATACCCATGGCCTCGATGAACCCGGTCTCGACCGGGTTGTTGCTCGCGAAGACCGGGAGTTCGCCCGGCCCACGGGGGTGGTCCTCCACTTCGATGGTGGTGAAACTCATCCCTCCGGCCAGCGGGATCGCCTCGGCGAGACCCACCGCTTCGATCCCCGGCTGGGCGGCCACGCGTTCCCTGAGCTGGCGGAAGAACCCGGCGGTCGCCTCCCAGCCTCCGATCTCCGCCCCCGGGACGATGATCTGGGCGGTCAGGAGGCGTTCCACCTGGTACCCGGGATCGATGGACCGCAGGGCCTGGAAGCTACGCAGCATCAGTCCCGAACCGATGAGGAGCATCAGGGAGAGGGCCACCTGGAGGACCACCAGTCCGCTGCGGAGACGGTGCCCCCCCCGTGTTCCGGTGGCGCTGCGGCCGGAACCCTCATGGAGTTCCCAGGCCAGGGCGATGGAGCGGTCACGGAGCAGGGGGAAGAGCCCGAAGAAGACCGCACAGCCGAGAGTGATGAGCGCCGTGAATGTCGCCACCCTCCAATCCAGGCCGATCTCGGCGAGCCTCGGTATGTCGGTCGGGATCAACCCGATCGAGACCTTCAGGGCCCAGGCCGCCACGAGTGCACCCAGGACCCCGCCGGCACCGGCGAGCAGCACGCTCTCGCTCAGGAACCAGCGCAGGACCTGCCACTGTCCGGCCCCGAGGGCCCGCCGTAGCGCCAGTTCCCGCTGCCGCCCTTCCGCCCGGACCAGCAGCAGGTTGGCCACATTGGCGCAGGCGATGAGCAGCACGAAGCCGACCGTGCCCAGCAGGATCCACAGGGTGGTGCTCACATCACCGACCAGCGATTCCTTCAGCGAGATGATCCGGGGGCGCAGGCCCACCTCGGCCAGGAAGGCCGGGGCGCCGCTCTCGGGATAGAACTCGCTGAGACGGTCGATCAGGCCGGTGATCTCGGCCCGGGCACTCTCGATGTTCCGCCCGGGGGCGAGACGGCCGATACCGCCGGCGCCGAACGCCGCGAGGGGCGCCTGAGCGGGATTCACCACCAGGGGAGCCCAGAGTCGTGCCTCCCGGTCCGGGAAGCCGAAGCCGGGGGGCATGACCCCCACGATGGTCCGCAGTCGACCATTCAGGTCCAGGGTCTGTCCGATGACGCCGGGGTCTCCATCGAAGCGGCTCTTCCAGAAGCCGTCGCTCAGGATCACCACCAGGGCTCCATCGGGGGCACCCTCCTCCTCCAGGAAGGCACGACCCAGGACCGGCTCGGCCTCCAGCACCCGGAAGAAGCTCGGTGTGACGGCCTGGGCCTGGAGGCGTTCAGGTTCCCCTTCGAAGACCAGGTTGGCGGTCGTGCCCGCGAAGAGCGCCAGACCGTCCAGCGATTCCGCCCTTTCCTGATAGAGCAGGTAGAGCCCGGTGGACATGGGCAGCTCGTCGGCACCTTCACGACCCATGTGCTGCAGCGATACCAGGGCCTCTGCGTCCCGGAACGGGAGCGGCCGGATGAGGACCCCATCGACCAGGGTGAACACGGCCGTATTGGCCCCGATACCCAGGGCCAGGGTCAGCACCGTGACCAGGGTGAACGACCGGTGGCGCAGCAGTCCCCGCAGAGCGAAGCGCAGGTCGTCGAACAGACCGATCGAGTTCATGGACCGCTACCTTGCTTCGTCTTCATCTCCGCGAGGAGAGCGTCGACGACCTTGGCCATCTCCTCCCCCCGCTTGTTCTTCTCCCGGATGATCCCGTTCCCGTCGATGATGAAGAGGGTCGGCCAGCCGCGGACACCCCACTTGGTGGCGATGGGGCCGCTGGTGTCACCGCCGTCCCAGAAGGACGGCCAGGTGATGTTCTCCCGCTCGATGGCGGACCGGTAGTTCTCGGCTGGATCGCTGTTGACACCGACGATGGTGAACGCTTCGTCCTTCAGCCTTTGCACGAGCGACCGCTCGTGTGGGTACATGACCCGGCAAGGGCCTCACCAGTCCCCCCAGAAATCGAGGACCACCACCTTTCCGCGGAAATCGCTCAGCCGCATCTCCTCGCCGTCGACGTTCGTCCCGACGATCTCCGGGGCCGGCTTGCCGATCTCCAGGTCCGCCGGGTCGTAGGCGCTCAGCATCGCCTCGGCGGATGCGCCATAGGTCGTTTTCCGGAGCGGAAGATCGCGGTACTCGACGACGAGGCGTTCGAGGTTCTTCTTCCTCAGGTCCCCCATCGCCGCCTTGTCGACATCCGTCCCACCGCACATGAGCTCGAAGTCGGCGGTCCGGGCCGCGGCATAGATGAACGCCGCCCTCACGTTCGCATGCGGGGAATGCTCCTGCACGTCCGTGAAGTACCTTGCCCGCTGTTCTTCGGTGTAGAGACTCGTCAGTTGGGCCAGCTTCTCCAGGTGGGGAGAACGGGCGTACCGCGCCAGGACCGCCTCCGTCATCTCCGCCAGGGACACCTGTTGTGCTTCCCGATCCTCACCGAGACTCAGGTAGCTCATCCGCCAGAGCTGGGCGTCGAGGGCGCCGGCGGTGCCCCAGTATTGCTCGGCCAGGTCCCGGAAGCGGGGAGTGAACGCTTCGACGGTCGTCCGGTAGCCCTCCATGGTCTCGACCGAATCCATGGCGGCGCTGAACTCCCCCTCCAGGGCGGCATAGGCCTCGGTCGCCGGCCCCTCCCTCGTACACCCCCCCAACAGGAGGGGAAGCGCAAGGAGGAGGACGATAGACAGGCCTTCTCCGGGTGATACCTTCCTGCTCACAGTCACCTCGATTTGCACGGGTATAGATCAGCGGAACTTCCGCAGAAGGTACTCGAAGCATCGGACCGTCACCAGCGGGTAAGAACAGCAGTTCTTGCCGGTCCAGCGCATAGAGGGATACCCGCTCCTGGGCCAGAGTGGCCCCCTCCACCGGCAGTATAAGGATGAGCAACACCAGGCCGACCGCAGGCCGTTGCAGAGCCCGTCCGACATTCATCGAATCCGCCCCGCCGCTTCCGGGATCCTGGGACGAAGATGAAAGCGGTAGAGGCGGGGAGCTTCCGCACCGAAAAGAGGACCACGGTGGTAGACGTAATCGCCCTGGATCAGGGTGGGATGGAAGTCGAACTCCTGGACGCCCAACCAGACTCCGTCGGGGCCGAAAACGTCGTACCGGAAATGGTCCGCGAGCACAGAAGTGGGTGAAGGGCCGGTGACGTAATCCACCCAGATCCGTCCCCGGTCGTCGGTGAACGCCGTGGAGAAGGCGGCATATCGCGAAGGGAACGGGATCCGGTTCGCGATCCGCCTCATGTAGGCCATCTCGTTTTCGCTGAAACGTTTCCTGGCCTCCTCCCGGTCCCGGGCGCTGAGCCGCGGGCGCTCCCAGTCACGCTCGATATGCAGTACGGGTTCACCGGTGGTGGTGTAGACCGTCA
>CAZFHZ010000048.1:0-22882 GCA_964519015.1 uncultured Gemmatimonadota bacterium | reverse complement strand
TCGCGAATCTTCATGGCCGCGACCTCGGCGATGTTCCGCCCGCCCACGCGCGTGCCGCTGCTCGATGTTGTAGTGGACGTCGAAGGCCTCCATGTCTCCGGTATCGAGCAGCATTCTGGCTTCGGGCGCGCGCAGAGACAGCCCGCGGTCAGCGCCCGTGGTTCAGGCCAGCGCCTTCAGATAGGCCTTCAGGAACTGCCAGGTCTTGGCCACCGAGGAGACCTGGACCTTCTCGCCGGGGGCATGCGGGCTGCGGATCTCCGGCCCCAGGCTGATCATGTCCATCCCCGGGAATTTCTCGCCGATGATCCCGCATTCCAGGCCGGCGTGGATGGCCCGGATGACCGGCTCCCGGCCGAAGAGTCCGTGGAAGACCTGCTTCCCCTTCTGAAGCAGGACCGACCCCGGGTTCGGCTCCCAGCCGGGGTAGCCACCGAAGCCCTCCGCCTTGGCCCCCGCCAGTTCGAAGAGCGCCTTGATCTGGGCGGTGGTGGTCCGCAGGGCCGGCATGTTGCTGGAACGGGAACTGAAGGTGATCTCCAGGTCGGCGGTGCCGGTCCGCACGACCGCGGTGTTGTTGCTCGTCTCGACCAGGCCGGCCACCTCACGGCTCATGGCCAGCACCCCGTGGGGGGCGGCCGCCAGGGAGCGGATGATCCGCTCGGCCGCCGCTCCGGGGATCGCCCGGTTGCCGACCTTGGCCTTCTTAAGCTCGATCTTCATGTCCGGGTCGATCCGGCCGAACTCGCCCGCGAACTCCTTCTTGAGGGCGACCACGACCTTCTTCAGCTTGTCAGTCCCGCCGCGCCCCAGCCGCAGTTCGGCGAACGCCTCGCGGGGGATGGCGTTATGCTTGGAGCCCCCCTCCAGGGAGACCAGGTCGAAGGCCGGTCCGCTGTCGAGGGCCACTTTCAGGATCCGCACCAGCAGCTTGATCGCGTTGGCCCGGTTCTCGTGGATGTCCACGCCCGAATGCCCCCCGCGCAGGCCGCGGACGCTCAGTACAACTCCCTCCGGCCGCCGGGTCGGCGTGCGCCGGAAGGAGAAGGTGGCGTGCAGGTCGGCCCCGCCGGCACACCCGATGTAGAGCGCCCCGTCCTCCTCGGTGTCGAGGTTGAGCAGCCGACGGCCGCTCAGCATCCCCCGGGTCAGTCCGTTGGCGCCGGTCAGACCAGTCTCCTCGTCTACGGTGAAGAGGAGTTCCAGGGGGCCGTGCACGACCTCCGGATCGGTGGCCGAGGCCAGGGCCATGGCCACCCCGATGCCGTTGTCGGCGCCGAGGGTGGTCTGGCGGGCGACGATCCAGTCCCCGTCCCGCTCGGGCTGGATCGGGTCCTTCATGAAGTCGTGGGCGACGTCCCGGTTCTTCTCCGGGACCATGTCCACATGCCCCTGGAGTACGAGGGATTCCGCCTGCTCGTGCCCGGGGGTGGCCGGGACCTTCACGACCAGGTTCCCCGTCTTGTCCTGTTTCGACTCCAGTCCCTTGGAGGCGGCCCACTCCTTCAACCAGGCGAGGATCTTCTCCTCGTACTTGGAGGGGCGGGGGATCTTGCGGATCTCGTCGAAATAATCCCAGATGATTTTCGGCTCGAGGCCGGACAGGGGACTGCTCATCGGAAAGCTCCCACTAAGATGTTGGTTCATGGTCGAAGCCGTCGACCGAGAGTCGGACGCCGTCGGTCGGTTACCGGCACTACTTTCCCATATTCATGGATGGGCGGGGGAATAGCAACAAGATGTCAGTGGGCCCGCCAGCGTCCCGGGATGACGCTCCCGCAGTGGGGACAGCGGTCCCCCTCCAGGCGGCAGAGGAGGACCTGGAAGCCCCGGCGCTCCACGAGCAGCTCGCTGCAGTTCGGACAGAGGGTGTCCTCGGCGCCGGGCAGGCGTCCCGGCAGGTTCCCGGCGTAGACGAAACGCAGTCCGGCCTCCCGCCCGATCCCCACCGCGCGCTGGAGGACGGCGGGCTGGGTCGGACCGGGGCTGTGCATGCGGTAGTCGGGATGATAGGCCGTCAGGTGCCAGGGGATGTCGGGGGAGAGCCCACCGATGAACTCCGCCATCTCCTTCAGTTCGTCCCCGCCGTCGTTGAGACCGGGGACGATCAGGGTCACGATCTCCACCCACTTGCCCATCTCCACCAGGCTGCGGATGGTCTCCCGGACGGGTCCGAGACGTCCCCCCAGCTCCCGGTAGGTGGCTTCCCGGAACGCCTTCAGGTCCACCTTGAAAAGGTCGATCCAGGGATCGAGCTGGGCGAGTACTTCGGGCGTGCCGTTCCCGTTGGAGACGTAGCCGGTGAAGAGCCCTTCCCGCCGCGCCAGCCGGAAGACCTCCACCGCCCACTCGGTGGTGATGAGGGGCTCGTTGTAGGTGCTCACCACCACTTCCGACCCGGTCGACCGGGCGAGTTGGACGATCTCCTCGGCGGTGATCTCCCGGATCCCGGCCGCGGCGGCCGGGTCGCGCAGGACCTGGGAGGAAAGCCAGTTCTGGCAGAAGGCGCAGTGATAGTCGCATCCGAGCATACCGAAAGAGAGGGCGAGGGCTCCCGGGAAGGCATGGAAGAAGGGTTTCTTCTCGATCGGATCACTGTTCAGACCGGCTACATAACCCCAGGGCACCCGGAGACGCCCCCCCCGGTTGAAGCGCACCTTGCAGACGCCGCTCCGTCCCGTCGGGATGACACAGCGGTGTCCGCAGGCAGTGCAGCGCACCCGCCCCTCTTCCATGGGAAGGGAGAGCGCTCCTTCGACCGAGTGGGCCTCCAGCCGTTGCTGGAGGGTCTGGGAAGAGACCCAAGGCATGGGCGTCAGGATACAGCGGCGCCCGCGGTGGGGCACCTCGGAAGTGAGACCGGCTTATCAGACTCATCATTCCCACTTAATACGAAGGATGTCGGGATCGCCGGCGCTCCCCCGCCCTTCACCCGGCAAGGCCGGTCCACTGATGCCGTATTCGCTGTATTTTAGGAGTATGTGAGATTAAGACCATTCACTCCTTTTTAGGCTTGCAACAGAGGCAGATGGGTGTTTCTTGAACCGTACGGGATGGCGCGCCTATCCTCCCGGTCGCCGGGTATGATCCCCAGCGGGAGCCTGACCCATGCATGCTGTGACAAGACCACGTTTCGCCCACCTGCTGGCCCTTCTGCTGTCCTCTGCCGTGATCGCCGCCTTCCTGTCCGCCTGCGAGAAGAAGGAGCAGGTCCTCTCACCCACTCTGGCCTGGAACGACTGCACCGGCTGCCACAGCGACAGTGCCCAGATCCTGGCCACTGCGGAGCCCGATGAGGGGGGTGAGGGGGTAACTCCGGGGTAAGGGTGAGGGGGCACCGCGCCTCCGTTGGAGGCGGACGAGAAGTACCAGGTGAGCGATGTCTTCCTGGTGCACGACCACGCTGATCTGACCTGTTTCGAATGCCATGCCGGGACCGACGGCGAGGAGACGAAGGAAGCGGCCCACGGCGGGCTGGTGGCCGACCCCAGTGACGCCCCGGCCTCCGGCAACGTCTGCGCCACCTGCCATCAGAACACGTCCCGCAACTTCGAGTCGAGCGTGCACTACCTCCAGACCGGCTATGCGACGATGTTCGAGGCCCGCAGCGGACTGCCGGCCGGCGACACCAATTACCAGACCGCCTTCGCCAATCACTGCTCCGGCTGCCACGCCTCGTGCGGTCAGTGCCACATCAGCCGTCCCAGCTCGGTCGGGGGGGGGCTGGTTGAGGAGCACGCCTTCCTGGCTACACCCAGCCAGAACGACCAGTGCACCGCCTGCCACGGCAGCCGGATCAACGACGAGTTCAAGGGGCTCCATGAAGGTCTGCGTGCGGACGTGCACTATCTCGGCGGCATGAACTGCATGGACTGCCACAGCGGGATCGAACTGCACGGTTCCGGGGGGACGGCCGACATTCGACGGGATGCAGCCAACCGTCCTTCCTGCGCCGGGTGCCATCCCGGTCCGAACGCCGGTACCGACACGGTCCTCCATCACACCCTGCACACCGGGAAGGTCGACTGCCCGGTCTGTCACTCCCAGGCGTATCGGAACTGCTACCAGTGCCACGTCGGTGCCTCGAACGGCAAGAGCCACGGCATCCAGTTCCCCTCCGAGCTCGACTTCCGCATCGGGAAGAACCCGATCCCTTCGACCAGCCGGCCCTGGGAGTGGGTGCTGCTGCGGCACGTCCCCGTCTATCCGGAGATGTACGAAGCGTACGGCATCTCGACCCTGGCCACCTTCGACCAAGTGGAGACCTGGAAGTACGCCACGCCGCACAACATCCGTCGCACTACGCCTCAGACCGAGGCGTGCGCGAACTGCCACGGAGAGAACGGCCGTTTCCTCACAGCCGCCTACGTGGACAGCCTGATTGTAGCCGGCAAGATGGTCTCTGCCGAACTTACCGCAAACACCGACGTCATCACCGATCCCCCGGCTCCGCCGGGTCTGACCGCAAGGAGGAAGTAATCTATGAAGTCTCGCTATCTACGTAAGCTGGCGTTACTGCCGGCTCTGGCGCTGGTCGTCGCCCTGGCGGCGTGCAGCAGCTCGAGCGGTTCCTCGAAGACCGATTTCGAGGTCGTTCAGGAAGCCGTCGAGGCCTGGGTGACCAGCGGTACCGCCGGCGCGATCCCGTCGGCCAGCATCGCCCCCGACGTCGTCTACGACGACCTGCAGCTGGCCACCCCCACCTACTACATCCTGAGCGTGCGGGCGCAGTCGGCCTACGAGCTCGGCCACATCTCCGGCGCCCACCGGATCGACTGGCGGAACGTGGCCCAGACGGCCAACCTGGCCACGCTGCCGACCGACCAGAAGATCGTGGTCTACTGCTACACCGGTCACACCGGCGGTCTGGCCTCCTGGGCCCTGGGCATCATGGGCTACGACACGGTCAACCTGAGGTACGGGATGATGGGCTGGTCGGACGACCCGGTCGTGGTCGCCACCACCATCTGGGACGCTTCGCAGTCCCTGGATGCGGCCACCGAGACCACCGCCCACACCCTGGGCACCACCGTCTACGACCTGCCCGACCTGGAGGTCTCCTCCTCCAGTGACGAAGATGAGATCGTCCGGGCGGCGGCCGCCCGCTGGCTTGAGGACGCGACCTGGACCCCGATCATGTCCGCCCAGGCGGTCTTCGACGAGCTGAACGACGGCAACAGCGCCGACGACCCGATCATCATCAGCGTCCGTTCGGCCGCCCACTACGCGCTCGGCCACGTGCCGGGGGCCATCAACATCCCGCGGGACCAGCTGGTCGACACGGAGATCCTCAACAAGCTCGACCCGACGCGGGACATCGTGGTCTACTGTTACACCGGTCACACCGGCGGGCAGGCGTGCGTCATGCTGAACATGCTCGGCTACAAGTGCTACAACATGAAGTTCGGGATGATGGGCTGGACGACGGACGCCGGCGTCCTCAACACCACGCCCTTCAGCGCAGGGGCGGGCTACCCCACCATCGCGGGGACCACCCCGAATCATTGAGCCCTGACGCACCGACACCACGCGCCGGCAACGCAGGGAGCGGGCGGGACTTCGGTCCCGCCCGTTTTTTAACGGTGGTCGAGACCGACCGCCTCCGAGAGGTGGTCGAGCCCTTCCGCCCGCAGGCGCTCCAGCAGTCCCCGGCAGATCCGCCCCGCCAGGGCGGGGCCCTCATAGACCAGGCCGGTATAGAGCTGGAGCAGGCTGGCCCCGGCCCGGACCTTCTCCCAGGCGGCCTGGGGGCCGTCGATCCCCCCCACGCCGATGATGGGCAGTCCGCCACCGGTGAGCCGCCACAGCCGGGCGATCAGCTCGGTACTGCGCTCCCGCAGCGGGGCGCCGGAGAGACCCCCCGACTCCTGGTGCCAGCGCGTCGCCAGGCCTGAACGGTCGAGGGTGGTATTGGCCACCACCAGGCCAGCCACTCCTCCGCTGAGGGCCGTCTCGACCAGGCCGGGCAGGTCCTCGTCGACCAGGTCGGGAGCGAGCTTGAGCAGCACCGGCACGGGACCGGCTCCGGGAGAGCCCGCCGGGCGCCGGGCGGCCGGGACCACTCCGGCCAGCAGGCCGGCGAGCCGGGCGGGCGTCTGCAGGTCGCGCAGTCCCGGGGTGTTGGGGCTGGAGACGTTGACCACGAGATAGTCCGCGAAGGGGAGCAGCACCTCGAGGGCGGAGCGGTAGTCGGCGGCGGCCTCCTCCAGGGGGGTGTCCCGGTTCTTCCCCAAGTTGATCCCGATCGGGCCGGGGAGGGGGCCGTGGGCGCGCAACCGGGCCAGCCGCTCCGCCATGGCCGCCGCCCCCCGGTTGTTGAAGCCCATCCGGTTGATCAGGGCCCGCTGGGCGGGGAGCCGGAAGAGGCGCGGGCGGGGATTGGAGGGCTGCGGGCGCGGGGTGACCGTGCCCAGTTCGGTGAAACCCAGGCCGAGCAGAGGGACTCCGCGCACGAAGCAGGCGTCCTTGTCGAAACCGGCGGCCAGTCCGACCGGGTTGGGGAAGCGGAGGCCGAACAGGGTCATCTCCAGGGAGGGATCCCGGACCTGGTGGAGGGCCCGGATCAGTTCGCGCACCCCGGGGAGGGCCGCGGCCAGCCGCAGCGTGGCGCCGGCCAGGGTGTGGCTGTCGTCGGGCGGCAGCAGGAAGAGTGCGCTGCGCAGGACCCTGTACAACGGACCGGCCATGCGGTCGCTCTCAGCCCTCCTCGCCCAGGAAGAGGAGGGCCATCACCTTCGCGTCCCCCACCAGGTTGGAGAGCCGGCAGTACTCATCGGGCATGTGGGCCGTGTCGTCGAGCCGCGACCAGACCGCGGCCGGGATCCCCGCCGCCCGGAAGAAGGCGGCCACGGTTCCACCACCGATCCCCATCGGCTGGGCCTCGACCTCGTAGACGCGCCGCACCGCCCGGCGCAGGGCTTCCACCACGGGAGCCTCCGGGGAGGTCGGAGGGGCGGCCGGCTGCCACTGGGGGGTCTCAATGGCCACCTTCACCCCGAAAGTGGCCTCCACCTCGTCGGCGCAGGCCCGCATCCGGCCCATGACCTCCTCGAGCGTGTAAACGGGCAGCACCCGGCAGTCGAAGGCGAAGACGTCCTCCCCCGGGATGGTGTTGATGTTCTCCACATTGGCCTTCTTCAGGGTTGGTTCGAAGGTGCTGATGGGAGGATCGAAGAGTTCATCGCGGACCGGGAAGTCCTCATAGAGCCCTTCCAGCATCACGATCAGATGGGCCCCCGCCTTGTGGGCGTTGATCCCATGGTCGGGGGTGGATCCGTGGGTCTGCTTCCCCTGGACCGTGAAGGTCGCCCAGAGGATCGACTTCTCCGCCACCTCGATCATGGTGCCCCGCTCGTCCCCGGCGTCGGGGATGAGGACCCGGTCCTGGTGACCGAAGAGGTCGCGGTGGTGTTCGACCAGGTAGCCGGCTCCGCAGCTGCTGCCGGTCTCCTCGTCGGAGACGAAGGCCAGGGCGACGTCGTGGGGGGGGGTGATCCCGGTCTCGAGCAAGGCCTTGAGGGCGAAGATGGAGCTGACGAGCCCCTGGTGGTTGTCCTCGCTCCCCCGCCCGATCAGCCGGTCCCCCTCCACCCGCAGGGTCCAGGGATCCCCCGTCCACAAGGAAGCTTCCCCCGGCGGCACCACGTCCAGGTGGGTGAGCACCCAGACGGTATGGTCGGACGAGGCTCCTTTGAGCCGGACCACGTAGTTGGGGCGCTCCCCCCCGCTCACCTCCGTGCAGGGGGCGGGGAAGGCCTGCGGTTCCGGGAACCCCCAGGCGGCCAGCCGCTCCATCAGCCAGCGGCCCTTGGCAGCCTCCCCCGGACCCCCACTGGCCGGGCCGACCGCCGGGATGGCGGTAAGCCCGTGCATCAGTTCGACCATCTCCCCGGCGGCCGTCTCGATCGCCGCCATGACCGGACCGGAGGATTCCCCACCGCTCATCGCCCCCTCCTCAACTGCGCGAGGTGTACCCTCACTGTCCAGCCGGTGGATGCTTCGCGGCCGTCAGGTCCATCATCGGCTTGAGCAGGTCGATCGGGATCGGCAGCACGACGATGCTGTTCCGTTCCGAGGAGACCTCGACCATGGTCTGCAGGAAACGGAGCTGGATGGCGGTCGGCTGCGTCTGCAGGACCGAAGCCGCTTCACTGAGCTTCGAGGAGGCCTGCAGTTCCCCTTCGGCGTGGATGATCTTGGCCCGCCGCTCCCGCTCCGCCTCGGCCTGGCGGGCGATGGCGCGCTGCATCTCCTGCGGCAGGTCGACGTGCTTGACCTCCACCAGCCCGACCTTGATCCCCCACGGATCGGTGTGCTGGTCGATGATCCGCTGGAGTTCCTGGTTGATCTTGTCCCGCTCGGCCAGCAGTTCGTCCAGTTCGGCCTGTCCGAGCACGGCCCGCAGGGTGGTCTGGGCGAGCTGGCTGGTGGCGTAGAGGAAGTCCTCGACCTCGACCACCGCCTTCTCCGGGATGACCACCCGGAAGTAGAGGACGGCGTTGACCTTGACCGAAACGTTGTCCTTGGTGATCACGTCCTGCGGTGGGATGTCCATGGCGATCACCCGCAGGCTCACCCGGACCATCCGGTCCACCAGCGGGATCAGCAGGATCAGTCCCGGTCCCTTCGTCCGGATCAGTCGCCCGAGCCGGAAAATCACACCCCGCTCGTACTCCCGCAGGATGCGGATCATGCTCGCGAGCACGAAGACGACGAAGAGGATGATTACGTAGAGATAGGTCGACATGGGGATTCCCTTCCTGGTTCGATGTCCCATCCCACCGGTCGTGAGGGGGATCAGGCTCCGGCCTTCTCCTCGGTGACCGGCAGGACGTAGAGCAGCAATCCTTCGACCTTTGCCACCTTGACGCGGGTGCCCGCCTCGATCGGCACCCCGCTCAGGCTGCGGGCCTGCCAGATCTCGCCGTGCACCGAGATGCTCCCCTCAGGGTCGAGCCGGGTCCGGGCCTTCCCCGTCTCCCCCACCATCCCCTCCCACCCGGTGGTCACCCGCAGTCGCTGCGCCCGCAGACCGAGCCCGATCGCGAACGCGAAGAAAATAACGGTCAGCACCACCATGGTGATGATCACCTGCAGGGAGACCCGCATGGCGGGTTCCATGGTATCGAAGAGCATCAGGGAGCCGAGCACCATGGCGACGATTCCTCCGAGTGTGAGCAGCCCGTACGAGGGGATCTTGATCTCGAGCACGAAGAGCACCACCGCCAGGACGATCAGGGCCAGTCCGGCATAGTTTAGCGGCAGCGTCTGGAAGGACATGAAGGCGATGAGCAGGCTGATGACCCCGACCACCCCGGGCAGGATGGTGCCGGGATTCTGGAGTTCGAAGATGAGTCCGTAGATCCCCAGGAGCATGAAGATGTAGGCGATGTTGGGGTCGGCCAGCATGGCCAGCAGGCGTTCCCGCAGGTTGATGGGGACCTCCTCGACCCGAGCACCGGTGGTGTGGAGCTCCCGCGGACCGGAAGGAAGCCGGACGCTCCGGCCCTCAAGCTGGGCCAGCAGATCATCGAAATCGGTGGCCAGCAGATCCACGACCGCAGCGGCCACTGCCTCCTCGGCGGTGGCCGAGACCGCCTTCCGGACGGCCTGCTCGGCCCATTCCGCGTTTCGGCCGCGCTCGTGGGCGAGACTGCGGGCGTAGGCGGCGGCGTCGTTGGTGACCTTGGCGGCCATGGTGGAGTCCATCTGGCCGCCGATCGCCACCGGGCTGGCGGCCCCGATGTTGGTCCCGGGGGTCATGGCGGCGACATGGGCGGCCAGGGTGATGAATACCCCGGCCGAAGCCGCGCGGGCGCCGGCCGGATGCACGTAGACGATCACCGGGATCTCGGAGCCCAGGATCCCCTTGATGATGTCGCGCATGGAGAGGTCGAGTCCGCCGGGGGTCTCCAGTTCCACGATCATCGCCTCGGCTCCGGTCTGGTGCCCCAGCGCCAGCAGGCGGTCGAAGTAGGAGACCGTCATCGGGCCGATGGCCCCCTCCCAGCGGCCGTGCAGCAGCAGGGGAGGCCCGGTGGATGGCTGTGCCTGGAGCCCGGCCGGTGGGACGATGAACAGCAGCAGGATGGTGGCGGCCCATCCCGTCAGCCGGGTGGTATGTGTTCGGCGGCCAGCGGACATCCCCCCCCCTCCTTCCACGTTTCCCGAGTCTTCCGTCCGGGAGCGTAGTGCGCTCTGCGGCGCGGCGTCAACCGCCGCCGGACGGCCACCATCGGAGGCCCCCCGCCCGGAGCCGGGCCGGCCCGCCGGGCGATGGCCCGGAGGAGGAGGACCATTTTTCTGTAGACAAACTGTAAAACGAGTTATACGATGGCGCCGCTTCTCGAAGGACATCTGGATGCAAAGAGGACCAACGGAAAGTCTTTAAGGATGGGAGACCGAAGAAAAGGGAACGTGATCAGGGAGTGTAACAGACCTTAACAGTTTACCCCAATAAATCACGTAACCATCTGTGTGACAAAGGAATAAGATACGATAACAACAGTTAACAGGATTCATCTTCCTGTTCTGTGAACACGCCTTTTCAAGTATGTAAGTGGTAGCAGGTCAATGAAATAGAAGGAATCGAGGATCTCGGGTCGAACATCGGACGTGATGTTAACGAATATGAACATATTCCGGAAGGCGCTGCGGCGTTCCGGCGGATTCACCTTGATCGAGATCCTCATCGTCATGGGGCTGATGGGGGTCTTCGTGGCCGTCCTGCTCCCCGACTTCAACCGGATTATCCCCGAGATGAAGGTCGACAAAGCGGCCGCCAAGCTTTCGGCCGACCTGCGCCTGGCGCAGCAGAAGGCGGTCGCGGAGATGAGCGATGTCTGGTTCTACATCGAGCCCGACAACAACCGCTACTACGCTTGGGTGATCGACCGGAACCTGAACGTCCAGCAGCTCGAGGATCCGCTCAAAGGAGGGGCCTACCTGCTGGTCGACTTCGACGAGGTGGACGCCTTCAAGGGCTCCCAACTGGTCTCGACCACGACCGCCGGAGGTCCGGTCTTCGGGATGGTCTGGTACACCCCACTCGGTTCGGTCCGCTTCCCCGGGGGGGACCTGGACATCCTGATTCGCCACAAAGTCACCGGTTACCAGCGCACGGTCCACGTGACCTTCCCGCTGGGGAAGATCTCCCTGCCGTGATCCCCCGTCTCCGCCCCCAGGGAGGCTTCACTTTCGTGGAGATCCTCATCACCCTGGTCTTCCTCTCGATCGCCATGCTGGCCATGACCAGTCAGTTCCCGCTCGGGCTCAAGGTCAGCCAGAGCGCCGAGGACCTGACCCTGGCCACCAACCTGGCCCAGGAACTGATGGAGGAGATCCGTTCGATGCGGTGGGAGGACCCCCAGACCGCCGGGGGACCCCTGGGATCCGACTCCGGGGAGTGGGGCCGGCTCGATTTCGACGACATCGACGACTACGACAACCTGGTGGAGTCCCCCCCCAACGACCTGGACGGCAATCCGCTCAACGGGCAGGGGGGGCGGGCCAACCTCGCCCGCTACCAGCGGGAAGTCACGGTCACCTACGCCGACCCCATCACTCTGGCGGCTACCGCCACGGTGACCGGGCTGAAGCGGATCGAGGTCGGGGTCGCTAACGTCGATACGGGCCAGCGCTCCACGTTGGTCCTGATCAAGGCGTGGCGACCGTGAGGGGGCGCCGGCTCATCGATCAGCGGGGGCTGACCCTCATCGAGATGCTGATGGGGACCGCGTTGGCCACGGTGATCTTCATGGTGCTCTACACCATCCTCAACATGGCGCTGAACGCGTACGAGGTGGGACAGGTACGCTCAGCGGCCGTACAGGGAGGCCGGATCACCCTGGTCCGTATGCTCAACGAGATCCGGTATGCCCGTTCCATCTACATCGCCGGGTCCGACCAGATCGATTTCCTCCGGCTGCGCGAGACCGCCGCCCTGGACAGCCAGGTGGTTCACTACCGCTACGATGCGGGCACCGGGACGGTGAGCCGGGAGGAGAACCTGGGGGGTGCGCTGACTCTCCTGGACGACGTGTCGGGACTGACCCTCACCTACCGGGACGTGCTGCTGCGCAGCATCGCCAGCCCGCAGACCAACCTCGACCGCATCCGTTTCGTGGAGATCGACCTGCGGCTCCAGCAGGGAGGCTATGTGATCCCGCTGCGCAGCCTGGTCACCCTCGACAACCCCCTGAGACTCCCCTGACCCGATGAGGAACCGACTCACGGCATCCCAGGACGGACTGGCCCTGCTCGGCAGCATGCTGCTGGTTTCCATGCTGGCCGTGCTCAGCACCACTTTCCTGCTGGTGATGGCCGCCGATGTGCGCATCGCCCAGAGCCACTACCGGAACACCCAGGCGGAGTACACCGCCGAGTCCGCCCGCGAGGTCGTGGGCTGGCAGCTCAGCCAGAACCCGTCCCTGACCAGCGGCACTTGGTCGAGCGGGGCCGATTCCTTCTCGGTCCAGGTGGTCACCGTCGCCGGCTATCCCTCCTACAAGAAGCAGCTCAGGATCACCGCCTGGAGCAGGCACGCTTCCTACGACAGCTACCTCGATGTCCTCTCCCCCCAGCAGGACCCCCGCGCCTACTTCCCCATCGCGGCCGGGACGGTCCTGGAACTGCGCAGCGGCTGCCGGGTGGAGGGGGGAGAAGGGGTCTACATGTCGGGGAGCGATCCTCAGGTGCAGAGCGGAGTCACTTACCTCAGCCCGACCACCACCGGCTGTGTGCTCTGGGTGGGGGGGGACATCACCTGGGACGATACCTACTACCTCCATTCGAGCTGGAACGGGGTGCTCGACATCCGCACCGGCATCCGCCTGCTGGCCGGTCCCGACACCTCGGAAGCGCTGGTCCCTCAGGTCCTGTTGAACGACTCGCCGGTCTACAAGGCCGGCTACCCGTACAACCTGGGCTACCGCTATCAGATAACCGGGAGCGCCACCACCTACTACGCGGAACGGCTCCCCCAGAACCCATCCTGGACGAACTACCCGACGGTACCCTCCGGTTCCGGGACGTCCAATCCACTGGGGATCTGTGTCTGGGACTACGGCTCGAACGGTACCTTCTCGGGCAACATCACCATCACCGGAACGCTCTACTGCACCAACTGGTACTCCGACCTGCAGCTCCAGCCCGGGGCGGGGAGGACCTTCCAGATCAACCCGCGCAACCATCCCAATCCGGCCATCCTGGAGACCTACCCGGCCCTGGTGAGCAAGGGGGACGTCGTCCTGGACGGCCGCGGGACCTGGCGCCTCAACGGGCTGGTCTACGTGCGGGATGATTTCCAGGCCGATCCCTCCTGGCCCGACACCGTGTACGTGGACGGTGCTCTGACGGCCAACCGGATCCACCTGCTCCGCCGCACCGTGGTGCGATACAACGCCAACATCTACAACCGGGTCCCGGCTCCCGTGCTGGCGATCGCCCACCCGACCGCCGTGCTCCAGAGCCGGCGCTACGTCTTCAGCTGGTGGGGTTTCTGATGACGACCCCCCGGGGGAAGACGCTGGCGGTGGGTTTCGCCCTGGAAGGGAACGCGGTCAAGTACGCCGAACTCACCCAGGCAGGCGGGGGCCGCTATCGCATCGGCATGTGGGGCACCCGGGCCTTCGGCGGGCCCGAATCGAGTGCCGGCGCGGAACCGGCCGCCCCGGCCGCGACCCCCTCCCCACCGGCCATCCCCCTGCTCCAGCCCTGGACGATCGGCATCCTGAAGAAACTGCGGAAATTCCCCGTCTATGCTTCCTTCGCCGACTCCGACGTGCTGATGAAGTTCATCACCCTGCCCGAACTGACCGTCGCGGAGGTCGCCCGGATGGTCGAGCTGCGGCACCGGGAGTACCTCCCCATGCCGAATAAGGAGATCGTCTACGACTTCTCCCTCTCCCGCTACCTGTCGGTCGAGGAGAACGAAGAGCGGGAAGCGCTACCGGGTGGCCGCGAACCCGCCGAGCTGCGGGTGATGGTGGCCGGAGTAGAACGCCTGACTTACCTGACCTACCGGGAATCGATCTCCCAGGAGGGGGTCATCCTGCGCGGCCTGGAGACCAACCAGGTCGCGATCACCCGGGGGTGCAACTTCCTGCTGGGGGAGGCCAGCCCGGGTACCTACGCCGTGCTCTATCTGAGTGATGCCTACAGCATGGTGAACTTCGTGCTGGACGGCGGGCTCTACTACAGCCGCACCCTGGAGCAGGGGCTGCAGACCCTCACCCCGGACGAGGCAGGACGCCGCCGGGCGGAACGGCTGCTGCGCGAGATCTACCGCTCGGTCGACTTCTTCAGCGTGGAATCACGCGGGGAACCGGTCGACACGCTCTTCATCGTCAACGGGGGCCTGGTCCCCGATCTGGCGGCCACCCGCCGGATCCAGTACTTCATGGCCGAACGGCTGAGCGTCGACGTGCAGGTCCTGCATGACGTGGTGGAGGACCAGGAACGGGTCATCTTCCCCGCCGGTACGGTGGCCGGCACGCTGCTCACTCCGATCGGGCTGGCGTTACGGTCGGTCGCCGAGGAGGGGGGACGGTGAAGCAGTCCCGGGTCATCCGCATGGCGAACTTCGCCTACCCCTGGTCGGAACGGCACGAGTTCTACTCCCCCGGTAAGGTGCGCCTGCTGGTGGCGGTGAGCGCCCTGATCGTGCTGGGGCTGATCGCACTCCCCTTCTACCTCCAGTACCTGACCCGGACCGAGCAGAGTCAGACCATCCAGCTGGCGGCCATCGTGAGCAGCCTGCGTCAGCGGGCCGAAGCCACCGAACCGGTCCTGGCCCGCAAGGCGCTGCTGGACAGTCTGAAGCGGGAGCTGCAGGCCCGAGTCGACCTGATGCAGGGGGTGGAACAGACCGACTATCCGATCGAGCGGCTGCTCCTCCACTTCACCGAGATCATCCCCGACGGGGTGGTCTTCACCTCGATCGACATCTCTCCCCCCGAAGCGGAGCGGCGCACCGCGCGGCGGCCCGCCCCGGGCACGCAGACCCCCGGCGTGGCCGATGCGGTCCAGCGTTTCTTCACCCTGCGGCTGGACGGTTCGGCCCGCAATTCCAACGCGCTGACCGCCCTGCGCCGTGCACTCGAGAACTCCCCCCTCCTTCAGGCGGTGGAGCAGAGCGAGAACCTGCTCGACACCGGCTTCTCCTTCCGCATCACCGCTCGGCTCCCCGGATCGGGCGCCCAGCTCGGGGGAGGCGCCTGATGATGGAGACCCTCAACCGCCCCCTCCCCAAGCGCCAGATCGGACGGCTG
The DNA here is from genome assembly GCA_964519015.1 of uncultured Gemmatimonadota bacterium. Lineage (GTDB taxonomy): Bacteria > Blakebacterota > Blakebacteria > Blakebacterales > CAYUVJ01 > CAZFHZ01. The sequence goes on along the minus strand of CAZFHZ010000048.1, from coordinate 7,613 downwards.
CTGCTGGTCGACCTGGGAGTCGTGCTCGTCTTGCTGCTCTTCCCTATCCGGACCAGTTGGAAGCAGTTCGGTGAGGCCAGCCGCGGGCGGCGCGACAAGCAACAGCAGCAGCTGGAGTACACCCTCCGGCTCAGCCAAGCGGTCCAGGCCGAGCGTCTGCAGCCGACCCTGGCCGGGGAGATCCGCTCCGCGGCCGAAGTTCTGGAGATGAACACCAGGCGGCTGGAGCAGCCCGAGGACTCCGCCCTCATCCAGGAGGACCTGCGCCGGCTCGTGGAAGCCCGCGGCCTGGCCATGATCGGGCTCTCTCCGCGCGAACCGGTCGAGGGACCGGGCTACCAGGTGCGGGTCTTCAACCTGCGCACCGAGGGCTCCTTCGCCCATCACCTCCGTCTGATCCACGACCTGCGCAACAGCAACGTCTTCCTCGCCTTCGACCGGCTCAACCTGGTGATCGCCAATCCCGAGACGCGGCCGCCGGGACTCCGGATGGAGGCGGAACTGCGCACCGTGCTGGTCCCGCAGGCCCTCTCGCGGCAGCAGGTTGCGGCGGTGCTGGCCGACACCACCGGCGCCTCCTCCCGGACGGAGGCACCCCCCGACAGTACGGGGAGGCCGGGGCCATGACCAAGACCCAGCGCGAACTGGCCATCCTGGGGGGCATCCTGGCGGTGCTCTCGGTCCTGCTCGTCCTGCGCCTCCGGTCGGGGGGCGGAGGCAGTAGCGGTACGGTTCCCCCGGCGATGGGCACCCCCGGGGCGGCGACCCAGCCGGCGGGCACCCCGGCGACCGGGCCCGGGACGGTCCCGATCCCCCTCTCCCAGTACCCGCTCGAACTGCTCGAGCCCGGCCTGAGCGACAGCATGGTGGCCGCCAAGATCATGGCCGGTGGGTTCGCCGACCCCTTCTCCCGCGACCGGAGTCGGGTCCAGGAGACCGCCCCCGCGCCGGCCCGGCAGAACACTACCCCGGCCGCACCGCGGCCATGGCGCGATCAGCAGCTCAGCCAGTGGCCCCCCGGGGTCCGCTACCAGGGGGTCATCGAGAAGGTGGATGCGCCGGGCAACTACACGGTGCGCTTCAACGGGCAGATCGTCGACGTCGGGGAGAAGATCCCGACCACCGACTGGGTGCTGGCCGAAGCCAACGCTTTGCTGGTCCGCATCCGGCGCGAGGACACCCGGAACCGGATCCGCTACGAATACAGGTACTTGCTCCCGCCGCTGTGAGGGCGCGGGTCTACGGAGGAGACGTCATGCTGAACCGGTCCGTCCGAATGGTTCGTTGGGTCCTCCTGCTCGGCCTTCTGGGCCTGGTGGGGGCCCCCCGGCCCACCGGAGCCCAGGGGGTCGATCTCACCCAGTCCATGGTCCTGGAGGTCATCATCGAGGAGGGGAGTCTCCAGGAGGCGGTGGACGCCATCCTGGCCGGCAGCAACGTGGCGGTCTACATCCCCAGTTTCGCGGCCGGCCAGGACACCCTCAAGATCCACCGCTTCGTGCTGCGCAACGTCAGCATCGCCCAGGCACTGACCACCGTGCTGCAGCCGATGGGACTCACTTGGGTGATGGACGGCAACATGCTGCGCATCATGTCCGATCTGGTCGAGCGGGTCATCCACTACTCCTGGCTGGCCGTCCGGTTCGCCACCCCGATGGCGGCCGGCGCCGGCGGACGGGGAGGGGGCGGCATGGCCGGCGGGATGGCGGGCGGAACAGCCGGTGGAGCGGCCGGGGGAGCGGGGGGAGCGGCCGGGATCGGCATCATGACCCCGCAGCAGTTCGAGACCGAACTCCGCAAGCTGCTCAGCGGGCCCAACGTGCCCCTGATCATCGACCGGGAGACGCGCACCATCTACGTGGAGGACCTCACCTACAACGTCGACCGCCTGGAAGCCTACATCCGCTCCATCGACATTCCTCCCGCCCAGGTCAAGATTGATCTCCGGCTGGTCGAGGTGGTGCGCACCGACGACCAGAGCCTGGGGGTCTCCTACGAGGCGGGCCTGACGGGGGCTACCAACCTGGAGAGCGTGGCCGCCCGGCTCCCCGGGCTCAGCTCCTCCGGTTTCCTGGTCGACCTGCAGGGCCTCGCCCTGGGCGGCCTCTACGGCGGCAACCTCGATCTGAACGCCGCCCTGCAGGCGCTCCAGACCGTCTCCGATGCCAGCCTGATCAGCCAGCCTTCGACGGTGGTGATGGACGGCAAGCTGGCCTCCATTAACCTGACCGACCAGATCCCATACACCCAAGCGATCCTGGGACAGGGCTTCACCCAGACCACGATCGACTTCGTCGATGTGGGGATCATGCTGATGGTGACTCCCACCGTGCTCGATTCCAACACCGTCCATGTGCAGGTCAACACCGAGTTCTCGACCGCCGGCACGGTCAGCGTTACCGGGGTGCCGACCGTCTCCACCCGGAACGCGACCGCTTCGGTGCTGGTGCGGAGCGGGGAGATCTTCGTCATGGCCGGCCTCTACCGGACCGATGACGTGACGACGCAGACCGGCATCCCCGTCCTGAGCCGGATCCCGCTGCTGGGCGCCCTCTTCCGACACAGCCAGGTACGCAAGGAGCGCCGCGAGCTCCTCATCTTCGTCATGCCGAAGATCCTCGACCGGCCCATCCTCCCCCCTCCACCCGCACCCCAAGCGTGAGGTGGCCGACGTGAACGGCGTGCCGAACGGACTGACGACCCCCCCCCGGGCGGAGGAAGCCCTGGAATCGAGTCTCTGGGCGCTCTCGGGGGTCGAGCGCCGGTTGCCGGCGGCCGAAGAGGCTCCCGGCCGGAAAGGGCGGCTGCGGGCCGGGATCCAGGGCCGCATGACCTTCGCCATCGGCACGATCGTGCTCCTGCTGATGGTCGGCGTCGCGATCCTGGAACTGCGGCGGAACATCGCCACCATCACCATGATCAACGGCAGCCTGCTCGACCTGACCAACCTGCAGACGGTAAAGGAATGGGCCACCGCAATCCTCTTCCTGCTGCGTACTCCCGTCATCGCCCTGGTGGCGGCCGGTTTCCTGCTCCTCTTCTACACCTCCTTCTACATCGTGAACCCGCTCAGCGAGGTGGTCCGCACCGCCGACGCCATCGCCGGAGGGGACCTGACCCGCCGGTTCTCCTACCGGCGGGACGACGAGATCGGGGACCTGGTCCACTCCTTCAACATCATGACCCGCTCCCTGGTGCGAAAGGTCGACCAGCTGGCCAGTCTGAACCAGGCGGGGCAGGCCTTCTCCCGTCACCTCTCCCTGGAGGAGTTGAAGCGGACCATCCACGAGAACGTGCGGCAGCACGTGCGTCCCTCCCAGGTCGGTCTCTATACCGCGGAGAGCGACCGGGTTGAGGCGGGTACTCCGCTGGCTGAAGCCCTCAAACCCGCCCTTACCGAGGAGGAACCGCTCGAGGCGCTCCCCGAGCTCCAGAACGCGCTGGCCGTCCGGACGGTGGAGACCGAACAGCTCTGTCTGGTCAACCGGGGAGAGGCCCTGGTCCGTTCGGCGGACGCCTGGATGGCGGAACGTCCGGTCGTCGCGCTGGGTCTGCCGCTCTTCGCCGAGGGGCATGCCTTCGGCGCCCTCACCCTTATCGCGGAGCGGCATGGCGAGGCGTATACCCGCGACGACGTCGAGTTCCTACGCACCCTGGCCAGCCAGGTCTCAGTGGCCGCCAAGAACGCCCAGCTCTACCGGAGTCTCGAGATCTCCTACCTCGATACCGTGGCCGCCCTGGCCGCCGCCGTGGACGCCAAGGACGCCTACACCCGCGGCCACTCCGAACGGGTCATGCGCAACTCCGTCCACATCGCCCGCGCTCTCGGATTGCCCCGCGCGGAGGTTGAGATGATCCGCTACTCCGCCCTCCTCCACGACGTGGGGAAGATCGGGCTGCCCACCCACATCCTCTCCACCAAGGAGAAACTGACCCCGGAGGAGTTCAACCTGGTCAAGCAGCATCCGGTGATCGGCTACGAGATCGTCCGACCGATCACCTTCCTGCGGCGGGCCCTGGCGGGGATCCGTCACCATCACGAACGCTGGGACGGTCGCGGCTATCCCGACGGACTCGGCACCACCGACATCCCGTTCATGGCCCGGTTGCTGACCCTGGCCGATACCTGGGACGCCATGGCCCACGACCGCTTCTACCGGCGCGCCCGCACGCCCGAGCAGATCGTCCAGGAGTTCTGGGACTGCTCGGGCACCCAGTTCGATTCCGACCTGGTGCCGGTGGCGGTGGAGGTGCTCCCCTCGGTCACATCGGGTGAAGAGCATGAACCGCTGGAAGGAGTCCGGTCATGACGGCCGTACGGCGCGGGAAGAAGGACCCCCTGCTCGAACAGCCGATGCAGGAGCGGCGGCGCAAGCTCGGCGATATCCTGACCGAGCAGGGACTCATCTCCCCGGAGCAGATCCAGCGGGTACTCGAGCAGCAGAAGAGGGAGTATAAGCGTTTCGGAGAGATCGTCCGCGACCTGCGTATCGTGACCGAATCGAACCTGATCCAGGCACTGGCCGAACAGCTTGGCGTCGAGATCTTCGACCTGAACGACTACGAGCCGGACGAGGCACTGGCCGGCCGGATCCCGGAGGATGTGGCCCGCCGCACCCGCGCGGTGCCGGTGGCGCTGGCCGATGAGGGGGAGGTCCTCCAGGTCGCCGTTCTCGACCCGATGGATGTTGCCAAGCTGGACGATCTCAAACGACTGGCCGGGATCGAGATCGAGCCGCTCATCGGCACCCAGGCCGATATCGAACGGGCGATCGAGCGCCTCTACGGGCTCAGTTCCTTCTTCCGGGAGTTCGGGGAACTGTCCGACGACGAGGCCATCGAGTTCATCCAGCTCGAAGAGGGCTCACAGGACGACTACGACCTCCAGGAGATGACCGAGATCGCCGAGGAGGCGCCGGTCGTCCGGCTGGTCAACATGGTCATCGCCAAGGCGCTCCGGGACGGGGCCTCGGACGTCCACATCGAACCCTCGGCCACCCACCTGCGGATCCGCTACCGCATCAACGGCATCCTGATCGAGGAGGACATGGCGCCCCCCAAGCGCCTCCAGCCGGCGGTCATCACCAGGATCAAGATCCTCTCGAGCATGGACATCGCCGAGAAACGTGTCCCGCAGGACGGGCGTTTCCATGTCCGCCTGCATGGCATCGAGGTGGACATCCGGGTCAGCACCCTGCCGACCTACTACGGGGAGAAGATGGTGCTGCGGCTCCTGGAGACCAGCCGGGAGAACCTCAGACTCGAGAGCATCGGTTTCCCCGCCGTCGAGTTGAAGGAGTTCCGGCGGCTCATCCGGCGCCCCAACGGCATCATCCTGGTCACCGGACCGACCGGATCGGGGAAGACCACCACGCTCTACTCGGCGCTGGCCGAGATCAACAGCCCGGAGAAGAACATCGTCACGGTAGAGGACCCGATCGAGTACCAGCTCGAGATGATCAACCAGGTCCAGACCAATCTGAAGGCCGGCCTGACCTTCGCCTCCAGCCTGCGCTCCATCCTGCGCCAGGACCCGGACATCATCATGGTGGGTGAGATCCGGGACCTGGACACCGCCCGGATCGCGGTCCAGGCCTCACTGACCGGGCACCTCGTCTTTTCGACCCTGCACACCAACGACGCGGTGGGAGCGGTGGTACGGCTGGTCGACATGGGCATCCCCCCCTACCTGATCGTGAACTCGGTCCTCGGGGTGCTGGCCCAGCGTCTGGTGCGCACGATCTGCGACGCCTGCAAGACCGATTACGAACCCGACCCCGAGATGCTGCGGCAGTTCGCCAGCCTAGAGGCCTTCAAAGGGTTCACCTTCGGCCGGGGGAAGGGCTGCAGCGAATGCATGGGGACCGGTTACCGCCGGCAGACCGGTATCTTCGAGCTGCTGGTGATCAACCGGGAGGTCCGCGAGCTGATCAACCAGGGAGCGGACAGCGCAACCATCACCGAGGCTGCCCGACAGCGGGCCGGGCTGCGCCTGCTGCGCGAGGACGGGCTCGACAAGGTGCTGCGCGGGATCACCTCCCTCGAAGAGGTGGTCCGCGTCACCCAGGAGGTCGAGGAGGAGAAGCCGGCCGAAGTGGTCGAAAGCGCCGGAGGGACGTCATGAGCGGGTTCTTCGAAGCCCTGGGACGGACGAAGGTCCGGTTGCGCCTGGTCGTCAGCCTCCCCCTCTTCGTGCTCCTCTCCAGTACTGCGACGATGATCGCCATGTTCTTCACCGTCGGCCGGTTCGAGACTCGGCAAGCGCAGAACTTCCAGCTCGTGCTGGCCCGCAACCTGGTGGCCAACGCCCAGCGTGACGTCGCGGAGGGAGCGGACCTGTTCGGTGCGCTGGGCAACCAGGTGGGGAGCCACGACCGGATGATCTCGGGGGACGGAGTAAGTTTCGTCCTGCTGCGCACCAGTCCGGCCGGTCCCTATCTGATCTTCGACCCGGCTTCACTGGTCACCCCGGCCGATCAGACCCAGCTGCTGACCCTGACCGCCGACGTCGCCACGCCGCGCATCCTGCCGATCGGGCTGGACCGACGGCACTACCTGGCCAGCGCCCACGCGGTCGGCCGCCCCGGCTATTTCCTCATCGCCCTCGAACCGTGGCAGAGCGTCCAGGCCCCTGCCTGGGCCCTGCTCCGCCTGGGTGTCGTCATCGCGCTGCTGGTGACCATCGGGATCGGTGCCGCCGCCTGGGTGATCACCGCTCCGCTGCACCGGCTTGCCGAACGCACCCTCGAGCTCGCCCGGCGGGAGCTGGTTGACCCGGCGGAGGTCGCCCGGATCGTGGAGCGGTCGCAGGCCCCCGAGGAGACCGCCTCGCTCGCCCTGGCCCTCGAGGAAGCCCTCAACGCACTGGTCCATCTCAAACGCTCGATCCACGGGATCATCGAATCGATCGAGAGCGGGGTCGTGGCCACCGATCCAGCCGGACGCATCCAGTTCTTCAACTCCGCCGCCCGCGGCATCCTGGGTCTGGAGGGGGAACTGATCGGCCGTCCGGTACAGGACCTGATCCCCTCGCCCGAGGAGAACCGGACCTTCCTCGACCTGCTCGCCGAGCTGCTCGAATCCGGGGTGGCCTACGGCCGCACCCGTGAGATCCCCTTCCGGAACGGTCGTGGGGAGACCCTGCAGTTGGGCGTATCCACCGCCCTGGTCCCGGATGAGGAGGGACGGGTGCTCAACCACCTGGTCGTCTTCGTCGACCTGACCGACATCGCGGACCTGAAGGAACGACTGCGCCGCGCGGACCGGTTGAGTGCCCTGGGGAGCATGGCCACCAAGGTGGCCCACGAGATCCGCAACCCGCTCGGTTCCATCAAGGGACTGGCCCAGCTGGTGCTGGAGATCAAACCGGACCAGGCCCCCATCGGCGAGTACGTGGGCCGGATCGTCCGGGAGATCGACCGGTTGAGCGGCATCGTAGATGAGCTGCTCGACTACTCGCAGCGCCGTCCCCTCAGCCTGGAGTGGGTGGATCTGAACGAGCTGGTGCACGAGGGACTCGAGATGTCGCGGTTCCGCACCGGTGCCCGCGGGCCCGCCTTCCTGCAGGAGATGGAGTCGGGGCTCCCCCGTGTGCGGCTCGACCGGAACCGTTT
>CAZFHZ010000047.1:2218-23421 GCA_964519015.1 uncultured Gemmatimonadota bacterium | reverse complement strand
CCCGGCACGTCCACGAAGGTGACGATCGGGACGTTGAAGCAGTCGCAGAAGCGGATGAAGCGGGCCCCCTTGAGGGAGGCATTGATGTCGAGCACCCCGGCCAGCACCGCCGGCTGGTTGGCCACCACCCCGACGCTCCGGCCGTCCAGCCGGGCGAATCCCACCAGCAGGTTGGCCGCGTAGTCGGCGTGCACCTCCAGGAAGCGACCGTAATCGACCACCGCCGTGATGACGTCCCGCATGTCGTACGGCTTGTTCGGGTTCTCGGGGATCAGGGTGTCCAGGCGGGCATCGGCCCGGTCGAGGGGGTCGTCGTTGAAGGCCCGGGGGACCAATTCCCGGTTGTTGGCCGGCAGGTAGGTGAGCAATTCCCTGGTGGTCTTGAGCGCCTCCACCTCGTTGTCACAGGCGAAATGGGCCACCCCGGAACGGGAGGCATGGGTGTCGGCACCCCCCAGTTCCTCGAAGGAGACATCCTCGTGGGTCACGGTCTTCACCACGTTGGGCCCGGTCACGAACATATAGGAGGTGTTGCGCACCATGACCACGAAGTCGGTGATGGCCGGGCTGTAGACCGCCCCGCCGGCGCACGGTCCCATGACCAGGCTGATCTGGGGGACCACCCCGCTGGCCAGGGTGTTGCGCAGGAAGATGTCGGCGTAGCCCCCGAGGCTGACCACCCCTTCCTGGATGCGGGCCCCTCCTGAGTCGTTCAGTCCGATCAGGGGGGCGCCCACCTTCATGGCCGTGTCCATGAGCTTGCAGACCTTCTCGGCGTGGGCCTCGGAGAGGGAGCCGCCGAACACGGTGAAATCCTGGCTGAAGAGGAAGACCAGGCGGCCCTCGATCCGGCCGTAGCCGGTCACCACGCCATCCCCCAGGAAACGCTGCTCCTCGAGCCCGAAACCGGAGGCCCGATGGGTCACGAACATGTCCTGCTCGACGAAGGTCCCGGGATCGAGCAGCAGTTCGATCCGTTCGCGGGCGGTCAGTTTTCCCTTGGCGTGCTGGGCGTCGATGCGTTTCTCCCCCCCGCCCAGCAGGGCCTGCCGCCGCATCTCCTCGAGCCGGCGGATCCGATCGGTCTCACTCATCGGCGCATAACTCCCGGTAAATCGTCCGGACCATTGCTTCGAGTTCCTCGATGGAACCGTCGTTGCCGATCACGTGATCGGCGCGCGTCACCTTCTCCTCCTGGGGCAGCTGGGCCGCCATCCGGGCCACCGCCTGGTCGGGACTCAGCCCCTTCAGATCCACCAGCCGGCGCAGCCGCTCGGTGCGCTGCGCGGTCACCACCACGACCGTCTCGAAGGCGTCGGCATAGCCGGTCTCGATGGCCAGGGCGGTCTCCACCACGAAGCAGCCGGGACCCTCCTTCAGTCGTTCGTAGCGGTTCTGGATCTCGGCGTAGACCCGCGGATGGACGATGGCATTGACCTTCTCGAGGGCATCCGGATGATGGAAGACATAGGCAGCCAGTTCGGGGGCTTTGAGCGACCCCGAGGCGGCATAGAAGGAGCGGCCGAGGGCCCGGGTGATCTCCCGTCGTACCTGCGGGGTGGTGATGATCTCACGGGCCAGGGCATCGGCGTCCACCACCTCCGCCCCGAGACTCTTGAGGATGGCGCCGACCGTCGACTTGCCGCTGGCGATACCGCCTGTCAGACAGATACGACGCATGCGGCTCAGGTGTCCTCTTCCGGTGGCTCGTCCCCGGTCACCGCTCCGGGCTCTCCGTGGGGATCGGCGAGTCCCTCCCCCCCCTCCCAGACCGGTCGATGCTCCGCCGGGGGCGGCGGGGTGGGTGCCGGGGAGGTCTGCTCAGGGGAGAGTGGACGGCTCGGCGGCGCCGACATCTTCCGTTCCGTCGCTTCGATCTCCCGGGTCAACTCGTTCTGGACATCCCGGGCGGCCCGGCGAAATTCCGCCAGCCCCTTACCCAGCCCGCGGGCGATCTCCGGGATCCGCTTCGACCCGAAGACCATCAACGCGATGAACATGATGATGACTATTTCCCAGGTGCCGATACCGCCCATCGGTCGACCTCCTCTCCCCCGGTATCCGCCGCTTCAGCGGTACCAGCGGAAATAGTAGCCCGCGAAGAGGATCCCCGCGATACCCAGGACGTTGATGGTCAGGCTGAAGCCGAGGGTGAGGCTGGTCACGGCCAGATCTAGCGTCACCGGTCCCAGCCCGATCCGCGTCGAGGTGAGGAAGAACTGGCGCACGACGCCGGCCGGCAGGACCAGGGCGACCAGGTCGCCCAGCAGCGAACCGAGGACGGCGCCGACCAGGAGCCAGAGGAAGAGCAATCCAAGCGATCGGCTACGGTTCATCGGATCCCCCCTTCTTTTCCAGGTCCAGTCCTTCCCCGACCGGCATCCGGGCGGCGTTCCGGAGCGCGGTGAAGGGCCCGCTGGCGGCGTACAGCAACGCGACCGGCAGGCCCACCAGCGACGGTCGCAGGGCGATGGCGGTTACGACCAGGGCGCTCACGCCCCACTTCACCCGTTCCCGCGGGGTGGTACCCCCCAGTTCGGGGAACTTCTCATACGGGATCCGGCTCACCATCAAAGCCGCCCCGATCACCATGAGCAGGCCGGCCCCGACCGGGAAGAAACGGCCCAGCCCCGTCTCGTGGGCGAATAGCCACCCGGCACAGAGCAGCAATCCGGCTCCAGTGACCGGCATCCCCTCGAACCGGCCCGCGCCCGGTCGGGGGCCGGTTCGGATGTGACGGGCCAGCCGCCAGGCCCCGGCCAGGACGAATCCAGTCCCCGCCGCCGCGAGCGACACGACCAGGGTGGGCGGAGCGGTGGTCACGGCCAGCACAGCCGGCGCCACCGCGAAGGAGACCAGGTCGGCCAGGGCGTCGAACTCGGCCCCCCAGCTGATCCGTCGGCGGTGTAGGCGGCGGGCGACCGGACCGTCGACGGCGTCGAGCACGCCGGCCAGGACCAGCGTCCAGACCGCCGTGGCGGTGTACGGCCCCCCCCACCCCATCACCGGGGGCACGGTCAGCAGGGCCAGCGCCACGGTGCCGCAGACCAGGTTGCCGGCGGTCAGCAGCATGGCGATCATGGGGCCTCCTCGCAACGCCGGGCGATCGGGGTCCAACCGGCCCGTACCCGATTCCCGGCGGCCACCTCAAGGTCGTAGCCGGGGGGAAGCTGCAGCTCCACCCGGCTGCCGAACCGGATGAGTCCGAACCGCTCCCCCCGCTCCCCCGCCTGCCCCGGCCCCAGGTAAGGGACGATCCGGCGGGCCACCCGTCCGGTGACCAGGGTCAGGCGCATGGCCCCCTCGGCGGTCTCGCACTCCGAGACCAGCCGGGTGTTCCCGGCCGCTTCCGCTCCGCGTGCCGACCGGTGCGTCCCCCGCTCCCGGCGCTGGGCGAGGATGCGGGCCGGCAGGGGAAGCCGCACCACATGGACGTCCGCGAGCGAGAGATAGACGCTCAACCGGCTCCCCCCCCCCTCACCCACCTCACCGGGCTGGACAGCCACCACCCAGCCGTCGGCCGGGGAAAGGGCCGCCCGGGGATCGGTCCCGGCCACCGGCTCCCGTCGCGGATCCCGGAAGAACCAGAGCGCGCCGGCGGTCAGGAGCAACCCGAGGCCTCCGATCCCGGCCGCTCCCACCAGCAAACCGGCCAGGGCCACCCCGACCCCTCCGAGCACAAACCCGCCGCCACCACGGGCGACCCGCACGGTCAGGGCCGGCTCACGGTCCGTCGAGCCCGACGCGTCCGAAGATCACATCCACGTGCGACAGCTGCCGGGCGGCATCGAAGCAGGGTTCCAGCGCTTCGGGGGTCAACCGTGCGGTGACCCGGGGGTCGCCGCCCAACCGCTCCCGGAAGGTACGCGCCGGTTCCTCCCAGGCGGCCATGGCGTTCTCCTGGACCACCAGGTAGGCCTCATCGCGGCTCATCCCGGCCGCGATGAGGGCCAGCAGGACCTCCTGGCTGAAGACCAGCCCCCCGGTTCGCTCCAGGTTCTCCCGCATCCGGTCGGGATAGACCCGCAGACCGTCCATGACCTCGTTCATCTTGGCCAGCATGTAGTCTAGGGCGAGACAGGCATCGGGCAGGATCACCCGTTCCGGGGCGGAGTTGGTCAGGTCACGCTCGTGCCAGAGGGCGACATCCTCCAGGCCGACCTGGGCCCAGCCGCGCAGCAGCCGGGCCATCCCGGTCACCCGTTCACACAGGATCGGGTTCCGCTTGTGCGGCATGGCCGAGGAGCCTTTCTGCCCCCGGCGGAAGCCCTCCTCCACCTCGCGGATCTCGGTCCGCTGGAGGTTGCGGATCTCGGTGGCCAGTTTCTCCAGGGTCGCCCCGAGACCGGCCAGGACCGACAGGAAGTGGGCGTGCCGGTCGCGCTGCACGACCTGGGTCGAGACCGGGGCCGGCTCCAGGCCGAGCCGGGCGCAGACGTGCGTCTCCACCTCCGGTTCGAGATGCCCGAAGGTCCCGACCGCACCCGAAATCTTGCCCACCGCCACTCCGGCGATGGCCCGTTCCAGCCGTTCCAGCTGCCGGCGCAGCTCGTCGTAGTAGACGGCCAGCTTCAGGCCGAAGGTGATGGGCTCGGCGTGGACACCGTGGGTGCGCCCCACGCAGACCGTCATCCGGTGTTCGCGGGCCCGCCGGCCGATCGTCTCCCGCAGGGTCCGGACCCCTTCGGTCAGCAGCTCCCCGGCCTCCTTCAGGCGCAGGCCGAGCGCGGTGTCCGACATGTCGTAGCTGGTCATCCCCAGGTGGATCCAGCGGCTCTCCGGTCCGACATGCTCGGCCACGTTGGTCAGGAAGGCGATCACATCGTGGCGTACCTCCGCCTCGATCGCCTCGATGCGCGCCACCTCGAAGCCGGCCTTGGCCTTGATCACCTCGACCGCTTCCGGGGGGATGCGTCCCAGGTCGCGCTGGGCCTCGCAGGCCAGGATCTCCACCTGGAGCCAGGTCTCGAACTTGTGCTGCTCGCTCCAGATACGGCCCATGGCGGGACGGGTATAGCGTTCGATCATCGCGTGCTGTCCTCTCCGCTGATGGGTCCGCCCCGGAGCGCTCAGTGCTGGGGCGTACGCGGGTCCTCCACGACGGTGAGCGTGGTCCGGCGCTGGCGCCCGTCATTGGGGTAGTCGAAGTATTCCAGCTCCACCGAGTCACCGATCTCCTTGCGGACCAGTACCGCCTCCAGGTCCTGCTGGCCCCGGACGGTCTGACCGTCGGCGATGACGATCACCGCCCCGGGCTTCAGACCGGCCCGCTCGGCCGGGCTGGACGTCTCCACCTCGGAGACCACGGCCCCCGCCCGGTCGGCCACCCCCCGGTTGCGCATCAGTATCCAAGTCGTGTTGTCCACGCTGCGCAGTCCCGTCCAGGCCCGGCGGATCCGCCCGAACGACCGGATCTGCGTCAGGGCCTTCTCCACCTCCCGGATCGGGATGGCGAAACCGATGCCGACCGATCCCCCGGTCTGGCTGTAGATGAAGGAATTGATCCCGATCACATCGCCCAGGGCGTTGACCAGCGGTCCCCCCGAGTTGCCCGGGTTGATGGCCGCATCGGTCTGGATGGTGCTGGGGAAGTAGCGGGTCACCCCCCCGGAGGTGGTGACGAAGGAGCGGCCGACCGCGCTGACCACCCCCACCGAGACCGAAGGCTGCGGATCGCTCAGGTCGAAGCCGAAGGGGCTGCCCAGCGCGATGACCCATTCCCCGACCAGGATGTCGTTGGAATCGCCCAGTCTCGCCTCCAGGAGGTCCTCGGGGGGATCGATCTTGAGCACCGCCAGGTCGTGGTTGGGATCGGTGTCCACCACCACCCCGTCGAAGCGCCGTCCGTCGGCCATCTGCACGGTGATCCGGTCGGCGTTCCCTACCACGTGGTCGTTGGTGATGATGTAGCCGTCACGGGAGACCACCACGCCGGAACCCAGCCCCTCCCGGGGGCCTAAGAAACCAAAGGGATCGTCGAAGGAGACCCCGCGCCGGACCCGCTCGGTCACGAAGACAGTGACCACGCTGCCGCGGACCATCTCGGTGGCGTCTACGATGGCCGTACGGCGGCTGTTGGTGACCGCCTGCTGGAGCGGTTGCTCCGATCCCGGGTCTGCCGGCATCGGCCGGACGGCTTTTTCCGGTTGCGCGGTGGTGGTGGTGGGGACGGGACGTTCTCCGCCGAACGCCTGGAGAGCAGCCAGACCGCCCAGCGAACCCACGGCCAGACCGACCACCACGCTCAGCGACCAGGAGAGTAAGGTTCGGTTCATACCCTGTTCACTCCCCGACTCGGCGGTGGTTCCCGCCGCCGCTCAGAGCCGTCCCGAGCGGCGGGCGTCCTCCAGGAATTTGTCGATCCCCAGGTCGGTCAGCGGGTGGCGCAGCAGCTGCATCATCACCTTGTGCGGGATGGTGGCGACGTCGGCGCCCAGCCGGGCCGCCTCGACCACGTGCAGGGGGTGCCGGATGCTGGCCACCAGGATCTCGGTGGTGAAGTCGTAGTTGCCGAAGATCAGGACCAGGTCGGCCACCAGGTCCATGCCGTCGTGCTGGATGTCATCGAGCCGTCCGATGAACGGACTCACATAGGCGGCCCCCGCCCGGGCGCATATGAGGGCCTGGATCGGGTTGAAGACCAGGGTCATGTTGCAGGCCACCCCGGCCTCGGCCAGTTCCCGGCAGGCCTTCACGCCGTCGGCCGTGGTGGGGAGTTTCACCACGACATGGGGATCCAGGGCGGCCAGGCGCTTCCCCTCGGTCACCATCCCCGCCCGTTCGGTGGCCAGCACCTCGGCCGATACCGGACCCTGCACCAGTCGGCAGATCTCGACGATCAGCTCGTCGTGGTCCCGTCCCTCTTTGGCCACCAGGGAGGGATTGGTGGTCACGCCATCCAGCACGCCCAGGTCGTGGGCTTCGCGGATCTCGTCCAGGTTCGCCGTGTCGAGGAAGAATCGCATCGCTCCCGCTCCCGGTCTTTACTTCATGAGTTACATTAACAATATCTGATATTCATCCATCAACCATGGTGTTAAAGCTCTACGTCCGGGTAGACCACCTGCTCCAGGACCAGCCCATGGGGGGGCGCCGTCCGGCCCCGGGTGGCCGGACCCGGCCCACCCAACCGGTCGACCACCTCCGCCCCACTCCAGCGTCCCCGGGCGACCTCGATCAGGTCTCCGACCAGCCGACGTACCATGTTGTGCAGGAACCGGTTGGCGGAGACCCGGAAGGTAAGGACCGGCCCCCCCTGGGCCAAGGTAAATACCCGTACCGTGCAGCGGGTGTGGGCCATCGGCCGGCTGTGGCTGCAGAACCATCCGAAATCGTGCTCACCCAGGAAAGCGGGGAGGATCCCTTCGATCCGGGCGAGGTCGAGTTCCCCCTCCACCCGCCAGTGGGTGGATTCCTGCAACGGGGAGGGCCGCCGGACGATTCCGTATCGGTAGATCCGTTCGATGGCGCTGTAGCGGGCGTGGAAGGTCTCGGGGACACTCCTGAGGGTCACCACCGCACAGTCGGGAGCGAGCAGCCCGTTCAACCGGCGCTGCAGTTGCCCCAGATCGGCCCCCTCGGGGAGCCGGGCATGGGCGGTCTGTCCCTCGGCGTGGACCCCGGCATCGGTCCGCCCCTGGCCGACCACCGGGACCGGCTGATGCAGCACGGTCCCCAGGGCCCGCTCCAGCTCCTCCTGGACGGTCCGTAGACCCGGCTGGCGCTGCCAGCCGTGGAAGGCGGAACCGTCGTATTCGAGCTTCAGACCGACCACACCAGCGTCCATCGCGACCTCCCCGCCGGGCCAGCGCCGGGGCCGTCCGGCGGTCGACCCCTTTCCGTTTGACTGTCCCGGAACCCGTCATTATGATGCCCCCGCTCGTCCGCGGGCATCGGCCCGGCAGCGATCCCAGACACGGGTGGAGGGTTCCGGGTGTGAACACGCTCAAACAGCTGGCCGGTTATCTCCTGCTGCTCCTCCTCGCTTTCGTACCGGCCATTATAGGCTATTACTTCGAGGCGGGGAGCAACGAGATCGGACTCATGTACATCGGCTCGCTGGTCTGGGTCACCCTGCTCTGGTTCTTCTACCGTAAGGCCGAGACCAGCCCGATCCTGGGCGGGATCTTCCTCTTCCTGCTGACCTTCGTGCCGGCCGTGGTCGCCTACACCCTCTATTCGGCCGACACCACGACCTCCTTGATCCTCCTGGGCATCAGCATCGTCTGGATGGTCATCTCCTGGTTCGGTCTGCGACTGGTGGAATCGGGCGAAGCCTACATCTGAGACCCGGCTGAAAGAGTTGTAACGAGAAGGGGCGCACGGGCGCCCCTTTTGCTATCCGCTCCCCCAACAAAGGGGGGGCCGTCCGGCCCCCCCCGTACGACGCGACGCGGCGACTGCAGCCCCCCAGTTACAACCACCCCACCACGCCGTACCTCATGCCCCGACCGGAGAGGCCAGGCTCCGCCGCAGCAGCCGCGGGGCCGCCCCGGGTTCGATCACCATCCTCACTTCCTGAACCATCCACCCCTCCCGGTCCGAGATCACTTCCAGCCGCACCCCGGGCCCCAGCCCTACCCACAGCACCCATCCGTCCGGATGGGTTCCCCCCTCTGCGGCGGGCCGGGGCCGGAGTGCAACCCTGTCGATGCTCAGATCCCATTCCATCAATCCGACCCAGAGACAGTCCTGCACCCGGGGGTCATTCAGCAGCCTGCTCAGGAGCCGTGGGATAGGGTGGGGGTCCGGGTGGGTCATGCCCCCTCCCCCACCACCTTCTCCTCCCCTGCCACCCCGGCGCCCCCGGCCTCTTCGCCGTTCTCTCCCCCCTCCTCGCCGGGTTGCGGCCGGTCGAGGAACTGGATCCGGTCGGCCCGGATCTCGACCGAGGAACGCCGTTCCCCCTTCTCGGTCTCCCATTCGCTCGAGGCCAGCCGGCCGTTGACCAGCACGGCGCTCCCCTTGCGCAGGTTCTCGAAACAGCGCTCGGCCAGTCCCTGCCAGGCGACCACGCCGATATAGGCGGTCTCCCGCTTCCACTCCCCGTCGGCCGCCCGGAAGAACGAGTTGGCGGCCAGACGGGCGTTGAAGACCGGGACTCCCGACTGGGTGTAGCGCAGCTCCGGGTCCCGGGTCAGCCGGCCGGAGAGGTGGACCGCATTGAGTCTGGGCAGACGGATCCCGTTCATACCGCCGCTCCTTGCTTCGGGTTGGCCCGTCGGGATGCTCAAGCCATCAAACCGCGTGCCAATCGAAGGATGTCAGGGGCAAAAGAGCGGAGGGCGAGGCCGGGCGGGCGGTTCTGGTCCACGGCGGGGTCGATTGGGCGCGGGGAGGAAGCCCCGGTGGCTGTCCAGACCGGTTGACACGATTACGTTGGGGAGCGCCAGGCTCCCCTCCGGAGCCGTCTCGGTCCCGTCAACTCTCCTTGACGTCGTCGGGGGGGGGCCCGCCGAGCGGTCGGCGCGGGATCCGGTGATGGGCCATGCGCTGGTAGAGGTTCTGACGCGACATGCCCAGTCGAGCCGCCGCCTCGGTCTTGTTCCAGCCGGTCTGCTCGAGGGCCGCCAGGATCATCCGGCGCTCCTCCTGGTCGAGCGCGGAACGCAGTCCGCCCTGTCCCTGGAGCACCCGGTTCGAGCGTACCTCCGGGGAGAGATCGGCCAGGTCGATGACCCGGCCTTCGGCCAGGGTTACCGCCCGGGCCACCTCGTTCTCGAGTTCCCGGACGTTGCCGGGCCAGGGGTAGCGGGCGAGCGCCTGCTGGGCCCGTCGGGTGAAGCTGGGCGGCCCCTCAGGTCCTGGGCGCGCATAGAGTTCGAGGAAGCGACCGACCAGGAAGGGGATGTCGGGCCTTCGCTCCCGCAGCGGGGGGACCTGGATACGCAAAACCCCCAGCCGGTAGAAGAGATCCCGTCGGAAGCGGCCGGCGGCGACCTCCGCTTCCAGGTCGCGATTGGTGGCCGAGATCACCCGCACATCCACGCTCCGGGCGGTACGGGCGCCGATCCGGCGGACCTGGCGCTCCTGGAGGACCCGGAGGAGCTTCACCTGGCTGGGCGGCGGCAGGTCTCCCACCTCGTCGAGGAAGAGCGTGGAGCCGTCGGCCGACTCGATGAGCCCTACCCGATCCTGGCCGGCCCCGGTGAAACTGCCCCGCAGGTGTCCGAAGAGTTCCGACTCGACGAGCCCTTCCGGGATGGCCGCGCAGTTGACCGCCACCAGCGGCCTCTGGGCCCGCGCGCCCGTCCCGTGGATCGCCCGGGCGACCAGTTCCTTGCCGGTCCCGGTCTCCCCGGTGATCAGCACGGGTACCTCGGATCGGGCCGCCTTCTGGACCAGTTCGGAGAGGGCTAGGACGGCCGGTGAGTCCCCCATCCCGTTGGCCAGTCCTTCGGGAGGGCCGGTGGTGACGAAACCCGCCGGAGCCTCCTCGACCCGGTCGGAGGAACGCCGTCGGGCCAGGGAGCGCTCCACGGCCTCTCCCACCTCGGTGGGACTGACCGGCTTGAGCAGGAACTCGACCGCTCCGCCCCGCAATGCGTCCAACAGGCTGTCGTAGCTCCGATAGGCGGTCATCATGACCACCCGGCAGGTGGGCACATCGTCGGCCAGGCGCCGCAGGACGGCCAGCCCGTCCTCGCCGGGCAGGCGTACGTCGACCACGGCCGCATCGGGAGTCAGGCCCCCTTCCAGCGCTTCCAGGAAGGCCTCGGCATCGGGGTAGGCCGCGGGGTCGAAGCCGCGGCGCTCCAGCGAACGGGTCAGGATGTCGAGCAGGACCGGGTCGTCCTCGACCACGGCCACCAGCGGACAGTGCTTGATCATGATGGACGTCCTCGCCGGGAGGCGGCCCCAGTCTAGCCGCCGACTCCCAGCCCGTCAACCCGGCGCGGGCCGGCGATCCGGGTGCTCCTGTCCGGCCGTCGCCCTCAGCTCGTTGATTCTCTGCAGCATGCGATAGGTGACAGCTTTGGACCGGGGATAAACCACCGCAGGAATGCGGGCCATCTGGCTGCAAGGACTGTAGGAACAGCGGTCAGGTGAACCGTTCAGATAGGTATCCGTGGCTTCAGATCCAACTTGCCGGTTTGTACTAGGCCACCTACAATCCGACGCGATCTGTTGACAAGAAATGGGTGGCTAGTCCGGATCTTACCCCCCCCCCCGCCAGCGGTGATGGCTCACACAGGTTACTCCTATGATGGGTCAAGGATCCGCACACGGGTGGCTCCAATTATTCGTAACGCCGATTCTATCTTTATGCCGGCATTCATAGGACTTGCGTTAGTTGTACTAATCGCATCCTGTGGACGTCAGGATAGGTCTGGGATCATCATTGATGAAGCTGATGGCGTTAAGACGATTCTCTACACTTCACGTGCAAAGCCCACGTATCAGTCTGTGCTGCTCGGAGATCCATTTGTGTTTGGCAGCAACCAGATCATTCGGTAGTAAAGGCCAAGGTCCTCAAGAATTCGGATTCAACTATGTGCCGAATCTAGCAAACGGTGAGTTACTAGTCTGGAACATATCGAATATGCGATTGCTGCGCCTAAGCACAGCGGGTGAATTCCTGTCTGTTGAGTCCAGCAAGACTCGAATAGGTACTGCACCGATCCCATTTGGGAATGACAATCGAGGCCCCTTCACGACATTTTCCCTGAATACACACGCATCACCGAGCGCCATGTCAGACGTACTATCTGAAATGACATTATTGCAGGTAGATCTCCAATCAACAGCAATGGACACCCTTTTCTACGATTCACGAATAAATCGTGTGACGTTGCTCGGGGGTATCATCGCCTATCATCCGTTTACAGTTCTGTATCTACCCTATGCGATATCATCAGGTCTGCCTTTGGCAATCGGTGAAGTCAGTGCATTTCAGATCAATCTGATTCCGTTACGAGGAGACCGACGAACTGTCGTAGAGCTTTCAAAGAGACCGATACTAATTCCAGAAGATGTCAGAGAGAATGAAATTACTCGTTACCGACGGTATGGACTCGAGGAAGCAGCGCGAAGGAACTTTGAATTCCCAAAGTACTACCCCTCTATTCACTGGATGCTGTGGGATTCAGTGGGTCGTCTGTGGGTTGAAGATTATGGTGAATCGCAGACCTATGAAATGGGGCGACACTACGAAGTTTTCAACACTAAGGGAGATTGGTTGTTCAGTCAGGACCTTCCTGGAAGGTTGGCTGGAGCAACCAATCTGGGATGTTATATTAATGACTTTGGAGATTCGGGAGAACCAGTTGTGAAGTTCTATGCTGGAAGATGGAAATAGACGGAGTGCATGAGTTAGAGCCTTAAGAACTATGCAGCCATAGGCTGTCAGCGGACAATATCAGTGAGTTGAGTGCTTCAGTCCTGTTAAACCACAGTCAATTCGCTAATTGCTCGAATATTTCTGTCGAGCTGATACTCACTCCCCGGACTCCTCCGCAACGGTTCCGGCAACCGCTTCAGACAGGACTCACCGAGTGCCTACGGAAATCTAGCGGGGAGTGGTCTCACGGATTCATTCAGGGAAGCCTGGAGGAATGCGACGCCCGTTCGTGAACCCTCAGGGGAAGACTATCCGATACCGGGACCGGACCAGGAGCGGCGCGCCGTCCTCGGCTGTGTCCGAACGGTAGACATGGTCTGGCGCGAAGGGGAGTCCGCCCAAGGCAATGTCAGCCAGGAAGGCCTGGACGTAGGTACCTTCGCGGTCGAAGACGTCCACCTGGACCATCGGGGAGTCTACCCAAGCCCGCGTGAAGACCCACATCTCCCCTACCGGACCTCGACTTAGCTGCCGGATCGCTGCCTGATGTGGGGGGAGGCGGGGCCAAATCATCGGTTCGGTGGAATAGCGCTGCCAGTCAGATTCCACTCGTTCCCGATAGGCCGTGTCGTAGGCACGTGATTCGTGGTCTCGGCGGATGCGGAAACGACCTTCGCCCTCATGCGGAATCACTTCGATCTGATAGGGAAGGTCCCCGACGAACCAGGCCCGATCAAGGTCGTCAACCCGCAGAAGGGTAGGCCACTCCTCCCACATGAAGATCCTGCGTTCTTCCTGAATCAGGGCCGGGCGGGAAAACCAGTACACCTCATGCCCGCTCTCCTGCTGCCAGTCGCCGGACACGATATGCTGGACACCGCGTACCGCGCCCTCCTCCCGCTGCGCCTCATACCCCCGGTACCAGAACCGACCTCCTCGAGCGACGTGAAAGTCGTTGGATACAACGGCGTATGGGAGGTTTTCCAGATGGACCGTACGGACGTAGTTCCCCCGTTCATCGAACACGGTCAGCCGGCCCCGTTCCGAGACGACCCAGCCGATCTCCCGCTGAAAGCAAAGACCGTTCGGATACCTGAATTCCCCCGGCCCGTCTCCTTGCCTGCCTGCCTTCCACAAGAACCGCCCCTCCCGATCGAAGACCCGCAGTTCCGGGGGGCGCATCATAAATACTCCGATCTGCTCGTCTGGACCCTCTGACATCATCTCCGGGAAGAGGTAGGAAAACCGGGTCTCTTCCCGCTCAGGCTCTGCACCAAGCACCCATTCATCCGCTAGTTCCAGTTCCGGCAGACGCCCCGTCCACTCCTGCGGCAGGGATCCGTTCTCCACCACCTGGACGCTATCCGGGTCAATAGTATGGGCAAGTCTTTTCCCCTCCTCGGATCGCCCGCAACCGGTAAGCGCCCAGCAGACAGCGACCGATATCAGGATCGCCCTCATCATCGCGGCATGACCGTCTTCAGCGGCCTGAGCAAGTCACGACTCACCCCCCATGTGTACTCACCGCCGTTCGACGGTCAGGACTGTCCATGGCTCTCCAGTGTTTACCCATAACTGCGGATGGTCAACCCACCGGACCTCGATCCCGGTGCCCCCGTCCGGCCCCGGGACTATCTTGGCTCCATGCCTGAACCGACTCCGGCCGCGCCCCGCTCCCGGGTCTACCTGGCCTATACAATCGTGGCCCTGGTATGGGGCTCCACTTACCTGGCCATCCGGGTCGGGGTGCAGGAGCTGCCCCCCTTCGGGATGGCCGGGCTCCGGTTCACGGCCGCCGGGATCGTGCTCACCCTCTGGGCCCTCCTGAGCGGGATCCCCTTCCCCAGGCAGGCGGCCGACTGGGGCTGGGCGGTCCTGACCGGGGTCCTGGTCCTGGGAGTGGCGGTCGGGGGGATGTTCTGGGCGGAGGTGCATATCGCGAGCGGCCTGGCCGCCCTGCTGGCCGGCCTCTCCCCCATCTTCATGGCCTTCTACGGCAGCCTGGGGGCCGGAGGGGACCGTCTGAGCGCCGGCCTGTGGGTCGGCCTGCTGATCGGTTTCGCCGGCCTGGCCATCCTGGTCGGCCCCATCGGCTCGGCCCCGGGTGAGGTGCCCCTGGCCCCGGTCCTGGTCATCCTGGTCGGCACCCAGGCCTGGTGCGGGGGGAGCGTGCTGGCCACCCGGAAGCTGAAGGGGGTCCCCCCCCTGGCCACCTCGGCCATCCACAACCTCTCCGCCGGTCTCTTCCTGCTGGCCGGCGATTTCCTACTGCGCGGATCCGCCTGGCCGCGGGTCTCCCCCGCCGCCTGGTTCAGCCTGGTCTACCTGGTCGTGTTCGGGTCGGTCATCGCCTACTCCGCCTACTACTACCTGATCACCCATATGCCCGCCGCCCGGGCCGGGACCTACAGCTACATCAACCCGGTGGTGGCCGTCTTCCTGGGCTGGCTGATCCTGGGCGAAGCGGTGACCTGGCGACTGGTGACCGGCGGCCTGGTCATTCTGGCCGGGCTCTTCCTGGTCCGCCGGGCCCGCCTGACCCGGCGGGTCCCGCCGCTTCCGGGGGCCCCGTCGGCCATGCGCTGAGCCTACTCCAGCGGTTGCCCGGGAGTGCACCCAGGACCTATACTCCCATCTTCTGAACGACCGGGAAAAGCCTGCGAACCATGACGACACGCGAACTCGCCACCCTGGCCCCGCTGCTGCTGCCCGCCCTCCTGCTGTCGGGGTGCATCGATGTGCGCCAGGACATCTACATCAATCCCGACGGCACCGGCCGGTTGCGCCTCGATATCGGGATCCGGTCGGAGGCCACCGACCCGGCGGCCGAGGAGATCCCCGAGCATCCCGGCGAGGACCTGAAGGTGATCGCCCGGCGGATCCACAACGACCCGAGGGTGCGTACGGTCCACGTGGAGGAGTATTCCGAGGACGGATGGGACCGGGGGGTGATCGACCTCTCCGTCCACGATTGGCGCGACCTGCCCGAGTTGAACCGCCTGCTGGCTATCGATCCCGACCGGGCGGAGCATGGCTTCTCGGGACTCGAGCGCTGGTTCCTCTTCTCGCTCGGAGAAGAGGAGGACGGGGTAGTCGACTTCCGGCAACCGGAGAGTGACGGGGGACCTCCCCCCTCCGGCTCGCTCATCGGGGCGGGGAATGGGACCCTCTTCGGCCGGGAGTGGGACCGTTCCGCCTTCGCCGAGGGCTCACTGACTCTCACGCTGCACAGCCCCATGGTCAGCCGGACCAACGGCCTCTGGCAACTCGACAAGGCCAGCATACGCTGGACGGTCCCGCTGGCCTCCCTGCTCGATGGGACCTCACTCCCCCAACCCTTCACCGCCGAGATCGGCCCGTCGGCGCGCAGTTCGCACTTCTGGCGGATCGTGGGGATCATCCTGGCGGTGACCGCCCTGGTGGGGCTGCTGGCCTGGTTCCGGAGCCGCCGGCGGGAAGCCCGGGAAGCGGAGCGGGAGCGGGTCGTCTGACTCACTCGCTCAACTGGGCGAGCAGGTCCTCCACTTTCTGCAGTCGTTCCCGGATCTCATCCCGTTTCTCACGCTCCCGCACCACCACCTCTTCGGGCGCCTTCTCCATGAACTGAGGGTTGGCCAGTTTGGCCTCGGCCCCCCGAAGGGTCTTGCGGAGGCGTTCCACTTCCCGTCCCAGGCGGTCGTGTTCCACGCCCAGGTCGATCAGGCCGGCCAGGGGCAGGTAGATCTCCAGACCGGCCACCACGGCCGATCCGGAAGCGGGAGGCTTGGTCAGATCGGGGGCTATCTCGATCCCTTCCAGTGAAGCCAGGGTGCGGATGTACTCGGCGTGGGTCTGGAGGGTGGCCTGATTGGCCAGCTCCTCCGCCCGGATGAGGGCGGTGCCCACGATCCCGGGCGGCACCCGCATCTCCCCCTTGATGTTACGGATGGCCGAGACCACCCCCTGGAGGATCCCCATCTGCGTCTCGGCATCGTCGTCGGAGCGCTTCAGCTCGGCGATCGGCCAGCTTTCGACGGCCAGGAAGGGAGCCGGGGGAACCGTGCCGGCCAGTGCGCCCTTGATCCGCCCCACCCCACGACCGCGGGAGGTGCTCTGCAGCTCCAGGGTCACGGTCACCCCGCCCAACGTCTCCTGCAGGCGGGCCCGGATCTCGCTGGTCACGAAGGGGAGGAAGGGATGGAGCAGCCTGAGGATGCCGTCCAGCAGGTAGGCCAGCACCGCTCGGGCGGTCGCCGCGCCGGGCCCGGAGGGGTCCTTCAGCCGCTCCTTGACCAGCTCCAGGTACCAGTCGCAGAACTCGTTCCAGACGAAGGTGTAGAGCTCCCGGGCCGCCTCTGAGTACTTCAGAGTTTCGAGCAGCCGGGTGGTATGCCGGACCCGGCCCTGGAAGCGGCTCAGAATCCAGCGATCGGCCAGCTCCAGCTCGAACTCCCCGGAGGCGGGTGGATGTCCCTCCAGGTTCATCAGGACGAAGCGGGAGGCGTTCCAGAGCTTATTGGCGAAGTTGCGCCCCATCTCGAACTTCGACTCGGAGAGCCGGATGTCCTGTCCCTCGGTGGCCAGCAGGCAGAGGCTGAAGCGGACGGCGTCGGCCCCGAACTTGTCGATCATCTCGATCGGGTCGATCCCGTTACCCAGGCTCTTCGACATCGGCCGTCCGAGCTCATCCTGGATCATCCCGTGGATGTAGAGGGTCTCGAAAGGCACCCGGCCGGTGAACTCCAGGCCGGCCATGACCATGCGAGCATCCCAGAAGAAGAGGATGTCATAACCGCTGATCAGGAGCGTGGTCGGGTAGAAGGCCGCCAGATCTTCGCTTGGCTCGGGCCAGCCCAGGGTGCTGAACGGCCAGAGCCAGGAGGAGAACCAGGTGTCGAGTACATCGGGGTCCTGTTCCCAGTGGGTGCCGCCGCACTCCGGGCAGGGCTGGGCGGGACGGGCGGCCGAGACCGTCAGATGGACGCGGTCCGAATCGAGGCAGTACCAGACCGGGATCCGGTGTCCCCACCAGATCTGGCGGCTGATACACCAGTCGCGGATGTTCTCCAGCCAGTTGCGATAGACCTTCTCCCAGCGCGCGGGCTGGATCCGGGGTTCTCCCCGCTCCAGGGCGGCCAGCGCCTGCTCGGCCAGCGGCTTCATCCGGACGAACCACTGGTCGGAGAGCCGTGGTTCGATCACGGTGCTGCAGCGGTAGCAGTGCCCCACCGCATGGGTGTGGTCCTCGACCTTGACCAGCAGTCCCTTTCGTTCCAGGTCGGCGACCACCGCCTTGCGGGCCTCGAACCGGTCCCGTCCCTGGTAGGGTCCCCCTGCGGCGGTGATCATGGCGTTGCCGTCGAGGGCGACGATCGAGGGGAGTCCCCGGCGCCGGGCGATCTCGAAGTCGTTGGGGTCGTGGGCCGGGGTCACCTTGACCGCCCCGGTACCGAAGGCCGGGTCGACCGCCTCATCGGCCACCACCGGGATCGGACGGTCGAGCAGAGGGAGCAGGAGCTGGTGTCCGACCAGGTCGGCGTAGCGCTCATCGTCGGGATGGACCGCCACGGCCGTATCTCCGAGCATCGTCTCGGGGCGCGTGGTAGCGACCACCACTCCTTCCCCGCCCCCCACCTCGGGGTAGCGGATGTGCCAGAGGTGGCCGTTCCGCTCCAGGTGGGTCACTTCCTCGTCGGAGAGGGCGGTATGACAACGGGGGCACCAGTTGATGATGTAGTTGCCGCGGTAGACCAGGCCCTTCTCATACAGCCGGACGAAGACCTCGGTGACGGCGCGGGAGAGCCCCGCGTCCATGGTGAAGCGCTCCCGGCCCCAGTCGACGCTCTGCCCCATCCGGCGGATCTGCCGGGTGATCGTCCCGCCGTATTCACGCACCCAGGCCCAGACCCGTTCCACGAACCGCTCCCGGCCCATCTCCTCCCGGTTCGAACCCTCCTTCTGGACGGCCCGTTCCACCACGTTCTGGGTGGCGATACCGGCATGGTCGGTCCCCGGCAGCCAGAGCGTGCGCCGCCCCCGCATGCGCTGGAAGCGCACCGGGATGTCCTGGAGGGTGTGATCGAGGGCGTGTCCCATGTGGAGGATGCCGGTAACGTTGGGCGGCGGGATAGTCACCACGTAGGGCGCACCCTCCCCCGTCGGCGCGAAGATGCCCGCCCGTTCCCACTCCTGGTACCAGCGCTCCTCGAAGGCGCCCGGCTCGTAGTTCTTATCCATGTCTCCCGGGGATCGGCATGAGGTGAACCAGCAAGTAAGATACCCGCGTGGCGGGTGTCAACGGGTGGTGGGGGCGGTTGCGGGCGGCTTCAGCCCCCCACGACCGCTTCCAGGGCGGCGCGGATACGCTCCCGGTAGCCCTCGGTCTGGAAACCCCGCTCGATGTAGCGGATGCTCCCATCCCGTCCGATGACGACGGTCCGGGGGAGGGAATCCACGCCGAACTTGATGGCGTTGTCGGCGAAGGGGTCCATCAGGATCGTCCCCTCCACCTGGGGGTGGGCGGTCCTCCAGGCGGCCACCGCCGGGTCCTGTTCGCTCACGTCGACGAAGAAATAGACGACCCCCCGGCCGGCGAACTCACCCGCCACGGCCGCCAGCTCCGGCATCTCCAGGGCGCACGGCTTGCACCAGGTGGCGAAGAAGGAGAGCACCACCACCTGGGGGGTCTTCCCGTCCCGCAGAGCCGTCTCGCGCAGCGTCCCGGCATAATCCCGCAGGAAGACATAATCGGTCGTGCCCAGTTTCTTCATCACGAAGGTCGGAGCCGTATCCCCGACCTTGAGGGAGTCCACCGGCAGACCGGTGGGCTGGGCGACGGCCGGACGCACCAGGGCGACGGCGAACAGCACAGGCAAGATGAGGCGTTTCATATGTTTCTCGGCTCCTCCCCGACCGTTGTCCTCACGACCTTCAGTTTGATGGTGGCACCGGCCGCACCGGGGGCTCTCCGATGGCGGAGACCTCCTGCCCCCCGCCCAGGGCGACCGCGGCGCCGCCGCCCAACACCGCCGGCACCAGGATCCACAACCACCACTTACTCTTCTTGCGCACGGCCGGCTGGGTGGTCTCCTCCGGGGCCGGCTGCTGAACCTCCGGTTGCCGGGCGGGCTGCTGGGCCGGCTGCTGGACCGCCGGCTGGGGGGCCGGCTGCTGCCCCTGGACGGCCGCTGCCAGCTCGGCCGACACGGACTGGGTGGCATCGGTCAGCACCCGCTCGATGCCGTCCACGTCGGCGAAGGCCTGCTGTTCGATGCGCGAGGTCTGCATGTCGACGATCCGGACCTGCAGGCTGTACAGCGTTCCCACCTTGGAGACCGAACCGGCCACCATCTTACTCGCCCCCAGGACCTTCCCGACCTGGACCACGCACTCGTCGGTGTCGCAGGCCCCGGAGATCTGGAAACCGAGTTCCTGCATGATCGATTCCATCTTGTTCCGCTCGATCACCTGGAAGACGACCTGTCCGCCGACCCGTTGACGGCCCAGGTAGAGACGGAGCCGTTCCGCGATCGCGCGGGCCTCTCCGGGATCCACGTTGTTCGGGTCGAGCTCGAGCACACCAACGAGCATCGGGCCCGGCTGGGCAACCGGAGGTTGCTGGGGGACGAGCGCGAAAACCACCGTCGGCCCCAGCGTCCCCTGGAGCATCAGGGCCGCCATCAGCAGGGCGAGCCCCTGTCGGCTTCTCCTGACCCTTCTCATCACTTGTCCTTCCGCTCGGGCTCGGGGCGCCGGCCGGGCGGGATCCCCTGGGCATCCCGCTCACGGTTCCAGCGCACCCACTCGATCAGGGCGTCCACCTCGGGGTCGAAAGCCACCAGCTGGGGGGTCCCGCCGCGGCGGAAGGTGAGCTGCTGGTTGGCGGCCACGATCTGCACCCACTCCTGGGCGCTCACCTCGGCCGGGGGCGCCACCTCGCCGGGGGGCCGTACCTCGCGCAGGCCGCCGGCCGCCGGGGTCGCCGGGTTCTCCCGCGCCTCGATGCTCCCCTCGTAGACCCGCAGTACCGTCAGGCTGTCTTCCGGGACGTCGATGCGGAAGACGGTGCCCCGGATAGCGGCCACCACCGTGGGGGTCGAGACGGTCATCCTCCGCTGGTCCTCGGCCATCTTCTTGACGTTGCTCCAGATCCTCCCCTTCTTCAGCTTCGCCTGGGTCTCTCCCCCCGCCAGGTTCATCAGGTTCGGCTTGCTGATCTCCAGCTCGGAGTTCTCCCCGATGCGCACCACGCTCGCATCGTCCACCTTGACCTCCAGACGCGATTCCGCCGCTGTGCGGATCGCATCCCCCGAGAAGAGCGGTTGTTTGAGGGCGACCTGGGCCCACTCCTCGGTGCCCGACTTGCGGGCGCCGACTTCGCCGATGTAGAAGCTCACCCGGGCGATGACCCAGGCCTGCGCCTGTACCGCGACCGCCGCGGCCAGCAGCAGTGGGAGGAGGACCAGCACCCCTCCCAGTCTTCGGCCCACCCAGGTCATGGCGTCCCCTTCGGGGTCACCCGGACCTGGACGCGGTTCGCGGTCACTCCAGTGACCTCGATCTTGAACTCCGCCCACTCCTTGGCACTGAGTTCACCGGCCAGGTCGAGCGCGCTCCCCTTGAAGCGCACTTCCAGGGTGGTCATCCCCTCGGCGAAGTTACGCATGGAGACCTCTTCGGCCCCCCGCACGTAGCCGGGTAGCAGGGATATGAAGCGGCGTACCCCGACGAAGCCCAGGTCGTTGACGATGACCAGTTCCACCACCGTGCCGCTGGTCACCTCCTGGCTCCAGTTGTCGAGAACTTCCTGTTCGAGCCGGGGAGCGAGCCGCTCCACCGCCTTGCGGAGGGCGCCGTAGGCCGCATCCAGCGGGCTGTTCCCGACCACGGGAGCGCTCTCATCCGCCCGGGCGAAGATCTCTCCCGTGTCGGCCCGGATGGCCTG
>CAZFHZ010000047.1:0-2208 GCA_964519015.1 uncultured Gemmatimonadota bacterium | reverse complement strand
CACCGATTGCATGCTGACCATCCCCCCTCCGCCGCCGTAGGGGATAGTCCCCCGCCGGGAGATGGCCCGTCCGAGCAGGATGACGTCGGCCTGGTAGGCGCGCCCGATCCGGACCGCCTCGGCTGCGTTCCCCTGAAGGGCACTGGCGAGCATGTTGGCTTCGGCCCCGGCGGCCACCACGGCGGGATCCACGAAGCGGAATCCCTTCGGCCGCAGGGCGGACATCAGCGCCCCGACGGTGGTGGAAGCGTCCACCGTGGTCGGTTGCCGCTCCTCTCCCCCCTCGTCCAGAAAGATCTGCTCGTCGATGAGCACCAGCAGCCGGGGATAGTTCTTGCGGGCCATCAGCAGGCCGATCGCCTCCAGGTCACTGACCAGGTCGGCCTCTTTGACGGTGGCCTCCACCTTCACCCGGATCAGGTCGGGTTCCTCCTCACGGGAGACCACCCGGTAGCCCGAGACGAAACCCCGGGTGCGGGAGAGGATCCGGTCCTGGACCACGACGAAGTTGTCGACCAGCGTCTGACTCTCCACGTGCATGCCCACGACCTGCTCCACCGCGTTGCGCAGGGCGTCGTTGACTGCGTCCTCCTCGGCCTTGGCCTTGTCCCCGGCGATGATCGCTCCCATACCCTCCACAGTCACGACCACCTCCCCCGGCCGGGCCTGGGTGGGCTGCGGTTGCTGGGCGCCGGTGGAGAAGGCGACCAGCAGCAGGAGCGCGGCCGTCAGGCCGCAGAGGATCCCGGTTTTACGGATCGGTTCCTTCACGGCTGGAGCACTCCGGTCAGATTGTGGACGATGATCGTGACGGCCTCGTAGCCGGGGAGGGTGTCCTCCAGCCCGAAGGTGCCGTCGGGACGGCCTTTCATCACGCCGCGACTGGTGGCCAGCACCACGGCGTTGAAGGCGAAGTGGGTGTTCGGCACGTCGGCGAAGGGGCTGGTGCTGCCGAAGAAGCGCGTCTTCAGCCCTTCATCGTTCCAGGCCACCGCCAGCACCCGTTCGACCAGCTGGGCCACTTCCTGGCGGGTGACCTTGTGTTCCGGGTCGAACCCGCCGTCCGGGAAGAGGTCCATGGCACCGACCGCCACCACCCGGTCGATGTGGGCCTTGGCCCAGTACCCGGCCGGGACATCGCTGGCATAGGTGGCCCGCGGCGGTCCCTGGCGCTCCTGCTGGGGAGTCACGAACCCGCGCTGCTCGGGAGCCCGTCGCCCCTCGAAGACGGTCATGATCCGCTGGTTGGTGCTGATCAGCACGGCCAGCTCGGCCCGGGTGAGGGCCGGGCTGAGCGCGATCTCCACCACGGCAGGGGGCACCCCGGTGGTGGCGCGTTCCACCTCACTGACCCACTGCCACCCTTCGTTCAGCTCGGCGTTGGTGGTCAATGCGCTGACCCCCCGCCGGAAGGCCTCCCGGGCGCCCGGGAAGTCCCGCTGATCCACGTAGTGGCGCCCCAGCCAGAGGTATCCGGGGGCGTAGCGGGGATTGGCCCGGATGCCGGCCTCGAACGACTGGATGGCCCTCCTGGAGTCCCCCTGCATCGCGTAGGCCCGGCCCAGTCCCACGTGGGCGGGAGCCCAGCCCTGGTCCCGACTGAGGGACTGCTTGAAGTACTTCTCCGCTTCCTGCGGATTCCCGCGAGCCAGTTCGACCTGGCCCAATCCCTCGTAACCGGGGGCGTACTTCTTGTTCAGGGCGATCGCATACTGGAACTCGTCCCAGGCACCGTCGAGGTCCTTCGCATCGAGCAGGCGCACGCCCGCCTGGTAGTGCGACTCGGGGGTGTCCAGCGAGGAACTGGGGCGCAGCTTGCCGCCGCAAGCGGTCAGCAGGCCGAGAGCCAGGAGCCCGGTGATCAGCGCGACCGGATGTGTCCGCACTCGCGACATGGTTCTCCTCCTTCCCGGATCGGTCCGGGTCCCGCTCTCAATTGTGGACGATGATCATCACCTTGCACTCGCTGAGGAACGGCTGGTTGCCGGCCAGTTGACGGATCCGGTCGGCATCGACGGTCGGGATCACCAGATCGCAACGGTTCGGCCCGGCCGTGCGCAGCGCCTTGACCACCAGCGGGTTGCCGGCCACCCGCTCGTTCTGCTGGGCGGCCGCCAGGTCGTTGTGGTACCCCGTCACTCCGATCTGGACGGCGTAGTCCCGGTTGACCAGCTCGGTGCCGTAGACCACCTGCCCGGCCTCATCCAG
>CAZFHZ010000046.1:0-24002 GCA_964519015.1 uncultured Gemmatimonadota bacterium | reverse complement strand
AACCGAACCAGGAGGGGACCAGCAGGGTGAGCGCCTCCAGCGGGTGGAAGGACCAACTGGTGGCATAGTCCCAGCTCACCCCGCCGCCGACCGCCGAGCCCCCCCGGATCGACCAGTGGCTGTACTCGTAGACCGGCCCCAGCAGGTAGGCGCTCAACCCCACGGCCAGCAGCACCGCGGCGGCCAGCAGCCCCAGGCGGAGCAGGTGGCCGGGGAGGGGACGCTCCCGCCGGTTCCGCCAGGCGTCGGCCGCCCAGATCAGCCCCATGGCCAGCATCCCGTAGTAGGCGATCTGCATGTGGAGGGCCAGCAGCTGCATCCCCGTCGCCAGGGCCAGCAGGGCCAGGTGGGTCACCCCGGGCCGCTCCATCAGGCGCCGGGCCAGCAGGACCACCAGCGGGAGCCAGGCGATGGTGAAGAGCTTGCCTCCGTGGGCGACCGGGCCGAGCACGATCACCTGGGGGGAGAAGAAGAAGACCAGCGCCCCGAAGAAGGCGGCCGGTGCCCGCAGGCGCAGGTCGCGCAGCAGCAGGTAGGCGAAGAACCCGCCGAGCAGGTGGTGGAAGAAGATGTTGTGGGCCCCGGTGTTCAGGAAGAGGGCGCGGTAGATGGGCTTGAACCACTCGACCGGATAGACGCCTGGGGTGTACTGCAGGCTGCCGTAACTGGGCATGCCGGAGAAGAGGAAGGGGTCCCACAGGGGGAAGACACCGCGGGAACGCACCTGCGCTCCCCACTGCGCGAAGACGCGGGCGGCCAGACTGTCCCCGGAACCGGCGAAGACCTGCCCCAGGAAGACCAGTTCGCGGAAGAAGACCACGATCACCAGGTAGATCAGCAGCAGGGCGACCAGCGCCTCGAGAGGAGCGTTCCCGGCGGGCGCGGTGGGCGACAGCGCACGCATCGACCGGTCGTTACGGGCTCGTCGGCTCATCGATCCCCCTCTCCTTCGGACAACGGACCGGGTGTCGGGCTCCCCCCCAGACCCTGGAGCAGACCGGCCGCGATCCGGGGCAGTGCGGCGACCGGCAGCCGACCCCGGACCGTCTTGAGCAGGGCCGCCGCCAGATAGGCGGCCGCCATCAGGGGCCAGAGGAGCGGCCGGTGCCGGCGGAAGATCAGGCTCATGTGGCGGGCACGGTCCACTTCGCGGGCGGCATCCACCGCCCACCACGGCCCGGTGCGCACGGCCAGATGGTCCACCCCGGCCTGCGGGACATAGCGGATACGCGCACCCCGGCGCTGCAGGCGCAGGCTGAACTCCACGTCCTCGTAGATCTCGGCGCCGCCGAAGCCCTCATCGAAGCCGCCGGCCTGGAGCGCCAGGGCCCGGGCGAGCGCCATGTTGCCGCTGGGCGCCAGCCCGGTCGGCCCGGCGCGATCGGTACGATAGTTACGCCGCGTATGGCCCGTCCACGTCAAGGTGCCCCCGATGGTCCCCGGGGAGTTGGTGGTGCGATCGGGCTCCTCCCACAGGCGCCCCGCCGTCACCTCGGCCGTGCCCGCCTCGAGCGGCCCGAGCAGCGCGGCGCGCCAGCCGGATCGGGGGAGGGTGTCGTCGTCCAGTAGGGCGACCCATTCTCCACGGGCCGCCCGCAGCGCCCGATTGCGGGCGGCGCACCGCCCCGGGCGCTCCTGGTCGAGCACCCGCAGACGCGGTCCCGCCTCCGCCTCCGCGGGGATGCCTCCGGTCGCCGCCAGGGCGGCGCGCACGGCGGCCCGATCCCGCTCGGGTCCCTGGACGACCACCAGACATTCATCCCCGTCCACCAGCTCGGCCAGCACCCGCGCCACGGTCCGGGCGGCCACCTCGGGCCGCCGCCAGGTAGGGATGATGACCGAGAGGCTCACCGGCGGGCTCCCCGCAACAGGCCGGCCACGGTCTGCGGCAACGTCAGCAGCAGTGCGGCCGGCAGCAGGGTCAGCCACATCCAGGGCGCGGCGTGCCGGCGCAGCAGCCGGAGGGTGGCGCGGACCTTGGCGACCAGCTTGGGGCGGCTGAAGGGGCCGCCGATCGAGGCAGAGACCCGGTGGGCGATACTGGGGCCAGGGTCGAAGAGCAGGTGCCAGCCCGCCCGGCGCGCGCGGAGCGACCAGTCCACATCCTCGGCATAGAAGGAGAAGCGCTCATCCAGCAGACCGATCTCCCGCAGGGTGGCCGCCCGCAGCAGAGCGGCCGCTCCGGTCAGATAGCCGGTCGTACGCACCCCGGGGGGGATGTCCTCGAGCGGGCGTCGGATCCCCTGATGGGCGATGTGACCGCGCCAGAGGGCGACCTTCCCGCCGGCGTACCAGACCCGGTCGGGGGAAGCGAGGAAAGGGATGAGGGGGCAGACCCCGGCCGCGCGGGGATCGGCCTCGAGGGTGAGCCAGAGCCGTCCGATAGCGTCGGGGGAGACCACCGTGTCGTTGTTCAGCAAGAGTACCGCAACCACCGCCAGGTCACCGGTGATCCACGCCAGGCCCCGGTTGACTCCTCCCGCGAAGCCCAGGTTGCGCTCCATCGGCAGCACCTCCACCCCCGGGAAGGCCTCCCGGATGCGCTGTGGGGTGCCGTCGGTCGAAGCATTGTCCACCACCACCACGCGGGCCGGCTGCGGGTCGCAGGCGGCCAGGCTCTCCAGGCAGACCTGGGTGTCCGACCACCCGTTCCAGGCGGGTATGAGCACGGCGACGGGGACACTCTTCATCCCGGGCGGGCTCCTCCCTCGGTCTTCCACGGCGAGTCCACACTCCCCACCCCCAGGCGCACCCCACCGGCGATCTCAGCGGCCAGCCGGAGGGGCGCGTGAGGCGGCAGCCGTCCGGCGATCACCTCCAGCACGGTCAGCAGCCCGTGACTGGCGATGAGCAGCGGCAGCGCCCACACTTCGTGGCGGGCGAAGATGGCCGCCATCGCCCGCGTCCGGGCGGCCTGTCCTTCCAGGTTCCGGATCGGGGAACCGTCCGGACCGGGATCGCCGCTCTCGGGGAAGGCCCCGCCCGATTCGAGCGCTACGCAGGCCGCCGGTTCGAAATGCATCCGCCGACCCGCCTTCCCCAGCCGGACAAAGAACTCCACGTCCTCGTAGGGGAGCTCAGGGCCCCACCCCTCGTCGAACCCCCGCAACCGGAGGGCGGTCCGGCGCAGCACCGCGGCGTTGCGGGCCGAGGCGATCGAGCTGGGTCCGGCCTGCGTCCCCTCCAACTGGGAGAGGAGGTGACCGGTCCAGCCCAGGCGGGCCCCCGGTGAGGCCGGGCGGAGCCTCGGTCCCCGACGGCGGGTCCCCCCTCCCGCGGGAGCGCTTCCAGTCGGGCGGGGGTTCACGATCCGGCCGGCCATGGCCTCCAGCCCCGGCACCGCGAAGCAGGCCCGCACAGCCTCGAGCCATCCCGGGCATGGTAGCCCGCCGTCATCCAGCAGCGCCACCACATCCCCCCGGGCGGCGGCCAGCGCCCGGTTGCGGGCGACCGCGGGGGAATTGGCGCACCGGCCCCGGGGTCCGTCCCAGACCACCCGGAGGGTACGCCCGGGGAAACAGGGTGCCTGCTCAGCCACCCGTTCGGAGATCGCGACGGGATCGAGACCAGCGGCCAGCGGAGCCACCAGCACCTCGTCCTCCGGGGTGACCTGCGGGAGCAGGGCGGACAGGGTGCGCTCGAGGGAGGCTGCGTCGCGGTAAAGCAGGAGAGCGATCGAGACGCCGGGTGCACTCACCGCGGCTCCCCGCCGGGATCCCTCGGAGGTTCTCCCCGGGCCAGCCGGACCACTTCGGTGGCCAGCCCCTGCCAGCCGGCCCCCCCCTCCCCTTCGACACAGACCGGCAGGCGGGCGATGCCCGGGTCGAGCACCACCAGCTGCATGCGGGCGGACAGGGCGACCGCATCCCCCGGCTCGACCAGCCAGCCGTCCACCCCTTCGCGCACCGCTTCAGCTATGGCCCCGGTCCGGGTGGAGAGGACCGGCCGGTGCAGGGCGCGGGCCAGGGCGGCCACCCCGCTCTGGGTGGCCTGGCGGTATGGGAGGACGATCAGGTCGGCGGCCGCGAAGTAGTCGGGGACCTCGGCGTTGGGGATGTAGCGGTCGACCAGCCGCACCCGCTTCTCGAGCCGGTGTTCGGCCAGGTGGCGGCGGAAGGGTTCGGCCGGCTCGTAGAACTCCCCCGCCACCACGCAGCTCCAGGGCAGGTCGAGGGGGAGCATGGCCAGGGCGTCCAGGAGTACGTCGAGTCCCTTGTAGGGACGCACCAACCCGAAGAAGAGGAAGAGGGTCCCTTCCGCGGGCAGTTCCAGCCGGCGCCGGGCCTCGGCCCGGTCGGGCAGGTCACGGGTGTGGGGGAGCACATAGGGGGGGTGGGGCACCATCGAGACCCGGGCGCGTGGGTTGTACCGGCGCAGCACCTCGGCCATGGCGGTCCCCCCGGTCACCATGAAGTCGCAGCGGCGCAGGAAACGCAGGCCGAGGAAGCGTCCCCCCGGCATCTGCTCGTGGGGGGATACGTTGTGCACGATCGCTCCCCGTGGGACGCCGGCTCCCACCCGGTTCATCACCCCCAGGTAGACGGGGGCGAAGAAGGGATGCCACCAGTGGAAGAGGACCGCTTCGGGATCCACTTCCCGGATGATCCGCCCGGCCCGGGCCCAGGTCCAGGGCCGCAGCGGGTCGAGGATCTGCTCCCCCAGCGGCGGCAGGGCCCCCGCCCCCACGTCGAGCGGATCGGTGCCGGGAAAGAGCCGGTCGGGATAGAGGTGGCGGAAGTTGAGCACCCGCACCGGGTGTCCTCCCTCCTCCAGGGCACCGGCCAGCGCCCAGTGGTACTGGGCGATCCCGCCGCGCCAGGGGGGGGCCGGTCCGACCGAGAGGATCCTCATCTCCGCTCCTGCCCGGTCGGGTCGTGGTCGCTACTCCCTCCGGTGATGCGCTCGATCTGGTAGGTCTCCCCCTCCTTCGGCTCCCGGGCCATCATCTCGCCGAGCAGGCCGAAGGAGATGAACTGGATCCCGACGATAACCATCATGACGGCCAAAAAGAGGATCGGGCGCTGACCGATAGCGTGGGTGCGCAGCCACTCCTCCAGCAGATAGAGGTTGAGCACCACCCCGATCCCGAAGATGGCGAAACCGAACAGTCCGAAGAAATGGAGGGGGCTGGCCACGTAGCGGTGGAGGAATTTCACGGTCAGCAGGTCGAGGAAGCCGTGGAGGAAGCGACTGGCTCCGAACTTGGTCCGGCCGAAACGGCGGGGGCGGTGGTTGACCGCCTGCTCCCCCACCCGAAACCCGGCCCAGTGGGCCATGGCCGGGATGTAGCGGTGCAGCTCGCCGTGCACCCGCAGAGTGCGCACCACATCCACCCGGTAGGCCTTCAGGCCGCAGTTGAAGTCGTGCAGGGGGAGTCCCGAGACCAGCCGGGTGGCCCAATTGAAGACCCGTGAAGGGAGCCGCTTGGAGAGGGGGTCGCGGCGCTTCTGCTTCCAGCCGCTCACCAGGTCGAGGTCGCGCTCGCGGAGGGCGGCGATGAGGACCGGGATCTCGGCCGGGTCGTCCTGCAGGTCGGCGTCCAGGGTGATCACCACCTTCCCCTGGACACGCCGGAAGGCGGCGTCGAGAGCGGCCGATTTCCCGAAGTTGCGGCGGAAACGGATGACCATGACCGCCGGATCGGCGGCGGCGAGCCGTTCGAGCACTTCGCGGGAACCGTCGGTGGAGCCGTCGTCCACGTAGATGATCTCATGCGCCCCGAGGGGGTCGAGGACCCCTTGCAATTCCTGGTGGAGGAGCTCCAGCGAGTCCCGCTCGTTGAAGAGCGGCACCACGACGCTGGTCTGCGGTGCGGGTCGGTTCATCCCCTCTCTCCCCCTTCCTCGGTGATCCGGTCCAGCCCGGACCCGGCCGGTGGCACGCTCTCCCGTCCGGTCAGGAAGGCCAGGCCGCCGATCAGGCTGGTGGCGACCCCGACCAGCCAGGCCAGGAACTCCATGGCGACCGCCTCCGGCTGGGCGATGCCGAGCGGGGCGAGCAGGAGCACCCCACTCCCCTCCCGCACCCCCAGTCCCCCTACCGAGATGGGCAGTCCGGCCACCACCGCGATGAGGGGGACGGCCACGAAGAGCGCGCCGGCACCCACCTCGATCCCCAGGGCCCGGGCGCACCACCAGTGCGTCCAGATACGCACCCCCTGGGCCGCCAGCACCAGCAGCAGAACGCCGAAGACCGCGTCGGGCCGGCCGGCCTGACGGAGGGCGCCGGTCACCCCCAGCAAACGTTCCCGGAGCCGGCCCCGGGCCAAGTGGATGAAGGGTGCGGCCAGCCGCTCGAAGATCCCGGGAGCGAGCATCAGCACCAGCCCGATCGCGGCTCCGGCCCCGCAGGTCCCCACCAGGAAGGCCCGGTAGGCCGCCGGCAGCTCCCCGGCGTGAACCAGCGCCGCCAGCGCGCCGAGCAGCAGCAGGGTGACCACCCCGGCCAGCCGCTCCAGGATGGTCGCGGCCAGCGCCCGGCGCCCGGCCCCGGTCACCCGGTGCACGCCCCACACTCTATAGGAGTCTCCCCCCAAACTGCCCAGGAAGAAGTTGTTTAAAAAG
The DNA here is from genome assembly GCA_964519015.1 of uncultured Gemmatimonadota bacterium. Lineage (GTDB taxonomy): Bacteria > Blakebacterota > Blakebacteria > Blakebacterales > CAYUVJ01 > CAZFHZ01. Next base: position 17,439 of record CAZFHZ010000046.1, on the reverse strand, counting down.
AGGCCGGAGAAGTAGAGCCGGACGGCGGGCTCGACCGGGACGGCCACCCCGGCCGCCTCGAGCAGGCGGCGCCAGGCCAGGGTGACCGCCAGGTGACTGCCGGCCAGCAGTCCGACCGCCATCAGCAGCGGGGCGAAACGGACCCGCCCGAGGAGGGCGGTCACCGCCCCCAGGTCGAGCCGGCTCAGCAGGACCGCCAGCACGGCCACCGTCACGGTCAGTTTAAGCGAGCCGATCAGCCAGCGGCGGCTCACCGGAGACGCTCCCAGCCGCGTACCCGGGGCAACAGCTGTTCAGCCCGCCGCATCCCCCCCAGCCAGACCGCCAGCGCCACACTCCCGCGGTAGATGCCTTCCCCGGCCGACGGAGCGGACCGGCCGGGTGGGGGCACCACCGCTCCCCACGGCCGGCGGGTCAGCCCATGCCACCAGCCCCGCCCCACCGCCGCCGCCTCGGCCGGCCGGCCCTTGAGCAGGAGACGGCCGAGGGCCGCGGAATCCAGCAGCAGGCGGACGGCCAGCACGCCGGCCAGACGGGCGCCGCCGAGGTTGCGCCGCAGGGTCCAGAGGCTGTTGCGGAAGTTGAGGTAGGTCTTGCGCGCTCCCTCGGGGAGAGTGGCCGGCCCCAGGTGGAAGACCACCGCTTCCGGCACTCCCTCGATACGCCCACCCCCCCGCCGGTGGCGCCAGGCCAGGTCAATCTCCTCGAAGTGGGCGAAGAAGGATTCCTCGAAGCCCCCCAGCCGACGGAAGAGTCCGGTCGGGCCGGCCAGGCAGCAGCCGGAGGCCCAGGCCAGCGGGCCACGGGCGCGGTACTGCCCCCGGTCCTCTTCGAGGTGGTGGAAGAGCCGGCCGAGGGCGAAGGGATAACCCCAGCGGTCAATCAGGCCTCCGGCCCCGCCGGCGTAGTCGAAACGGCCGGGCTCAGCCGCGCTGCGCAGGGTGGGCTGGACCAACCGGTCGGGCTCCCCCTGCTCCAGGTCGTCGAGCAGCACCCCCAGTGCCCCGGGGGCCATCAGCGCGTCGTCGTTGAGGAAGACCGTCCAGCGGCCCCGGGCGGCCTCCAGCCCCAGGTTGCACCCCCCCGCATAACCCCGGTTGTGCTCCGAGCGCACGATCCGGATCCCCGGCCAGTCTGCCCGGGCCTGCTCGACACTACCGTCCGAGGAAGCGTTGTCGACCAGTACGATCTCGACGCCCGCCGCGGCGGGCGGCTGGTGCAGGGCCTCCAGACAGGCCTGCAGCGGCGCCACTCCCTTCAGGTGGGGGATGACGACGCTGCTGCGGACCGGGGTGTCCATGCGCGGAGAAGGAGCGGGGCTCAGCGGCCGCCCTCAAGCAGGCGCATCATCTCATCAGGTATTCGCCCTTCCCGGAACGTCTGCATCCAGGAACGGATATCCTCATACTGTGGATTCTCTAGGAGCCAATTCTCCAGCACGTCGGCCGCTTCCTGCAGGTGTCCGCTCCTGGCCAGGGAGTAGGCCAAACCGAGGTGCAAGGCAAGCCGGCTCCGCGGATTGAGAAAGGTCGCGTCCAGCACCGAGGCGTAGAGTTCCTGGGCCTTGAGGGTGTCCCCCGCGGTCTGGGCGATCCCGGCCGCAAACACGATCTGGTCAGGGAGGAAAGGGACGCGCTCCATCCCCCACTGGACGAGTTCCCAGGCCTCCTGCTGCTTCCCCTCCCGGATCATCTGCCGGGCGGTCTCGGAGACGACCACGCCGTAGTTCTGGATCAACTCGCTCGTATTCCCGTCCTTGTAGACCCGGGGGTCGAGCAGAGCGCGGTAGTGCATGACCTCCTTCAGGTTGTGCACCGCCCGCTCGGTGTCCACGATCCGCGCGTTCGGGATCACCCGGAAGGCGAAGCCCTCGAGCTGGCAGTCCTGGGTGAAGCCGGCCTGGTTGTCCACCGGCACCGTGATGGCGAAGTAGACCGGTTTCCGCCAGTTGTTGACCGCGATGGTATGGGCCACCATCCGGTCCTGGGTGCGGATCACCATGCCCCGGCGCACCTGCCAGGTCACCCCGTTGATGGCGATGTTGGTGTCGATATCGGCGATCGAGTAGCCGAGCAGGGCCGGGATCTGGGCGTCCGTCCACTGGATGGGGACCTTCGGCTCCCGGTCGCGCAGTTCCTTGATGTACCAGTCGGTGTTCAGCAGGCTCAGGTTGACCACCCGGATGTCGCGCCGGACCCCGTCGGCCATCTGCAGGTACCACAAGGGGTAGGTGTCGTTGTCCCCGTTGGTGAAGAGGATGGCGCCCGGCTCGCAGCTCTCGAGGATGTTGTAGGCGTAATCCCAGGGGATCCAGTCGCCGGTCCGGTCGTGGGAGCGGTAGCTGCCCGCCGTCTGGGCGACCACCAGTACCAGCCCCACCCCACCCACGGCCAGGGCCGCGCGCAGGGCCGCGCCCTGGGCCGAAAGGGCCGGCCACGCCTTCCGGATGGTCTCCCGCAACCAGCCGGCCAGCCCCGCCATCCCGGTGCCGATCCAGATCGCGGTGGCAAAGTAGCAGCCCACGAAGATGTAGTCGCGGTCGCGCGGCTGCGGGTCGGGCATGTTCAGGTAGACCACCAGCCCCAGCCCCATGATCATCCAGAGGGCGGCGTTGGCCAGGAAGGTCCGGCGGTCCCGCTGCAGGTTGACGGCCACCCCGCCGATGGCCAGCAGGTAGAAGGGGAGGAAGAACTCGCGCCGGAAGTAGCGCAAGAACTGGAAGTCGAGCTGCCACAACCAGGGGGCGTTCCGCTGTAAGATGGTCGTCAGCATGCTCTGGCTGCCGTACTGACGCCGCTGCAGGAAGAGGAGGAAGTTCTGCCAGTTCTCCGGGTTGTTCATGTCGATCGGGGGGTTGAGCCCGGAGCGGATGTAGAGGAGCGCGTAGATCGAATAGCCGACCACGAAGAGGAGGAGGGCCCCCGCCCAGACCCGCAGGTCGGTCAGCACCGGCCGGTCCAGATACCAGAGCAGGATCAGGATGCTGGGGATGGTCAGCAGCGCCAGCAGGTGGTTCCCCGCCCCGATCCCCAGCACGTAGCCGATCAGCAGCAGGAGGGTGGCTCCCTTGGCTCTCCCGCCCCCCTGCACGTGCCGGAAGGCGAGCCAGAGACAGAGGGCGGTGACCGTCATGGAGAGGGAGTAGACCTCCGCCTCCACGGCGTTGAACCAGGCCGAGGAACTGAAGGCGTAGGCGAGTGCGCCGGTGGCCGCCGCCACCGCCTGTACGGCCGGAGAATAGCCCTCGAAGGACTCGTGACCGACCTCCCAGAGGCGGAGCGTCTCCAGGATGATCAGGTAGAGCAAGAGCGCGGTCAGGGCCGAGGAGATCACCGAGATGAGCCCCACCTGCTGCGGCAGACTGAGGCCGGGCAGCACCAGGGTGAAGAGCCGGCCCAGGAGCACGAAGGTGGGTGCCCCCGGGGGGTGCGGCACGGCCAGGTAGCGGGCGGTGACCAGGAACTCCCCCACGTCCCAGAAGGCGAGCTGGCGGGCCATGGTCAGGAAGTAGATGACCAGGGCGCTCACCAGGACCAGCCAGGCGCCCGTCACGCGGGGATCTCGGAAGTTCTTCATGGCCTTACAGGTTGCCTGCACAGGGGGTGGAAGTCAAGGCGTCCGGGGGTTCGCGCTCCTCCCCCGGGGTGGTCGGTCAGTCGGGGGGCCGGGTGGCCAGAACCGCGCTGGAGATGCTGCGTACCAGTTCCGCCTCGGAAAGGTCGTCGCTGAACAGGGTGATACGATCGGGCCCGATCCAGCCCTGCGCCCAGGCCTGTCCCCCCCGCACCCCCGAACGGACCGTATGCACCCGCTCGGTGCTGCCCACGGGCGCTTCATCGGGCCGGCGCTCGGCGAAGACCGAGAGCGTGGCCAGCCCGTCCGAATAGAAGGTCTGGACGTACTGGCGGTCCCGCCGGACCAGGTGGATGATCCGGTCGAGACGGAACCCTTCGGGGGGGCGCTGCAGCAGCGGGGCGGGCAGTCCCGTCTTCTCCGCCAGCGCCTCGGGCTCATCGTACTGGGTGCCCCTGGAGGAGGAGCGCAGTTCCGCCTGGTCGGGGAGCTGGAAAACCCCGTCCTCGAGGGTGACCCCGAAGCGGATCGACTGGTACTCGGTCTGCATGTAGAGCTCGCCCTGCTCGTCGTAGCGCTCCAGGCGCAGGGGGACGCCGTGTTCGGTGTCGATCCAGGCCCGGATGGAGGGACGACCGGGGTTGCGGCCGGTGATCCGCAGGTCCCACGTGCTTCGGCCGGCGACCGTCTCCCCCCGCCGGCGGGTGATCCGATAGTTGGCCTCCAGCAGGTCGAGATAGGCGGGGCTGATGACCAGTCCCAGGGTCTGGTCCTCGCTTCGCTCGCTTACCTGGACGCGTTCATCGTCCTGCCATTCGTAGACCCGGTTCCCTTCGGCCAGGAGGTGATATTCCCGGCCTTCGGGCAGGTCGAGGTAATCGATCCGGTAGTCGCTGTCGGAGCGGTGTCGCACGAGCTGACGGTTGGTGATCCGGCTCTTCAGGGAGTCGCTCCGGACCATGACTCTCAGGCGTTCTCCCTCGAAGGAGATGTTCTTCTGGCGGGCCAGGACCTCGCGGAGGGGGTCCTGGATGGCCTGGACCCGCCCGCCGGGTGCACTCACCACGAGGGCGGCCCCGAGGGCCGCCCCGCAGAGGAACCACTGTCGGCGACGGATTGATCGCACGCGGTTATTTCCGTTCACGGTCCCGGCGCACGGCCCGCTGCTGTTCACTGCTCTGGGCGAGCACGGTCAGGTAGGCCCCGCCGGAGAAGGGGATCCGGTCGGAGGCCAGGGCGTGGTCCTCCTCGAAGAGGTCCAGGTCGTCGGGGGCCGGGGCAGTCACCGCGACCGGCACTCCGGAGGCCGGACCGCTCTGGTGCAGCAGCAGCCAGGAACCCACGACCAGCATCAGCACGGCAGCCACGGCCGCGGTCCGCAGGAACCAGATGCGGGCCGGGCGGGCGGGGAGCGGCACATGGTCGCGGGCCCGCAGCGTCTCTTCCAGCAGGGTCTCGTAGCCGGCGGAGGGCGGATCCACCGGGACCGCTTCCCGGGCCAGCAAGTGGACCGCCTCCTCCAACCGGTCGAGTACCGACCGGCAGAGTCCGCAGGCCTGGACGTGGTGCCGCAGTGCCTCGGCCTCTTCCGATTCCAGCCACCCCTCACGCAGGGCGGTCAGACGTGACGACATCGGGCAGTCGTTCATGACATCAGTATCCGCTCGAGCTGTTCTCTCAGTTTGAGTCTCCCGTAATGCAACCGGCTCATCACGGTTCCTTCAGGACAATCCATGATCCCCGCGATCTCCCGGTGGCTGAATCCCTCCAGGTCGAAGAGGACCACCACCGTGCGCTGCTCCGGCGAGAGGGTGTCGAGCGCCTCCCGGATGTGCAGCCGGAGCTGCGCCGCCTCGAAGTCCCGTTCGGGGTCGGTGCCCTCCACCAGGGTCCCGGAGGTGTAATCCTCCTCCGGGTCGGCCGGATCCCCCCCCCGCATCGAAACGCCCTTCGAGCCGAGGAACTTGTCCTCCATCCCGGCCGCGAACGCGCCACTGCGGAGCTTCTCGCGCTTCAGGAAGTTGAGCGTCTTGTTGACCACGATGCGATAGAACCAGGAGGAAAAGGAGAACCGGCGGTCGAACGACGACGCCGACCGGTGGATCTCCACCAGGGCGTCCTGCGCCAGGTCCCAGGCGTCCTCCGGGTTCCTCGTCATCCGAAGCGCGATCGAGTACGCCTTCTTTAGGTAGCGGCGACCCAACTCCTCGAAGGCGTACCGGTTCCCCTTCGCGATACGTCCCACCAGGACTTCGTCCGAAAGGGATGTGAGCGAACCGTCTTTGGGACTCATCGTGAATACATTCCCCTCAACGGCTCCCTTCAACTTCCTTCGATGGGGCAGGTGTTTCATAACGCTCCAGTGATTCGGCCAACCGGAGCGCGCGGAGAGTCAGATCGGTCTCCGTATGATACTCCAAATGGCGCCGGAGCACCCGGGCCGATTCCTGCCGGGCCCGGCGGGAGGGGTTGAGCGCACCCGTCGCGGCGAAGGCGTCGGCCGCCCCCAGGCGGTCGAGCAGGGCCGTCGTTTCCCCGCCGACCGGATAGCCCCCTTCCCGGGCGGGACGGCAAATCCCGCAGAGCAGTCCTCCTCGGGCGGTCAGGAAAGTCCCCCCGTCCGGGAGCAGGGATCCGCACTCCAGGCATGCCCCGGTGTGGAGGGCGTAGCCCAGGACCGTCGCCAGGTGGAGCTGGGCGGCCAGGAAGACGAGCTGCGGATCGCCCGAACCCTCCTCGAGCGTGGTGAGCGCTTCTAGGAGCAGGTCGCTCGTCTCCTCGGCCGGCTGCTCGGCCGGCACCAGCCGGACCAGCAGTTCGGCCAGCGCCTGCGCATAGGTGGCCCGGAAGAGGTCTTCCCGCAGCCGGGCGAAAGGGTGGAGCAGGTCGGCCTGGGTGAGCGTCTGGAGCTCGCGGGTAGGGCGTACACTGAGCGTGATCCGCACCCGCTGGAGCGGTTCGAGAGAGGCCCCGAAGCGTCCCTTCGGTCCGCGTGCCCCCCGGGCCATGGCCTTGACCACCCCCCGCTCCCGGGCCAGGAAGGTCACGATCCGACTGCTCTCACTCCACGGCTGGGAGCGCAGCACCACCGCATCCAGGGTCACCAGGGGCACGGCTCAGGCCACAATCCCGAAGGCGCGCAGGAGGATGCCGGCCAGGGAGAAGTAGATGATCAGGCCGATGATGTCGTTCGACATGGTCACGAAGGGGCCGGTGGCCAGGGCCGGGTCGACCTGCAGGCGGTCGAAGGTGATCGGTACCAGCGCTCCCATGGTGGCCGCGACCGTGATGGCGGTGAGCATGCTCAGTCCGACCACCAGTCCCAGGGCCATTTCGTCCATCCAGACCCAGGAGACCAGCCCGACCACCAGGCCGCAGGCGATCCCCATAGCGATCCCGACCCGCAGTTCCTTGAGGATGCGGCTTCCCACGTGGACCAGGTCCATCTGTCCGGTGGCCAGCCCGCGGACCACGATGGTGGAGGACTGCAGTCCGATGTTGCCGCCGATGGCGGTGATCACCGGGAAGAAGGCGGCCAGGGCGATGTAGGACTCGAGCAGGGAGTGGTTGAGGCTGATGATCACGCTGGCCAGCAGAGCACTGATCAGGCTGGTGACGATCCAGGGAAGTCGCCGGGCGGCCACCCGCAGCGAGGAGCGCTCATGGAACTCCTCGCCGATCACACCGGCCATCCGGTGGATGTCCTCCTCCCGCTCATCCTCCAGCACGTCGGCGATGTCGTCGTGGGTGATCCGTCCCACCAGACGCCCCGCCCCATCCACGACCGGGATGGCGGCCAGGTCGTACTGGGCCACCAGCCGGGCCACTTCCTCCTGGTCCATCCAGACCGGTGCCGAAACGATGTCCCGGTCCATGATGTCCTGGACCCGGCGCTCCCCGGGGTTGAGCAGCAGATCGGGCAGCGAGACCAGTCCGGTCAGGTGTTCCTCGTCGTCGACCACATAGACGTAGTAGATGTCCTCGATCTCGGCGGCCAGGTAGCGGATCGCCTCGATCGACTGGTCTACGGTCGAGGTGTCGTGCACGACCACGAACTCGGCCGCCATGAGTCCGCCGGCGGTCTCCTCGTCGTGGACGAGCAGTTCACGGATGTCCTTCCGTTCCTCGGCCGAGACATGTTCGAGGACCGCCGCGGCGAGGGGAGCGTCCATTTCTCCGACCACGTCGGCGGCGTCGTCGGAATCCATCTCCTCGACCAGGGTGGCCAGCGTCTTCGGGTCGACGATCTCCGCGATCCCTCCCCGCGGTTCCTCCTCCATCTCGGCCAGCGCGTCGGAAGCGGTCCCGAGATCGAGCAGACCCAGGATGGCGGCCGCCCGCTCCGGTTCGAGCACATCGAGCACGTCGGCCAGGTCGGCATAATGCAGCCCCGCCAGGAGGTTGCGGACCAGACCGGTCGATTCGACTCCCTGCGCGAGCAGGTGATCGAGAGTAGTGACCAGTTCCCGCTTGTGCTCTTCGAGGTCGTCGAGGGTGCGCGGCATGATCGCGACTCCCGGCCCGGGGTCATCAGACCGACGTGGGCTCTTTGCCCGCATCGGTGGTGGTGGCACGGCGGAAGCTCTCGGGGGTGACCGCTCCGCCTGAGATAATGAGCTTGAGGGCGTCCTCCACCGAGATGTCCAGCTCCACGCAGTCACGACGGGGCACGAAGAGCAGGTAGCCGCTGGTGGGGTTGGGCGTGGTGGGCAGGAAGATGTGCTGGTGGGGGACGCTCCCCGGCTCGGCGGTGAAATTGAAGTCAGAGCCCTCGGTCACAAACCCGATCGACCAGGTGCCGGGACGGGGGTACTCGAAAAGCACCGCGTGCCGGAACACGTTCTGCTGACTCCCCAGCAGGGTATTACTGATCTGGCGGACGGCCGTGTAGATGTTGCGCACCCCCGGGATCTGTTCCAGGAGCCGCTCCCCCACGGCCAGCGCGCGGGCACCTACGAAATTGCGGGCCAGCCCTCCGGTGACCAGGATGAGCACCAGGAGGGCCAGCGTGCTGATCCCGGGCACCAGGTGCCCAATCTTCAGTCCCGCCCAGCCCAGTAGAGGGAGCGGCTCCTGAAGCGCATCGGCTCCTCCCAGCGCGAAGGTGATCGGACCGGAGAGGATCCCGGCGATGAGCAGGAAGAGTTGCTGGACGATGAAGAGGGTGATGAGCACCGGGACCAGCACGAGCAGACCGGCCACAAAGTAACGTCGCAGGCGATGTTCACGTCCCGGGCTCACGGTCGCTCCTTCTTCCCGCTCTTGCCGGTGTCGGGCACGGCGACCCGGTAGACCTGCTCCCCCGGCCGCACCATCCCGTGTTCTTCACGGGCCACCCGCTCCAGGTATTCAGGGTCGGTCAGACGTTCCCGCTCCCGTTCCAGCTCCGTCTTGCGCGCCTCCAGTTCCTCGATCCGGGCGCGCTCGCGGGCCGCCTGGCGGGCCAGCTGCCAGCGGCGAAGCAGCCCGAAGTCGCTCAGCAGGAGAAGGTAGGCCAGCACGACGGCCAGCGAGACCAGGACCAGCCGGCGCAGGGGGGGTGCCCCGGGCCGGCGCGGCCGCCGGAAGCGACGGAAACCGGTACCGCTTTCTTCTCTCATCCCCTGCTCCTGCCCGCTTAGAGTCCCAAGTCAGAAACTCGGGACTCTAAAAGATCTCGGGTCCCGGGTAGATCGCCGTCTCCCCCAGCAGCGCCTCGATCCGCAGCAGCTGGTTGTACTTGGCCAGGCGGTCGCTCCGGCTGGCCGAGCCGGTCTTGATCTGCCCGCAGCCGGTGGCCACCGCCAGGTCGGCGATCGTGGAATCCTCGGTCTCGCCACTGCGGTGGCTGATGATCTGGGCATAGCCGTTGCGGGCGGCCAGCTCCACGCAGTCGATCGTCTCGGTCAAGGTCCCGATCTGGTTGACCTTGATCAGGATGGCGTTGGCCGCTCCCTGTTCGATCCCCTCCTGCAGGCGGTCCATGCTGGTGACGAAGATATCGTCCCCGATCAGCTGGACCCGGCCCCCCAGTTCCCCGGTCAGGGCGCGCCAGCCCGCCCAGTCATCCTCGCCCATCCCGTCCTCGATGGAGAGGATGGGGTAGTCCTCCAGCAGCGAGGCGTAGAAGGCGATCAACGCTTCCACGTCGCGGTCGATCCCCTCCCCCTTGAACCGGTAGAGACCGGCCTTCGGGTCGTGGAACCCGCTGGCCGCGCAGTCGACGGCCAGACCGATCTGCTCCCCCGGCCGGTAACCGGCCTGCTCGACGGCCTCCAGGAGCACATCGAGGGCGTCGGTGGTGGAAGCCAGGGCGGGGGCGAACCCTCCCTCATCCCCCACCGCCGTGCTCAGTCCCTTCCCCTTGAGGATCTTCTTGAGATGGTGGAAGGTCTCCACTCCCGCCCGGAGCGCCTCGCTGAAACTCGCGAAGCCGTAGGGGACCAGCATGAACTCCTGGATGTCGAGCGGGTTGTCGGCGTGGACGCCGCCGTTGACCACGTTCATCAGGGGCACCGGGAGCCGCCGGGCGGTGGGACCCCCCAGGTACATGAAGAGGGGCAACCCCACCTGTTCGGAAGCGGCGTGGGCCACCGCCAGACTCACCCCCAGCAGGGCGTTCGCGCCCAGCCGCGACTTGTCGGGGGTGCCGTCCAGCTCGATCAGGAAGCGGTCGAGCCCCGACTGGTCGGTGGCGTCCCAGCCGATCAGTTCGGGGGCGATCACCTCGGTGACGTTGGCCACCGCCTGGGTGACCCCCTTGCCCAGGAAACGCTCCGGGTCGCCGTCCCGCAGCTCCAGCGCCTCGTGCTCACCGGTGGAGGCGCCCGAGGGCACGGCCGCCCGACCGAGGGCCCCCCCCTCCAGCAGGACCTCCACCTCGAGGGTGGGGTTGCCGCGCGAATCCAGGATCTCGAGTGCGTCGATCGCTTCGATGCCGGTCATGTCGTCCCCTCGTGCTTGGTGTCCCGGTGCGGTCTAGTGTCCTTCGCCGCCCCCCAGTTCGAGACTCAGACCCAGCCGCTGGATCGTCCCCAAAGCACGGCGGTCGGCGTCCGGGTCGAAGGTGTACGCGTAATCGAGCCGCCAGGGACCCGAGGTGAACCCGGCCCCGGTCGAGAAGGTGTTCCACCCCCGGCCGAGGCGATGTCCGGCCCGCAGGCGCAACGCCTGGAAGGCCGCTTCGACACCGAACCGGAGCTGAGTGAAGTCGTCGGCCGGTCGCCAGAGGTCGAACCCGGCGGTGATCCCCCACTCACCGAGGTGGAGAGGGGCGGCCAGTGCGAGACCGGCCGCCATGCTCCAGGGGAGACGGGGCCGCTCGGTCTCGAAGGCCCCCATCCGGCCCAGGTTGCGCACGGCCACCCCGGCCCGCAGCCACTCCAGGTGGGGGATCGGGGCCTGCAGCCCGACGTCGAGCGCCATCCCGAAGGCGTCGGAGAGGTCGAGCTTCTCGTAGAGCAGTTTGACCCCCACCCCGACATCGAGACCGCCGGCCAGGCGCAACGCACCGCTTACTCCGCCCACCAGGTCGTAGGCCGAGGTGTAGGCCAGCGGCTCGGGGGTCGGTCCATCCCGCACCTCGATCCCACTCACCCCCGAGTAGAGCAGGTGGAGGGTCAGGCCGACCCGCCCTGCACGGGTGGTCCAGGCCAGGGCGGTCTGCCGCTCGTCGGCGAAGAGGCGGGCTCCCGAGAGGGTGAGTTGTGGCACCGGGTCGGCGCCGGCCGCCGGGTTCCAGTAGACGGCGTCGGTCCCGGCCGGCCAGGCGGTCAGCCCCTCGGCCAGCCCGGAACCGACCGGCCCGAGCCCGCCGTTGAGCAGGACCAGGGCGTAGGCCCCGGCATCGGGGTGGACCGACTGGGCCCGGGCGGCGGGGAGCGCCGCCATCAGGGCGGGCAGCAGGAGCCCGATCCGGATGGTCCGGCTCATGGCCGTTCCTCCTCTTCGACCTGCAGGGCTCCCACCTCTCCGGCGGCCTGCCGGACGGCGGCGTAGACCTCGCGCAGGGGGACGCCTCGCTCCCTGGCCAGCGCCCGGCACGCCTCGTACTCCGGGTGCACCCGCCAGGCGGTCTCCCCGGCCAGCCGGGAGAGCTTGACGGCGAGGACTCCCAGGGGGGTGGTCAACCTCCCCCGGGCGCGGGGGAGCACTACCCGGTCCCGGGTGTGCACCCGCAGCCCCAGGGTGCCGGTCTCGGCGAAGACCAGCTGCTGGATGGCGGCGCTCCGGGCGGGGTCGGCCAGCACGGTCAGCGCCACCCCCGGCCGCCCCTTCTTCATGATCACGGGAGTGAGCCAGGCGTCGCGGGCCCCCTGCTCGAGCAGCCGCTCGATCAGGTGGGGCCAGAGCTCCGGGGTGAGGTCGTCCACCACCGTCTCCACCACCACCACCTGGTCGCGGGGGACGCCCGCAGCCGGGCCGGCCTCTCCCAGGGTGGCCCGGAGCAGGTTGGGGCGTCCGGCCAGCTCCCGGGTGCCGGCGCCGTAGCCCACTCGTTCCACCTCCAGCGCGCATTCCCGGGTGAACGCCTGGCACAGGGTCACCAGCAGAGCGGCCCCGGTCGGGGTGACCAGCTCGAAGGGGACGTCGATCCGCTCGAGCGGGACTCCCTCCAACAGATAGGCGGTCGCCGGCGCGGGGACCGGCAAGAGGCCGTGGGCGGAGCGGGTCTGACCCCACCCCTCCCGCGGGGGGGCGGAGAGGATCTGCTCGGGAGCCAGCCAGTCCACGCCGGCGACCACGCCGACCACGTCGACCAGCGCGTCGAGGGCACCGACCTCATGCAGATGGACGGTGGCGGGTTCGGCGCCGTGCACCCGCGCTTCGGCCTCGACCAGCCGGGTGAAGACCCGGAGTGCGGTCCGGCGCACACCAGGCTCGAGCCGGGAGCCGGCGATCCGTTCCAGCAGTTCGGCGGCGGGGGTGCCGTGGGCATGCCCGGGCACCCCCTCGCAGCCCTCCCCCTCCGGCCGACGGTCGGCGGGTCCCTCCATCTGGCCGTCGACCCGCACGTCCACCTTGGTGCCGACCACACCCCCCCGTCCAAGCCGGCGCACCTCCAGCGTGACCCGGTCGGAGAGTCCGAGCCGCTCGACCTGGGCCCGTAGCACCTCGATCGGTAGCCCCAGGTCGACCAGCGCCCCCAGCAGCATGTCGCCGCTGATGCCGGAGAAGGGTTCCAGGTAGAGGACCCTCACGCGTGCTCTTCCAGGATACGGACGGCGGCGTAGGCCGCCCCGAAACCGTTGTCGATGTTTACCACGGTCACGCCCGAGGCGCAGGAGGAGAGCATGCCCAGCAGGGCCGCCACGCCTCCCGCCCCGACCCCGTAGCCGACACTGGTCGGCACGGCGATCACGGGTCGGCGGACCAGACCCCCCACCACGCTGGGCAGGGCACCCTCCATGCCGGCCACCACGATGATGACCGCCGCCTGCTCGAAACGTTCCCGGTGAGCCAGCAGGCGATGCAGTCCGGCCACCCCCACATCGTGGATCCGTTCCACCTTGAGCCCCATCGTTTCGGCGGTCAGGGCGGCCTCCTCGGCCACCGGCAGGTCGGCCGTACCCGCCGTGACCACCGCCACGGGTCCGCGCTCGGTGGTGTGTCCGGCCGGCAACCGGCGCACGATCCGGGCCAGGGGGTGGTGTTCCGCCTCGGGGACCGCGGCCAGGATGGCCTCCGCCCGGGCGGGGTCGGCCCGGGTGGCCAGGAAGGGCCCCCCGGAGGCGGCCAGGCGGGCGGCGATGGCGGCGCACTGCTCCGGCGTCTTCCCTTCGGCCAGCAACACCTCGGCGAACCCGCAGCGCAGGTCGCGGTGGGTGTCGAGCAGCGCGAAATCCCCCACCGCCTCGAAGGGGAGGTCCTTCAGGCGGGCCAGTGCCGCCTCGGCCCCGACCTCCCCTGAGGCCACCCGCCGGAGCAGTTCGAGCAGGTCATCCCGCCGCATGGACCGTCTCCGATCGTAACCAAGCGGGGAGGTCGCCGGCCCCGGGCGTCCCCTCGAGACGGGGGAGTGCGGCCAGGTAGTCGCGGACCATCCCCTCCAGGTCGGTCAGCGTCTCGATCCGTATCGCCGCCGCCCGCAGGCGGGCGCCCCAGCGTAGCCCGCGGGTGTAGCTGCCCAGGTGCTTGCGCAGCTCACGCACCCCCCGGCGCTCACCTTTGTACGCCACGTCCAGTCGCGCGTGCTCCAGCATCGTGGCCAGGCGCTCGGCCGGAGCGGGGGGCGGGGGGAGCTGCCCGGTCGCCAGCAGTGTCCGGGTGCGGGCGAAGATCCAGGGGTTGCCGATCGCCCCGCGGGCGATCATCACGGCGGCACAGCCGGTCTCGGTGAGCATGCGGCGCACATCCTCGGGCTCGAACAGATCGCCGTTGCCGATCACCGGGATGGGGCTGGAGGCGACCAGTTCGGTGATCAGCGACCAGTCGGCCCGCCCCGAGTAGCCCTGGGCGCGGGTGCGCGGGTGGAGGGCGATGGCGCGGGCCCCGGCCTCGGCGGCCAGCTGGGCGGCCTCCCGGTGGATCAGCTGCTGCCGGTCCCAGCCGGCGCGGATCTTGACCGTGACCGGCCCCGGCACGGCCGACACCGCCGCCGCGACCACTTCGCGGAACCGGCCCAGGTCCTGGAGGATGGCGCAGCCGGCCATCTTCCGGGTCACCTTGCGGGCGGGACAGCCGAAGTTGATGTCGATCAGGTCGGGCCCCAGCTGCCAGGCCCGGCGGGCGGCCCCGGCCACCACTTCGGGATCGCCGCCGAAGACCTGGAACCCGATCGGATGCTCCTCGGGATGGAATTCGAGCATCTCCAGGGTGCGGGCGTTCTCGCGCACCAGTCCGTCCCCGGAGACGAACTCCGAATAGAGGGTGTCGGCTCCCATCCGGCGGCAGAGCCGGCGGAAGACCGTGTCGGTGACCCCGGCCATGGGGGAGAGCAGGAGGGTCCCCAGGTCGAGGCCGTCCACCACCAGGGCCATACGGCTCCCTTCGCGACGACCAGGTCCGGCGATGCGCGAGTGCCGGACCGCGTTCAAGTTCCGAGTCTAATAGGATATACGACGGCGGAGACGGGGGCGAGCGTTCAGGCGCGGGCCAGCACCAGGCCGAGGCTCGCCCGGCTGCGCCAGGGGGCCATGGTCGCGGTGGCCAGGCCGACCGGTATCCCGGCGGCCACGGCCGCAGCTGTGGCGGCCAGCGCCCGGGGGCGCCGGGGCTCGGTCCACGCCCGTGGATCGAGGAACCAGCGGAGCGAGCCCACGGCATCGTAGAGGTCGTCGCTGACCAGGTTGAACCGGTCGAGCACGCGCAGGCCGCTGGCGCGGACCAGGGCACTCAGTCCCTCCGGGGTAAAGTGCCAGCGGTGCCGGGGGGGGTCCCAGGAGATGGTCCACCGTCCGTAGATCGCCCGCTCGGCCGCCGAGCGGTTGGGCACCGCGAGCACGATCCGTCCGTCGGCGGTCATGCCGCGCCGGATCAGGGAGAGGGCGCCGGCCGGGTCGGGCAGGTGTTCCAACACATGCCAGAGCGTATATATCCCCATCCCCTGGGCGCCGGGCGGGAGAAGCTCCTCCAGTCCCCGGGTGATCACTACCAGGTCGCGCCCCCGTGCCTGCTCGGCGGCCGCCGGATCGGGTTCCATCCCCACCAGCTGGTCACCGGGGCGGCGGCGGCGCCAGGCCTCCAGGAACCCGCCGGAGCCGCAGCCGATGTCCACCACGCCGGGGGCCATCACCCAAGGCAGGACGACCTCGACCTTCCGTTCCTGTCCCCGACGGGCGAGCCACCCGCGCATCCCACCGGGACGGGCATGCGGCAGGTAGACCTCCCCACTCCCGGCACCGCCGGAAGTCGCTCCCGGTGCCACCATGCTCTCACCGGTCCCGCAACCCGGACACTCCACGATCTCGACGGCCGGGGCATCGGGGGCCAGGCGGTCGGGGGGGAGCCGGAGACCGGGCCAGCGGGAGGAATCGCAGAAGGGACAGGGACCCGGCCGGGTCCCGCCCGGTCCATGGATCGTCTCGGGGTTCGGGGCGTTCATGCGTTCCCCACTCTACCCGTCCCCGCCCTTTCCGTAAACCAACACCGGGCCGGACCCGAGGATTCCGGTGCACAACCGGGCGGCGGCCCGGAAACAGGACGGGGCCCACCGCTGAGCGGTGGACCCCGTCGTTCACACTCCATCAGGATCGGTCTACAGTCCGGGCTCGATCCGGCGCTTGGTGCGCCCCCACTTGTCCGTCTCGGGACGGGTCTCGTCGGCGGCGATCTCATCCACCCGCCCGACCATGGCGTCCCAGTCCTTCATGGTCTGCTTGATCGATTTACCCGGCACCACATAAGGGATCTGGTCGGCCGGGGGGACGGTGAACTCCCCGGAGACGAGTCCCTCCTTCATTTTCTTGATCATCCCGTGCGTCTGACCGGCCTGTCCGTCCCAGGAGCGACGCTCCCGGATGTTGCGGCCGTGCTGCATCTCGTCCACGGGCGGAGCGATCCGTTCGACGCTCTCCTTAGGCTCGGGAGGGGGACCGGCTTCGACCCGCGGTTCGGGGGAGGGGGGAGGGAGCTCCCTCGCCGTAACGGGTCCGCTTTCGGCCGGTGTCTCGGGCCGGCTGCGCGGGGCTCGCTCCTGGCGGGTACGTCCACCCCGGTCGCGGCCACGTCCGCGCCCCTCGCGGGTACGGTCGGGCCGGCTTTCCCGCTGCTCGGCGGAGGTCTCCTCCGGCCGGGCAGTGGGCGTTCCGGGGGTCTCTTCCGGCCGGCGGGTCCTCTCCCGGCGGCCCCGGTCGCGCCGGGAACGGTCGCGCCGGGGACTCTCCCGCCGCTCCCCTTCCCGCTCTGGAGTCTTTCGCTGGGGAGTCTGAGTCTGGTCCGGCCCGGCCGGGGCAGCCGTCCCGCGATCCGGACCGCGGCTCCCGCGTTCCCGCCCCCGATCCCGCCCGCCGCGTCCACGGTCGCGGGAACGTCCCGCTCCCTCTTCCCGTCGCCCTTCACCCCGTTGTCCGCGTCCCCTTTGCCGGCTCCGGCTCCGCTCCTCGCGGGAGTCCGGATCGACCAGTTTCCCTTCCCGTTCGGCGGCGGCCCGCAGCCCATCCCATTCTTCCAGCACGTTGCGGGGGACCAGACCGGCCTCCGCATCGATGCGGAGCAGGTCGAAGGCATCCAGAAAGTAGGCGCGCTGGACCATGGTGTCGTGACCGCGGTGGCGGCTCGGCGGTCGACGCATCTTGTCGACCGCGAGCATCGCCTGCTGGATCTGGAACCGGCGGCGGTTGGGCAGCGGCAGGAAGGCGGTCTCCGGGGCCATGACCCGTTCGGCCTGGACCAGGAACTCCCCCTTGGAGAGCCGTCCCCCCTTCTTGGTCTCCTCGGCGGCGACCGCCCGTTCCAGCGGCCCCAGATAGAGCTGCGCCAGCAGGGCCGCGTCCCGCGGCAGTCGCTCCTGCACCTGCAGGGTGTCGATCGCCTTCAGACGGCTGAAGAAGCTCTCCGCCCGTTCCCCTTCCAGGGCGGTGTGGAGACCGGTGTGGAGTACCTCGACCAGTCCCATCTCCCGCAGCATGCGCATCGCGGGTTCGCTCGAACCGCTGCGCAGCAGGTGGAGGATCTCATCGGCGATCCGGACGTCGGAGGAGCGGCGGAGATCGCGACGGTGCCGGTGGATCGCCTTCCGGATATCACCATGGAGCTGGAACCCGAGGCGGGAGGCGTACTCCACGGCCCGGAGCATGCGGACCGGGTCCTCGCGGAAGCGCACGTCGGCGTCCCCGATGGTGCGGATCAGCCCCTCCTTCAGGTCGTGCAGACCGCCCACGTAGTCGATTACGGAGAAGTCGGCGACGTTGTAGACGAGGCGCTGGGGGTCGGTCGCCTCGTAGTAGA
>CAZFHZ010000045.1:0-24121 GCA_964519015.1 uncultured Gemmatimonadota bacterium | reverse complement strand
AGGGGGACTACCTGCTCGATCCGCTCCGGGCCGGCCTCTTCTGGGGGGGGACTCTCTTCTACCTCCTCATGGTCTTCCTGAAGAAGAAGACCCGCCTGCTCAAGGTGCCCGGTCGCTGAGCCCCACCCCACCTGCCGACCTGGGCGGGTCGAAGGGAGGCTGCCTCCATGTCGCGAGAGGATGAGACGGGACGGACGGGCCGGCGCCCGCTGATCGGCCCCTACTCCACCGCCAAGGAGGAGCGGCCGGCCGGGACCCTGCGCCGGTGGCTCTACGAGGTCATCTTCGAGGCCGATACCCCGGCCGGCAAGGCCTTTGACGTGGTCCTGCTCGGGGCCATCCTGCTGAGCGTACTGGCGGTCATGCTGGAGAGCGTGGCCACGGTGCGTCAGGTCCACGGCCGACTCCTCTACACCGTCGAATGGGCCTTCACCATCCTCTTCACCATCGAGTACGCCATGCGTCTGGTCAGCGTACGGCACCCCCATCGCTACGCCCTCAGCTTCTTCGGCGTGGTCGACCTGCTGGCGGTGGTCCCCACCTACCTGAGCATGATCTTCGCCGGGGCCCAGACCCTGCTGGTGCTGCGGATACTCCGTCTGCTGCGACTCTTCCGCATCTTCAAGCTGACCCGCTACGTGGGCGAGGCCCGGCAGCTTCGGGCCGCCCTGCGGGCCAGCCGCTACAAGATCGCGGTCTTCCTGCTGGCCGTCTTCTCGGTGGTGGTCATCGTCGGCTCCCTGATGTACCTGATCGAAGGACCCGAACGGGGCTTCACCAGCATCCCCCGCGGCGTCTACTGGGCCATCGTAACTATGACCACGGTGGGCTACGGCGACATCGCTCCGCAGACAGTGCTCGGGCAGACCGTGGCCGCCATCCTGATGATCATGGGCTACGCCATCATCGCCGTGCCCACCGGCATCCTGTCGGTGGAGATCGCCCAGGCCCGGGAGAATATCCCCCTGCTCACCTGCCCCGGCTGCGGTCACGAGGAACACGCCGAGGATGCGGTCTACTGCCGGCGCTGCGGCACGAGGCTGTAAGCTCAGCGCACCAGCGCGTTCACTTTCCCGCAACCATTCCGCTCCCGGACCCGACTCATTGAATAGAATGGGGACTTCACCGGACATCCACGCCGACGATCGAAGGCTCGTCTCATCCGTCCTGCGACAGGGGGATGAAGGAGCCTTCCGCGAACTCTATCGGCGCCATACCCCACGGCTGCTGGGATTCGTCACCCGCCTGCTGGCGGGGAGCAGCGACGAGGCCGAGGACGTCGTGCAGGAGACCTGGATCCGCTCATGCGAATGTCTCAACCGATTCCGGGGGGATTCCGCCTTCGGGACCTGGCTGCACGGCATCGGACTCAACGTGGTCCGGGAGCGGCTACGCCGGGAGACCAGGACCCATCTCGTTCCAATGGACGATCTCACCCCGGCCGTGACACCCGAGGTCAGGGTTGACGACCGGATCGACCTGGAGCGTTCGATCCAGGCTCTGCCGGACGACCAGAGATTTGTGCTGGTGCTCCACGACATCGAAGGGATGAAGCACCGCGAGATCGCAGAACGACTGGGCATACCGGTCGGAACCTCGAAGTTCCTCCTGTTCCGGTCGCATCAGGCACTGCGGATGCTGTTGTCGAGTGTGAAGGAGACCGAACATGAACGATGACCAGCCCATGTCCCGTTTGAGCAAAGCCCTGGCGGACCTGCCGCGGGAACGTGAACTCAGCGCCGGCCTCGAGGACCGGACGGTCGGGGCGCTCGTTCAGCGCGGGCTCCTGGGACCGCGACGACGTCACGTGATCGAGTTGACCAACTGGCGTCTCATGGGGATCGCAGCCGCCGCCCTCCTGCTCGTACTGGGTGGTATCACCATCGGGCTGTATCTGGGTGCACGCAGCTCCCCATTCGGCCCGATGGCGGATCCCGACGACGGATTCCTGGTCGCGGCCACGGTCCAGGGGACCGGGGGGGAGTATCTGGCCGCCCTCCAGGATCTCACCACGCTCAGCCATGTCCTGGGAGCGGATGAGGTGGAACAGGGGCGCGAGGTGGCACTGACCACCCTGGCCTCGGCCGCCAGTACGATCACCCGATTCATACCGAAGGACGAAGTCCTGCGACGGTTGCTGCCGGCCATCGTCCAGCCGGACGCCGGCACGACCCAGGTCGCCGGGGACCCGAGGATCATCCTGTTCTGATGACCCCGAAGATCGGAGATGGAGGAATCGACATGAAGGCACGAGGAGTAGTCATGGGAGCGCGATGGATCCTGGCGGTCCTCATCCTGGGTATGCTCTCCGCTCCGGCCCGTGCTCAGACGCCGACAGGCCAGCGGACCCAGATCAATCTTCCCAAGCCGGGAACGATGCTGGGCATCGACCAGATGGAAGGGGATATGGTCTACGCGCTGACCAAGAATGGGCTCGTCCTGTCGTTCAAATCGGAACCGAGGATCACAGAAGTGGATCCCGACGGTCCCGCCACCGGAATCCTTCAACGGGGCGATATCATCGTGGCCATCGGCGGCCGATTGATCACGACCCGCCAGGCCGGGATCGACTTCACTAACCTGGTGGCGGGCGAACCGGTCGAACTGGTCATCCGGCGGCGCCGTCGGGTCCATACCGTCACCATCGTACCGACCACGGTCGCGGCTGATGATTCGATCCAGGTGCATCTGCCCTTCGTCCTCGAGAACCGGATCCCCGGGGATCTGATCGATTCCATCATGGCTCACGTCCAGGGCGAATCCACCGGTGGGGTTTTCGACCTCCCGGTCGGGCTGGAGGGCTTCGGCCCGGAACCCGGCCGCACCCTCCTGGGCATGGTATTGCGTCTGAGAGGCGCGAGTTTCCGAGATAAGGACGGCACCCGGAATTGGGACTTCGACCGCCCCCCTCTGGTCGTCTCCATCCAGAAGGGGGGGCCGGCCGACGTCGGCGGATTGCTGCCCGGTGACCTCCTGACCCATATCGATGGAGTCCGCCTGGATCGGGCCGCCGGCGGCAAGATGTTCTCCGCCGTCCGCCCCGGACAGAAGATCGTCTGGACGGTCAACCGGTCGGGCGAGCGGCTCAAGATCGAGACCACCGCCGCACCCCCTCCCGACTGACCCGGTACGAGACCGGATCGGACGACGACACCCCCGCCTGCGAGGCAGGCGGGGTTCGTGCCCGGCCGCTGAAACGAACCACCCGTCCTTCGATGCGGCTCTGCCGGCACACTTCTTATTCTCATCCAGTCCTGGTATTGTCAACCGATACAGGTACTGATTCCGTACTCCAGCCTTCGAAGCCCATTCATCTCCTTGAGAACGGAGGGGCTGTATGAGGTGTCACATCGGATACCTTCCGGTTGTATCCGCTCTGATACTCGCTGCCTGTTCCGCCCACACCGGTGATCCTGGTCATCGATTCGAAGTCGGAACCGCCGACGGGGTGGTGACCGCCACCAGCAACACAATTCCGGTGTACCCGGAACCGCTGTTCAGCTACGAAGAGGTCCTTAGACTGAAGGAAGATCCCGAGAACGAGGATTCACTGCTGATCAGGCCCATAACCTTCTTACAGGGCGACGATGGGTATTTCTACGTGATGGATTTCAGGAACAACCACGTAACCGTATTCGACCGGGAGGGTGGTTTCGGCCGGACTATCGGCCGATCGGGAGAGGGGCCCGGTGAATTCCAGAGTGTCGATAATATCTACGTGGATCAGGGAGTCGTTCAGGTCGTCGACACAAGAAGCATGCGGCTTACCCGGTTCCGCACCGATGGAATCCTGCTCGCTGTCATCTCGCTCAATCAGACCGTGAGTGATCTCAAGCTGGGTTATGTGTCGAGCGCCCGGATGGCCGACGACGACAGACTGGTTCTTATCAGCCAGCAGGACGAGAGGACCAGCGAGTTCGTGCTCACGCGGCAAGCGGTGACGGTCCTGGGGCCGGATCGGGAGGTGGTATGGCAGACGGCAACGCCCCAGCATAAGATGCAGACTTGGGGGATGTACAGAGGCGTACGAGCGATGGGTGTATTGATCCCATATAGTACCTGGCCGGGGATTGACTTCGAACCAGCCTGTGGAGTCCTGATCAGCCCGGGGGATATTCCGGAACTGTTCCTCCATCGCCTCGACGGAACCCTGCTTCGGCGGATCCGCCTCGAGATCGAGGCGCGCCCCGTCTCGGCGGAGGATCGGGCTATCGTGCTTGACTCCTATGACGAGCGAATCGCCGCGGCCTCCGGGGAGAGGGTTGAGACGTTAAAGGCACAGAAGGAAGCCCTTAATTTCCCCGACCGGTGGCCGTATTGGGAGGGTGCAGGACTGGATGAGTACGGCTACATCTGGCTGACGGTACCGGAGCAGGAGAGCGAACGCGAGGCTGCCGGCGGGGGGAGACTCTGCATGGTATTGAGCCCCGAAGGAGAGTACCTGGGGAACACGCGCCTCCCCCAGGGGAGCGGTCGAATCTGCCGTGGACGGGTGATGACCATCACCTCCAATCCGGAAACGGGCGAGAACCACCTGATCGTGTATGAGATCCGTTCGGCGATCGATGGGTTCGTCTATCCCTGAGATCACACTCCCGATCAGACTTCCTCGAATTCCGAATGCCGCCAGGAGCGGATCGGCTCCACGCCCTCGTCCGTGAGCAACCCGCGCTTCCGACCGTTGACGGCCAGTCCGAGAGTACATGTGATGACGCGCTCTTCTAATCGACTGCTGGGATTCGCTGGCCGCCTGCCGGCGGGGACCGATAGCGAGGCGGAGGACGTCGTTCAGGAGACCTGTAGATAATCCTGTTCTGAAGACGCCGAAGGTCCGGTCATCCCGGGATCAGCGCCGGAATTGGTAGGCGAGTTTCAGGAAGAAGCCGTCGCTGGCGCGACGCAGATCGGTGATCCCGAAGGTCCGGTCGGTGTCCATCGAGCTGCCGTAACCGAAGAAGGCCACCGTCCCCGGCGTCGGTTCGTAGGAGACCAGCAGGTCGAGCCGGAGGCCGTTGAATCTCTGCACTGTGCTCAGATCACCGTCCACGATCAGCGGATCGCCGGAATAGGGATCCTGCAACGCCGCCTGGCGCTGCGAGCGGTACTCGCCGATGGCACGGAAGAAGAGCGACCTCCGGGGCTGGAACTCGAGCTTGATGCGGGGGATGATGGTACGGGCGAATTCACTGCCATCGCGGACGCGCGTCAGGTGGGAGATGGTCCCGATCGTTTCGACGCGCACCGTACCCACCGGCCGCAGGTTCGCGCTCAGGGACAGGGCGGTCTCGCGCCCGCCGGCGGCTTCCGGGAAGATGGGGTTCTCCGCATGGCTGACCTGCACGCGTCCCCCGAAGGTCCGGAAGGTGGGTGTGCTCAGCGACAGGGATTCTCCGAAGGCTCCCGCCAGCATCTCCGGCATGGAGAACCCGACGACCGTGCCGTCGGGACGGCTGACCTGGTAGCCGCCATACAGGTCCGCGTCGAAGCGCACGAATTCGCGGGTCGTCCTGCAGTTCAGGTTCCAGCCCCCGCGCAGCTGGAACTGGAGGTTGAGCGACTCCTCCCCTTCGATCGGGTCATCGTATAAGAAATCCGCGAAACGCCAGAGCCGGCTGATGTTGAAGTTCGTGGAGAAACTCTCCAGGAGCGCCCCTCGTTCACCGTAGAAGGTGATCCGGTTTATGGCCCGCCCCTCGACGATGTTGTTGCGAGGCACGTAACCGGAGAGCGCCCGGAAGGATTCGCCGATACCGTTCAATCGGTAATTGAAGCCCCATGCTCTACCCGTGCGGTCGAATTCCGCGCTCCAGATGGGGGATGCGGTCAGCCCACTCTTCGGGCCATCCCAGGAGTACCCCAGCTGCCCCTGCACGTAATAGAGCCGCATCATGGTGATGCGTGCATCCGCCGCCAGCACCCGGTTGACCTCTCCCGGGGCGGTCCGGTCGGTGAAGGTGATTCCGGCCAGTGAGCTGGCGCCCAGGTCCGTGCGCAGGCGGGTGACATGGAAGACCGCGTGGCCGCCCTCCAGAAGAGCGTCCACGGCACTGAGGTAAGCCAGGCCGAAGCGGCCGAATTTACCGGTGAGTTTTGCTCCCGCGACCGGATCGACGATCTGCCGTGTATAGACGAGCTGGTTGGGCGTGGAGAAGAGCTCGATCCCCTCGAGGAAGAAGGGGCGCTTCTCCGGATAGAAGAGGGCGAAACGCTCATTCACCGTGACCTGTCCGGCGTCGGACTCCACCTGGCTGAAATCCGGGTTCACGGTGGCATCGAACGACAGGTTCGTGAATCCGAGCCGGAAGTTCACACCTGGATTCAGTCGGACCTTCTCTCTGATGAGGTCCCCGGAGTCGGCCCGGGTCCCGTTCTCGCTCGCGGTCATGAACGGTTGGGCCTCGATCACGGCGCCGCGCTTCAGATCATACAGTCCTTCCATGGCACCGGCCTGACCCAGGAAGTTGTTGCTGGCGCGGCGTACATCGGTCCAGGTGTCCGTATATCCTGTCCGCTGGATCTTGCGCTGGATGTTGATACCCCAGCGTTGCGGTCCGTTGCCGGTATAGCGCAGGCTCTTGAAGGGAATGCGGATCTCGACCCGGAAGCCTTGATCCGTGACCTCTCCGGCCGAGTCCCACAGATAGTCCGGACTCTTGTCCAGCGTGCCCCCCTGGAGAGAGCCGCCGCCACGTATACTTCCGGCGTTGAAGGCGCCCTCGGTCTGCACGCCGTCTTCCTGGGCACCCAGCGGATTGACGCTGAAGAAGAACGCCCGGCGCCGGTCGTTGAAGGTGTCCAGGAAGATGGTGACGGAATCGTCATTGCCGAGGTTGTCGCGCTCGGCGACGGTCGCACGGATCGTCCCCGGATCAGAATCCTGCGCGATGACGGCGAAGTGGAGTGCCGTAGTGCCGTAGGGGAGTACTAGGCCAGTACTTCCGTATTCTCCTCGGCGGACCGCCCGTCCACGGGCTGGTATCGGGAGAACCCGGTCAACCGGACCGCCTGCGACCAGACCGGTTCGTCGAGGCGCCCATCCACGGTGATCTCGGCCTCGATACGCGGAACGGTGAAGGTGGGGGCACCGTAGCCCTGGATCGCCTGGCCGGATGGCATCTGCATGAGTTGCAGCAGGCAATACAACAGCGGGATCAATACGCTCTCCCGTCGACCAAGGTTGTTCCTGATCCTCCTCCCGACCCGACTTGTCCCACTCGCAGTGGATCGGCCTGGATCAGTCCCCGCTGCCTCGCGGATCCGGCTTCAGCGTAAATGTCTGCGTGTAGGTCTGTCCGTTCACCGTCAGCTTCGCTGTGAACTCGCCGGGCAATGAGACGGGCGGACGGCCCTGACCCCCGCGACCCGCGAAGCCGCCCCCGAAACCGCGGCCCCGCCCGGTGTTCGGATTCCACACCACGCGGTGCAGGCCGGCCTCCGTCGAGAACGCCTCCGGCGGTGTACGCCACAAGGCAGAGGTGTTGGGGATCCGACCGGCCCCCTGGACACCGCGCCCGCCGCCCGCGGGCGCCTCCGCGGACGGGCTCGCGAACGTCTGAAGGCTCGTGCCGCCAGTATCGAGGATCTCGAGCGTCACCGGTCCCGTCGTGTCGGTCTTCAGGAAGTAGTAGATGAAAGCGCCGACCGGCGGATTCTCCGCCTGGGGATTGTCCTTCTGGAAGGGCGTACCGTTGTCGCCGCCCTGATCCACGAGGATCGCGTCGGCCGGCTTGAAGAGGTACGCGTCGGCCTTCGCTACCAGGTCGTCGATCTGGCGCAGAGGACTGATGTCGTCGATCAGCCAGAAGCCGCGTCCGTGCGTCGCCACGATCAGGTCGTTGCCGTAGATCTCGAAGTCGCGCATCGAAGTGACCGGCAAATTGAGCTGCAGCGGTTGCCAGTGGTCGCCGTCGTCGAAGGTCACGAACACGCCTCGTTCGGTACCGGCGAACAACAGTCCCTGCCGTGAGAGATCCTCCTTCACCGTGTGCATATACCCGCCCGCCGGCAGACCGTTCGTAATTCTCCGCCAGGTCTTGCCCCGGTCGCGGGTGCGGTAGATGTACGGATCGAAATCCTCGAGTTGATGCCGATCCACGCTGGCGTAGGCGGTGTCGATGTCGAAATGTGACGCCTCCAGCATCGTGACCCGGCTCCACGCGGTGAGCGCCGGCGGCGTCACGTTCTGCCAGGTATTGCCGTCGTTGATCGTCACGTGGATGCAGCCGTCATCGGTCCCCACCCACACCATCGGCACGAGTATCGGCGATGGTGCGATCGTGTAGATGACACCGCGCTGGTTGTTTCCGATGTCAGCCGCCGCAGTGGCATCGAGATTGGGCGGAATCCCGGGATTCGGCCGGGTGAGATCCGGACTGATCCGCGTCCAAGATTCCGCAGCGTCGGTGGACTTGAACAGGAACTGGTTGGCGTAGTAGAGCGCGCGCGGATCGGCCTTCGAAAGCACCAGCGGTTGGGTCCAATCGGTGCGTGCATCCTCGGGGGCCTGCGGTCGCGCGGTACCCGGCACCGAGCGGTTGAGCTCAAGGTCATACCGGCTTCCCGTGCCGCCGTAGATGATCCCGGGATGCAGCGGATCGCCCGCCGTGTACCCGCTCTCGCCGGCGGCGCCGATCGGCTCCCAGTCACGCATCGAGATCTCCGCGAACTTGCCGCGTGAGCGCACCGCCACGGCACCGGTGTCCTGCTGTGCGCCGGTCACCCAGTAAGGGAAGCGAGGATCCACCGACACGTGATAGATCTGCGCCGTCGGCTGGTTGTACCAGGTGCTCCACGTGACCTCGGTCGGGTCCTCGGCCTTCGCGTTGCGGGTGATGACGCAGCCCTGATCGCTGGCTACGATCATCGTGTTCGGGTCATCGGGCGAGATCCACATCTGGTTGTAGTCATCCCCCCCCGGTGATCCCCGAAGGGGGATCCACGTCCGGCCACCGTCACTGGAGCGCGAGATGGAGACATTCGACACGTAGAGCAGGTCGGCATCCTCGGGATCCACCGCCACATGCTCGAAGTACCAGCCGCGTCCCCACAGGGCCGTATCCGAGGAGAGCCGGGTCCAGGTCACCCCCCCGTCGTCCGAGCGGAAGAACCCGCCCTGCCCGGACGTTCCGCCCCCGAACCTGCCCCCACCCGCCGGTTCGGCCCCTGCGCCCGGCTCGGGCACGAGGCAATCCACCACCGCGTACAGACGCTGCGGTTCACTCGGGCAGACGGCGATCCCGGTCCGGCCGATCCCTTCCTTCGGGAGTCCCCCCGTGAGCTCGTGCCATGTTGTACCGCCGTCGGTGGATTTGTAGATGCCCCCCCCGGGACCGTTCGTGGGGGCGTACGTGAACCAGGGCGGACGGCGCGTATTCCACAGGCCGGCGTACACTACCTGCGGGTTGGTCGGATCGATGACGACTTCGACGGCACCGACGTCCGCATTCTTGTACAGCACCTTCTGCCAGGTCCTGCCGCCGTCCATTGAGCGGAACAATCCCCGCTCGGGGTTCGCGGCATACAGGTGGCCGATCGCAGCGACGAACACTATGTCCGGATTCCGGGGGTGAACGGCGATCTTGGCGATGTGCTGGGTGTCGGCGAGACCGAGGTGCGTCCAGGTCTTGCCGGCATCGGTCGTCTTGTACATCCCGTCACCATATCCGACCGAATCGCGCAGGGTTGATTCCCCGGTGCCGACGTAAAGCACATCCGGCGCGGACGGCGCGACGGCGATGGCGCCGATTGAGGAAACCGGCTGCGAGTCGAATACCGGTTTCCACACACCGCCCGCGTCGATTGACTTCCACACGCCGCCGTTCACATGACCGAAATAGAACTCGTTCGGCCGGCCGGGTACACCGGCTACCGCGTCCACGCGCCCGCCGCGGAACGGTCCGAGCAGACGCCACTGCAAGCCGGAGAAGAGACTCTGGGGATAGGACCCAGCCATCCCCGATGGGATCCCGTGCGCGAGACCCCGCGCCGGCAGACCGGCAACCGAGGGCAGGCCCATGAATCCCCGACGCAGGCCCGGAACGGCGATGAGGACCACCCCGCCGGCCTGGCCAGCGCGGCACAGGAAGTCCCGTCGAGAAACCTGGGATTCACCCGATTCGTCTTCCTTCACCACGACTGCCTCCTTGCTGAATGCCTGATGGCATTCTGCTCGCGGACAACGGGTCCTCTCCTATCTTATCACGCTCCCGCCTCCTTCTACTCCTCCCCGGCCTAATACACTAGCGTTTCTTGGTCAGCCGGATGCAGCGCTCTCCCTCGTCCCACGGCATGTGTTCCACCGCATCCAGCGGCGGCAGCAGGGTGGGAGTGCAGGGTGGCTATGGGTAACTGAAGCCGGGTGCGTTCGGAATCAGCCGATAGACGGTCGGCCACTTCATCCCCGTCTCCTCATCCACAGGGAGTGCATACAGCAGTCCGTCCCTGATCACAGGAATCATGGTGGGAACCTCCATTGTGCCCAGCCAGCGTCCATCTGGTGCCAGGATGAATTGGCGCCACGGTCTGCTGGGTACCCAAGCCGGATTTGAAAGGACGTCGTAAAGCCAGAGATAACCTGC
This sequence comes from uncultured Gemmatimonadota bacterium, assembly GCA_964519015.1. GTDB lineage: Bacteria > Blakebacterota > Blakebacteria > Blakebacterales > CAYUVJ01 > CAZFHZ01. The sequence goes on along the minus strand of CAZFHZ010000045.1, from coordinate 13,544 downwards.
ATCATCCATGGTCACCGAGGACCACCAGCCCGCCTTCTCCGGCAGGAGGGTGTCTTTGTCTTCGGATGGATCTCTGATCCGTCCATAGAAAGCGGCCTGCGCATCCAGACTCTTGAAAAAAACTGCTCGCAGTTCCGGCGTCATCGTCCGCTCCGGCTCATCAAGACGGACCCTGCTGCTTAGGTGCCCATCGGGGCCGAAGAACCTGATCACCGGGACGTCCCCTTCGCTCGCCAGGAACCTTCCATCAGGCAGCACGAACAGCTGCGGCTGGCCGGTCATAGGCATCGAAGACACCGAGAAGCTGCCTCGGGGTCCCCTTGTGACCTGCCCGGTCGTGATCATACGGGTGCTGATGACGGCCAGGGTATCACCACCCATGGCTTCCATCAGAAAGAGGTCCACGGCCTGCAAGGCATAAGGATCCCTGTACTCAAATCGCCCTTTCGTCACAGCGACGCGACCGTCCGCAAGTGTCCGGACGTCCCGCGCATTGCCAAGCAGGGAGGTCGAAGTCGTCGTCAAGACCGTCCCCTCCTCCTGCAGCCGGGTGATCCTCTGGAGCTGGCCGTCGGTGATCACGATGGTATTGCCCTCCACCCGCACTGCGTTGATGAACTGGAACTGCCCCGGTCCGGAGCCCTTCCCTCCGAGTTCACGGAGGAACCGCCCGTTCTCGTCATAGACCACGACGCGCCCTTCGAAGGGCTCGGTAACGATCAGAGTTTTCCCCGGGCCCGGGAGGAATGCGCCGGGGGAACTCAGGAGCGATCCCGGCACCCGCTCCTCTTGTTGGACGCGTGTCACTTCCTCAATGCGGAACAGCGGCTCCTGATAGCGGGGCCCGCCATACGTGACCGCAGTCGGGGCTCCATCCTCCACGACGATCTCGAATCGGTGGCGGCCGGTGACCGGACCGCAAGCAGTGAGCATGAAAAGGAAAACCGGGAAGGCTGTCCATGCGCGGCAGGACAGGGAATGTGGAAGGGACATGGCGAATCTCCTGGGGATACGATCCAAGGACCGGGTGGTGTCTGCATTGTGGATGTACAAGGTCCAGCCATCGTTTATCGCCGAAGAAGGTAGCGGTGGATGCGCTCGTTATGGAATTCGGGTGCCCTCTCGACGGCGTACCACTCGTCCCTGGTGATCCTGATGATCTCCGTAGGGGCCCGGACCGTTCCGAGCAGGAAGCCCTCCGGAGAGAAGACAAAGTACATCACCCATATTCCTGAATACTGCACCATCGGCTGCGCGACTAATCCGTCCGCGTGCTCTCGTAGCCATACGCGACCCGCATCGTCGGTGTGGATCTCGTCCGTCCACGGTCGGACCGCCGGAAAGTCCAGTCCCTTGAACCACCGGTACCAGCGCATGTCGAATCCGCGAGAGCCGCCCGAGGCCGCCCGGACCGCCACACTGTCTATCTCAGCGGCCGTGAGACGAGGAGATGGGGCCTCTATGACCGCCCTAAAATATGAGCCGTCCGTAAGATCCAGACTCCAGAAACCCAGCGAATCGGTGCGGGTCCAGTAAATCCGCCCCTGCTGATTCACAGTCCCCTGCAGTTCAGTGAACCACGGCCAGAGCACGCCGTAGTTATTACCGCCGGCGTCTCCCCCCCTCCGGAATGTCCCTTCCGTCCGAGTGTAAGCGAGCGTCAGGATGAGCTGCCCGCTACGGTCGTAAAGAGAGCAGTATCCCTCGTGGAATGACGGCTCCTGGGAACTGCTTCTTGTCGTATTAGAGAATATCCTGTCGAAGGATTCCAGGTAGACGATCCTGCGGGCACTGCCCGGCAGGGCGCTACCTTCGATCGGCCGCCACGAATCCAGCAGTCTGCCCGACGGGGAGAACACGCGTATCAGGTCCCTCCCGTTCAGCGCAAGATTCCCGCTCGGGAGGGCTTCGAACGTCATTGGCCGGCCCAGGTCCGTTGGTCCATCTCCCGCCTGTCCCCAGCTTCGCAGGAATTGTCCCTTTCGGTCGTAGACCATGACCCGGGAGGGACCCCGGCCCACGATTGCAGGTCGGTCCGCGGCAGGAAACCGGCATCGGCCCGGAGGTCCCCGTCGAGGCGCCGCCAGAAGGCCTCGTAAGCCCAGTCCCGATTCCGGTGAACGAACGTGACGTCCAGCCCGGTGCCGCCGAAGGACCCGGTCGGCTGGCCATTGGCCGTCGCGACACTCTCCGGGTAGAGCGTCTCGCTGTAGAGGAACTGGAGGTTGAGGGTCTTGGCCGCATTCAGCCGGAGGAATCGGAATATCGACGCCGAGTTCCACGCCCACCTGGAATTGCGCATCGAGCAGCTCAAGGCCGAGGGCCTGAGTGACGAGTAGGCGCGGGCCCGGGCTGAGGCCCTGCTTGGTAATGCCGGGCGGGCGGTCCGGATGTGCGAGCGGACCGACCGCACCTGGCTGCTGCGCTATCGAGCATCACACTTCCTCGGTTCGATCCTCTCCGATGTAGGCTATGCTCTGCGCCTCTTCCGGACCAGCCCGCTCTTCGCCGTCATGGCTTCGCTCTGCCTGGCCGTCGGCATCACCTTCATCACCACGACCTACACCATCCTCGATGACACCGTCCTCCATCCGCTCCACTTCGAGGAGCCCGAGGAACTGGTCATGGTCGGTCCGGAGACCACGCTCTTCCTGGAAATGGACTTCGTCTGGTCCTCCTATGCCGATTTCCGGGACTGGGAGGCGCAGAGCCACGTGTTCGAGCATCTGGCGGCCATGACCTGGGAGGCCTTCGCCGTCACCGATCTCGACGATCCGGTACGTGTGTTCGGCACCTCGGTCACGGAGGACTTCCTGAATGTCCTCAAGGTCACGCCCCTGCTGGGGCGGGCCTTCGCACCCGACGACTACCTTCCCGGCGCCGAACGGGTCGCGCTGATCGGTCACGCGCTCTGGCAGCGTGCCTGCGGAGGCGATCCGGCGGTCATCGGTCGCCGGATCACACTGAACGGGGAGCAGGGTTATCAGGTGGTGGGCGTCCTGCCGCTCCATTTCTCCTTTCCCGCCTACCAGGAAGTGTGGGTCCCCCTGCGACGGGAGGAGCCCGGCCCGCATGGTTGGACCAACTTCCTCACCGTCGGCCGCCTGCGCGACGGCACATCGATTGAGACGGCCGAGTCCGAGCTGCGCCAGATCGAAGCCCGCCTGGTCGAGGCGTACCCGGAGGAGTACCCGGAGAACTTCCAGTTGAACGAGTTCCGGGTAGTCCCCTTCGGTTCCTACCTCTTCCGGCCCCTGCATTCTCCATTCCTGATCATCTTCACGGTAGGCTGCCTGGTACTCCTGCTGACCTGTTCCAACCTGGCCAACCTCGTGCTCTCCCGGGCCACCGACCGCACCCGGGAACTCTCTGTGCGGGCCGTGCTCGGAGCCGGACGGAGCCGCCTGATCCAGCAGGTGATGATCGAGAACCTCGTCATCGCCCTGGCCGGGGGCGTGATCGGGATCGTGCTCGGTCGCCTGGCCCTCTACCCGCTGCTGTCCAACATGCCGCGTGAACTGCCGGGCTTCATCCAGTTCGAGATGAACCTCCGGGTGCTGGCCGTGCTGGTCGGGATCGTGGTGCTCTCCGGACTGATCTTCGGTCTGGCCCCGGCCTTCGCGGTCCGGAGATGTGCGCTGGGGACCTCGCTACGCCATGACGCCGCCCGGATGAGTCCGGGCCGGAAGCAGGCGCTGACATGCTCCTCGCTGGTCGTTCTCCAGATCGGGCTGGCCACCATCATCCTGGTCGTGACGGGATTGATGATGAAGGACTACCTGACCAGCCGGGCCCGCCAGATCGGTGTCGACACCGACCATCTGCTGGGGCAGTACATGTCTTTGCCCGAGTGGTCCTACCAGACACCGCAGAGCAGGTTCGCCTTCTTCCAGAGCGGAGTGGAGCGTCTGCGGAACCGGCCCGGGGTCGAGGCCGCCGCCTACATCTCCCAGGCCCCGGCGGCCCGCACCGAGTGGTCGGCCGCTCTCTGTACGAACGAGACCGCCGCCAACAGTGAGCGTCCCTTCCTGAACACCCGGATCAGGATGGTCTCACCCGGCTACTTCGAGACCGCCCGAATCCCGCTGCTCGCCGGTCGTGATTTCACCGCGGCGGACATGAGCGAGAGACCGCGGATCTGTCTGGTTAATCGAGTCCTGGCCAGAACCCTCTGGGGAGATGCGGATCCCGTCGGCCGCTCGTTCTTCTGGTCGCGCGAGCCCGTTCCCGAGCGGGCCATCCAGGTCGTGGGCATGGTCGGTGACGTCCGTCACGGCGGTCCGGGCGAGGAAGCCGGACCGTGCTTCTACCTGCCGCTCAATTCGGTCACCTCCCGGATCGACGGCTGGCTGATCGTGCGCTCGGCCGGTGATCCGAAAGCCCTGGCACCGGTCCTGCGTGAGACCATCCGCGAGCTCGACCCGAATCTGGCCATGTCGGCCCCCCGCACGATCACCGAGCTGGCCTGGGAGAGGAACTGGCGGACGATCTTCGTCACCTGGATCATCACCGTGATCTCGATCTTCGCGCTCATACTGGCCCTGGTGGGGATCTTCGCGGTCGTCGCCTGCGAGGTCGCGAACCGGCGGCGCGAGTTCGGGATCCGCATGGCCCTGGGCGCCAGCGCCCGTACGGTTACATTCGGTGTCCTGAGGAAGGGGGCAGTGATGGGGGGCATCGGCATCACGATCGGCGTGCTGGTAACGGCGGCATCCGCGCGGCTCCTTATCGGGGCCGTCGCCGGCATCGAGGCCCGCGATCCCATGATCTATATCGCCCTCAGCACCTTCCTGTTCACCACCACGCTGCTGGCCAGTTACCTGCCGACCCGCCGGATCGGACGGATCGATCCGGTGGACGTCCTGCGGGAGGAATGAGAAGAAGAGAAACCGGCCGTCGGGCGACATTATCGGGCAGATATCGCTGGACGGCGAGTTCACCGTGGAGTCCCAAATCAAGGGTGGTGCGGATTTCAGGATATCTTGCGCGCACCAATACCTGATGTCTGGATTTCAGTCAACTGCAAAATAGACTTGACTATTATTCAGTAACGTGCATCATGGACGGCATGATACCGCGTCCGATGTATACGATTCTCTGGGAGGAACTTGCCGCCGCCAAACCGATGGTTCTGATGGCCGGCCCGCGGCAGGTCGGCAAGACCACCCTGGCCCGGGCCATCGCCGACGGATTCACCAACAGCGTCTACTTCAATTGGGATGTCATCAGCGACCGGAAGAGGCTGGCGCGCCAGCCCTACTTCTTCGAGGCCGTCAAGCGACGCGACCAGACCCCCCCCCTCGTGGTCTTCGACGAGATACACAAGTATCGGTCATGGAAGAATTATCTTAAGGGAACCTATGACCGGTTCCATGACGAGTTCCGCTTTCTCGTCACGGGAAGCGGCAGGCTCGATATCTATCGTAGGGGCGGTGACTCGCTCGCCGGCCGTTACACCCTCTTCCGGCTCTGGCCCTTCACGCTGGCGGAGCTGGCCGGCCGCCGCTCGACGCTCGAAGGATTCCGGGATGATCCCCTGGGGATAATCCGGGATGAGGATGGATCGGCCGAGGGCATCTGGGAGCGCCTCGCCCGATTCTCCGGCTTTCCCGAACCGTACGTACGGGCACAGCCGACGTCCTATCGCAGATGGTCTACTACCTATCACAGCCAACTGATACGTGAAGACATCCGTGATCTGACCGGCGTCAGATCCATCGGCGACGTCGAAACGCTCTTCGCACTCCTGCCCGAGCGCGTGGGGAGTCTGCTCTCCATCACGAGCCTCGCGGAGGACCTCAAGGTCTCGTATAACACGGTGAGAAGCTGGCTGGAGGTCCTCGAGCGTTTCTACCTGACCTTCTCTATCAGCCCCTGGACCCGACGGGTGACCCGGGCGACACAGAAGGCGAAGAAGACCTATCTGCTCGACTATGCGATCATCGAGAATGAAGCGGCCCGCTTCGAGAACATGATCGCCCTGGAGCTCTTCCGCGCCGTGAGCACATTGAACGACTTCGGCCACGGTCCGTTCGGCCTGCATTTCGTACGGAACAAGGAGAAAGAGGAGGTGGACTTCCTGCTGACCGAGAAGCGCCGTCCCCTCCTTCTGGTGGAAGCGAAAAGAGGCGAGACGGACGTCGCCCCGGCCCTCAAGAAGTTCCAGGGCCAGCTCGGCGTACCCGCGGTCCAGCTGATAGATGGGGGCGAGAGCTTCAGGAGGATGAAGAACGACGGTCAGACCGTGCTGGTCGTCCCCGCCCGGATGTGGCTTCCGCGTCTTCCCTGATATCCAGAACAGTTGTGACGGTCAGCGGCGGGGCCAGCGGGTGGCCACGTAGTCGTCCAGGATGGTCGTGAACTCCTCCACGATGCGCTCCCCCTTCAGGGTGGTGAAGAGGTTGCCGTCCACGTAGACGGGGGCCTTCGGTTCCTCGAAGGTGCCGGGGAGGCTGATGCCGATGTTCGCGTGTTTCGACTCCCCCGGACCGTTCACCACGCAACCCATCACGGCCACCTCGAGGCGCTCCACCCCGGGATGCTCACCTCTCCAGCGGGGCATCCGCTCGCGCAGGTAGGCCTCGATCCGAGCGGCCATCTCCTGGAAGAAGGTGCTGGTGGTGCGGCCGCAGCCCGGGCAGGCGGTCACCTGGGGGTGGAAGGAGCGCAGGCCCAGGCTCTGCAGGATCTGCTGGGCCACGTAGACCTCGCGGCGGCGGTCTCCCCCCGGCTCGGGGGTCAGGCTCACCCGGATGGTGTCGCCGATCCCCTCCTGGAGCAGTACCCCGATCCCGGCCGTGGAGGCCACCACCCCCTTGTCCCCGAGCCCCGCCTCGGTCAGCCCCAGGTGGAGCGGCCAGTCGCAGCACCCGGCCAGCCGGCGGTAGACGGTGATCAAATCGGGTACGCTCGAGACCTTGGCCGAGAGGATGATCCGGTCGTGTCCCAGGCCGGCCCGCTCGGCCAACACAGCCGAACGCAGGGCGCTCTCCACCAGCGCCTCCCAGGTGACCTCCCGGGCCGGCTTCGGACCGGGGGCGGCGGCATTGGCGTCCATCAGCTCGGTCAGCAGGCCCTGGTCGAGGGAGCCCCAGTTGACCCCGATCCGAACCGGTTTGTCCCAGCGGACGGCCTGCGCGACGATGGAATTGAAGTTCTCGTCGCGGTGGGTTCCCGCGCCGACGTTCCCCGGATTGATCCGGTATTTGTCGAGGGCGCGGGCGGTCTCGGGGTAGTCGGCCAGCAGGATGTGCCCATTGTAGTGGAAGTCCCCCACGATCGGCGTGGTGAATCCGCGGGCTCGCACCCCGGCCACGATGGCGGGCACTGCAGCGGCCGCCTCCCGGGTGTTGACCGTGACGCGGACCAGTTCGCTCCCCGCCCCGGCCAGCGCGCAGACCTGCTCGACGGTGGCCGGGATGTCGGCTGTGTCCGTATTGGTCATCGACTGGACGACGATGGGGGCGTCCCCCCCCACCACGACGCCCCCCACCGCCACCGGAACGCTCCGCCTTCTCGCCACTCCTGTGTTCACGCCGACGCATCCTCCCTCGACCGGCCGGTGGTCGGCCGGCAACCCGATCCTCCGCTCACGCCCGCTCGATGAGACGGCGCAGCATGTAGTCGAGGATCCCGCCGTGACGGAAGTAGGTGACCTCCATGGGTGTGTCCAGACGCACCTTCAGCTGGACCGAACCGGTGGTGCCGTCCGGCTTCTCCCACTCCAGCCGGGTCTCGGCCCCCGGCCGGAGGGCCTTCTCCAGCTCGCGCAGGTGGAAGGTCTCGCGCCCATCCAGACCGAGCGAGGCGGCATCCTCCCCCGGGTGGAACTGGAGGGGAAGCACCCCCATCCCGATCAGGTTGGAGCGGTGGATGCGCTCGAAGGAGTTGGCCACCACCGCCCGCACGCCCAGCAGTTTGGTCCCCTTGGCCGCCCAGTCGCGGCTGGAGCCGGTACCGTAGTTGGCGCCGGCCAGCACGATCAGCGGCACCCCCCGTTCGGCATAGGCGACGCTCGCCTCGTAGATAGTGGTCTGCTCCCCTTCCGGAAGGAGGAGGGTGAAGCCCCCTTCCACCCCGGGCACCATCCGGTTCTTGACCCGGTTGTTGGCGAAGGTGCCGCGGATCATGACCTGGTGGTTCCCCCGGCGGGAGCCGTAGGAGTTGAAGTCCTTGGCCGCCACTCCCTGTTCGGTCAGCCACCGGCCGGCCGGCGTCTTGGCCGAGAAGGCCCCGGCCGGGGAGATGTGATCGGTGGTCACGTTGTCCCCCAGCACGGCCAGCGCCCGGGCGCCCTCGATGTCCTGCAGTACCGGCGGCCAGTGCGGGTCGAAAGCCCCCATGAAGTAGGGGGGTTCCTGGATGTAGGTGCTCTCCAGGTCCCACTCGTAGAGCATCCCGCCGGGGGCCGGGAGCGCGTTCCACTCGACCGCCTCCTGCTGAATGGCCGCGTAGCGCTCCCGGAAGGCCTCGGGTCCGAGCCCCTGCTCGACGGCCGCGGTGATCTCCGCGGAGGTGGGCCATAGGTCCTTCAGATAGACGCTCCGGCCCCCTGAGCCGGTGCCGACCGGGTCGGTGGTCAGGTCCTTGAGCACCGTGCCGGCCAGGGCGTAGGCCACCACCAGAGGGGGTGAGGCCAGGTAGGCCGCCTTGACCTGGGGATGGACGCGGGCCTCGAAGTTGCGGTTTCCGCTCAGGACCGACGCGCAGACCAGGTCGCCGGCCGTGATGGCCTGCTGGATCGCCTCGGGGAGGGGCCCACTGTTGCCGATACAGGTGGTGCAGCCGTAGCCGACCACGTGGAAGCCGATCCGCTCCAGGTAGGGGAGCAGGCCGGTCCGGGTCAGGTAATCGGTGACCACCCGGCTCCCCGGGGCCAGACTCGTCTTCACATGCGGCGGCCGCTCCAGTCCGAGTTCCACCGCCTTCTTAGCCACCAGTCCCGCTCCCACCATCACGAAGGGGTTGGAGGTGTTCGTGCAGGAGGTGATGGCCGCGATGACCACATCGCCGTGCTGCAGCCCGTCGCCGGGCTGCCCAAGCTGTGTCCGGGCGGCCTCCAGGTCGGCCGCCGATTTGCCGAAGCCCCCCTTGTCCGCGGGAGCGGTCAGTTCCTGCTCGAAGGTGCTGCGGACCTGCCCCAGCGGCTTGCGGTCCTGGGGGAGCCGCGGACCGGCCAGGCTCGGCTGGATGGCGGCCAGGTCGACTTCGATCACCTTGGTGTAGTCCACCTCTCCCGCCTTGGGGATGCCGAACATCCCTTGGGCGGTGAAGTAGGCCCGGATGGTCTCGATCTGCTCCTGGGGTCGTCCGGTCAGCCGGTAGTAGTCGAGAGTCTGTTCGTCCACCGGGAAGAAACCCATGGTGGCCCCGTACTCGGGGGCCATGTTGGCCAGGGTGGCCCGGTCGGGCAGGCTGAGCCGCTCGACCCCCTCCCCGAAGTACTCCACGAACTTGCCGACCACCCCGGTCTTGCGGAGCAGCTCGGTGACCGTCAGGACCAGGTCGGTGGCCGTGACCCCCTCCTTCAGCCGGCCGGTCATGTGCACCCCGATGACCTCGGGGGTCAGGAAAGTGACCGGCTGCCCGAGCAGGGCCGCCTCGGCCTCGATACCTCCCACCCCCCAGCCGACCACCCCCACCCCGTTGATCATGGTGGTGTGGGAGTCGGTCCCCACCAGGGTGTCGAAGAAGTAGCGGTCCTCGTCCGTCCCCGCCTGGCGGAAGACGCCGCGAGCCAGGTACTCCAGGTTGACCTGGTGGACGATCCCGATGGAAGGGGGGACCACGGTGAAGTTGTCGAAGGCCTGCTGACCCCATTTCAGGAAGCGGTAGCGCTCCCCATTGCGCTCGAACTCCAGCCCCGTGTTGATAGCCAGGGCGTCGGGAGTGGCGAAGGCGTCCACCTGGACCGAGTGGTCGATGACCAGCTCCACCGGCACCAGGGGGTTGATGATGGAGGGATCTTTGCCGGCCCGCCGGACGGCCGCCCGCATGGCGGCCAGGTCGACCACGGCCGGCACCCCGGTGAAGTCCTGCATGATCACCCGGGTCACGGTGAAGGGGATCTCGACTTCGGCCGGCGCGGTGGCCTGCCAGTTGGCCAGGGTGCGCACGTCCTCCTCGGTGACCGCCACCCCGTCCAGGTTGCGCAGTACCGATTCGAGCACGATCCGCAGGCTGACCGGTAGCCGTGAGACCGGCCCCACGCCCGACTTCTCGAGATGGGGGAGACTGAAGAACCGGCCGGTCCGGCCGTCGCCGACCGGGAAGGTCCGATAGGCTCCGAAGGGGTCGTGGATGTCGTTCATGGTCGTTGGTCCGTTTGGATGGGGGTCGCTGTCCGGCCACCGGGCCGTATCCGAGGGATAGACGTTGTCGTCCCGAGGCTGTACCATACCAGCCAACCTCGGCCCATGCGAGAGTAAGATGCACGGATCAGAATCCCAGGGAGGTCCTTGATGCAGCCCGTTCAGATCGGACGAATCGCCGCCTGGCTTGGAGTCATCGCCCTCTTCTATTCCCTCCTGATGGTGTTGCCCATCATCCCGAACGGGCTCCTCTTCGGGATCACTTCCGATGGAGCGCTCCAGGGAGCGATCGCGCTCTACCTGATGTCCATCGCCTTCATGCAGATGGGTAAGAAGGAACAGCCATAGCCGTGCCCGGCCCGTCGTCGTGACGGGCCGGTGAAGCTCCGGGCGGACACCGGCCGGGGCTTCGATCCCGCTTCCTCCTTCACTCCGCCGTTCCCCGGAACGCTCGGCGCGGCCGGTTTCAGGTGCGCCCGGAGCGGCTGGTCGTAGTCTGTCCGTTTGCCCCCGAGCCGCCGCATCTTTCCAGGTGGTGTTTGCGTATCCGTCATAGAGTAGACAGATTCCCATCACCGAGCGCCTGTATCCTCCCCTCCCGCAGGAGGTCCCGAACAATGCGCCGCAGCCACCGCGTACGAATCCTGGCCCTGCTCCTGGTCCTGCTCCCCGTCCTGACCGTCCGGACGGCCGCCCAGGAGGAGACACGCCTGCTCCGCTTCCCCCACATCAATGGCGACCGGGTGGTCTTCACCTACGCCGGCGACCTCTACACCGCTCCCCTGGCCGGGGGGACGGCGACCCGTCTGACCTCCCACGAGGGGCTGGAGATCTTCGCCCGTTTCAGCCCGGACGGGAAGTGGATCGCCTTCTCGGGGGAGTACGCCGGCACCCGGCAGGTCTACCTGATCCCCGCCACCGGGGGGGAGCCCCGGCAGCTCACCTGGTACCCCGACGCCGGGGCGATGCCCCCGCGCGGCGGCTACGACCACCTGGTGCTCGACTGGACCCCCGACGGGAAGAAGATCCTCGTCCGGGCCGCCCGCACCCCCTGGGGGGAGCGGGTGGGCCGCTACTTCCTGGTGGATCCCTTCAACGGCGGGCTGGAGACCCCCCTGGAGATCCCGGAGGGGGCCACTGGGGCGACCTTCGATGCCGGCGGCACCAAGCTGGCTTACAACATCAAGTCGCGGGAGTGGCGGCACTGGAAGCGCTACGAGGGGGGACGCCAGCAGGACGTCTGGCTCTACGATCTGGCCGCCCACCGGAGTGAACGGGTCACCGACTTCACCGGCACCGACAATTTCCCACTCTGGATCGGGGACAGGGTTTACTTTACCTCCGACCGGGGAGCACAGCGCAAGTTGAACCTCTGGGTCTACGACACGAAGACCAAGCAGACCAGCCAGGTCACCCGGTATGATGAGTTCGACGTGCTCTGGCCCAGCCGAGGGCAGGGGGGCATCGTCTACGAGAACGGAGGCTGGATCTACCACCTCGATCCGGCCACCGGGCGCTCGCGCAAGATCCCCATCACCGTGACCGGTGACCGCCCCTACACCAATCCGTATGTGAAGAACGTATCGGGCAGCATTGACGGGCACTCGATCTCCCCGAGCGCCAAGCGGGTCGCCTTCGCCGCTCGCGGGGAGATCTTCTCAGTCCCGGCCGAGCAGGGGAACATCCGTAACCTGAGCCGTACCCCGACCGCCCGGGAGAGGGACGTGGAGTGGTCCCCCGACGGCTCCCGGATTGCCTTCCTCTCGGACGTCTCCGGCTCCTACGAACTCTATGTCCGGTCGGCCGACGGCAACGGGGAGAGCATCCCGCTCACCCGGGGAGGGGAGGCCTGGATCTACGGGATGAACTGGTCCCCCGACTCGAAGTGGCTCGCCTTCTCCGACAACCGGAACCGGCTGCGGGCGGTCGACGTGGAACGGCGCCGCATCACCGAGATCGACGTGTCCACCACGGGGGCCCTGCAGGACTTCGCCTGGTCACCGGACTCGGGCTGGATCGCCTATGTCAAGACCAGCGCCAACACCATGGATTCGGTCTGGCTCTATTCGTTCGCTACCGGGAAATCGACCCAGGTGACCGAGGATGCGACCAACGAGGCCAACCCGGTCTTCGACCGCGACGGGAAGTACCTCTACTTCATCTCCGCCCGCGACTTCAACTATGGGGATCGCGGTTTCGACTCCCGGATCTACATTGCCACCCTGCGGGCCGACCTCCCCCACCCCTTCCCACCACGCAGCGACGAAGAACCGGGCGTGAAACCGGCCGCCGGGGGAGCTCCGCAGACCCCGGCCACCTCCCCGCAGGCGGCGCCGGAGGCCCTCCGGATCGACCTGGCCGGTCTGGGGGACCGGGTGGTCGCCCTCCCCGGACTCCGGCCCGGCAACTTCGGCGGGCTGGTGGGGCTCCAGGATGGAGTGCTCTTCTTCAGCGGTGGACGGCTCCAGAAGTTCGACCTGGAGAGTCGCGAGGCGACTACGATCCTGGAAGGGATCAACGGCTACACGGTCACCGCGGACGCCAAGTCGGTCCTCTACCGCCGGGGGCAGGACTATGGGATCGTCCCGCTCCGTCCCGGCCAGAAGAACGACGCGGGCCGGCTCGACCTCTCGGGGATGGAGCTGAGGATCGACCCCCGGGTGGAGTGGAACCAGATCTTCCACGACGCCTGGCTGATCATGCGGGACTGGTTCTACGATCCGGGTCTGCACGGGGTGGACTGGGACGCCACCTACAAGCGCTACGCCGCGCTTCTTCCCTACCTGGCCCACCGGGCCGACCTCGACTACCTGATCGCCGAGCTGGTGGCCGAGATGAACGTGGGGCACGCCTATGTGAACAGTTCCCCCGAGCTCCCCTCGGTGACCCGCGTTCCGGTGGCCCTGCTCGGCTGCGAGTTCACCGCCGACGGACGCTACTACCGGATCAGCACCATCTTCCCGGGGGAGAACTGGCAGGAGGGGTTCCGTTCACCGCTGACCGAGCCGGGGATCGGCGTGAAGGAAGGGGACTACCTGGTCGCCATCGACGGTGAGGAGGTCACCACCGCCGACAATCCCTACCGTTTCCTGGTCGGCAAAGCGGACCGGATCGTGCAGGTGAGCGTCAACGACCGGCCCCGTCTCGAGGGGGCCCGCCAGTACGACATCCGCCCGATCACCAGCGAGCTGGGGCTGCGGTACCAGGCCTGGAGCCTGAAGAACGCCCGGCTGG
>CAZFHZ010000044.1:0-24365 GCA_964519015.1 uncultured Gemmatimonadota bacterium | reverse complement strand
ACCCCGTTCTGGTCGAGCTCGACCTCCTCGGGGGAACGGTATTCGCTGGAATCCACGGTGGAGCCGTCCGCATCCACGAATTCATCGAGTAGCCGCTCGAGCAGGATGCGGGCGCTCTCCGGGCAGCCGGCCCGCACCAATCCCGCCGCCATGAAGGCGTGGTCGCGCACCCACTCGCGCTGGTACTGCCAGATGCTGGCATCCACCACCCCGGCGGCCGAGACCACCGCCGGCAACTGCCGCCGGGCGGCCTCGAAGAGCCGGTCGAGCAACGGGTCGCCGAAGTCGAGGCGGGTGGACTCCCCCCACCAGGCGGTCGCTTGAGGGTCAGGCACCGGTTCCGGAGCCCAGAAGGCGACCACCCGGCGCTCGGCCGGGCGCAGCTCATAGCGGACCCCGAAGCGGACAGTCAGGTGCGGGGGAAGATCGAGGGTGCTCTCCAGGGCCTGTCCCGGCACCCCGGTGGTCAGCCGGACCGTGAGCGGGTGCACCGAACCGTTGACCAGTTCCAGCCCGCGCGCGAGCGCTGGCCGGCTCCGGTCGGAGCACCAGAAACGCTCGGCCACCCGCACCGGTCCCGCCTCCCAGTGCGCTTCGACGGCCGGGATCCCGGCCACCTCGCTCCAGAGAGCCGCCACCCCGCTCCCGGCGGTGTGGGTCTCCCCCCCCTCCGGGGTCACCCTCAGGAGGGTCGGGTCGAGCCCCCGCTCGGGGTCCATGGTCAGGGCGGACCGCTTGGGGCCGAGCCGGTCGGGATCGGAGAGGAGCAGGCCGAGCGGGGTCCCCTCCCCCCCCCGGGCCACCTGCAGGGCGGCCAGCAGGTGACCGTTGCCGAGGAAGAAGTAGGAGACGCGGGGCAGACGAGTGCGCACGTCGGGGTGCCCCCGGGCGGGGTCGTCGTGGTAGAAGTGCTCGGCCAGCTCGATCATCGCAGCGGTCCCTTCCCGGTCCGTCTAACGGGTACACCCGACGGGGGGAAGGGTGCCAGCCGTTCAGGGAAGGAGCGGGACCGCCGGTGGTGGCGCTACCACCAGTCCCGCCACGGAGCCAGGTCCGGACCGGATCGATCGGTGAGCGGGTGAACAGGACCGTCAAGGGGAGCAGGGCAGCGACTCTGATTCCGGTTGTCAATGTTGAGGGGAGGGCTAGAATCTTCCAGGCGTGATAAACTGGATGATCGCCTTACCCGTCCTCAATAAGTCTAACGGACGACGACACAAGGCATGAGGGCACTGGCATGGCCCGAACACCCGGATTGCTACCGATCGCACTCCTGGCGGTTCTCCTGTCGCCAGGCTGCAGCAAGCTGACCGCCTCAGCGCCCGATTTCCCGTTCACGGGCTCCTGGACCGGCCGGTACACGGACTATCTGTTTGTCAACATGTACTCCCTCAAGCCCATCACCGTGAGCCTGAGCATGAATGTGACGGCGAACGGCACTGCGTCGGCCAGTGGTCAGAAGGACGTCTCCGGCTATCTCGACCATATCACGATGTCGGTGACCGTCATGCCGGACGGGGCGGCCTCGGGGACCGGGCAATACACACTAAGCTACTCGGGAATCGTCCTGGTGAGTGAAGAGGGGGAGGTGATCGGCCAGTTCGACGCCGTGACCCGGACCGCAAACGGGGCGCTCTGCATTCTCATTGACGGACTGCCGTTCCACTTCCCCTGGAGCCTGGAGTGGGTGCGATGAGCCCCCGCGCGAGCGGTCAGGCCTTGATGCTCCGGCTGACAACGACCGTCGCCCTGGTGCTCCTGGTCCTGGCCGGCTGCAGCGAGGAGAAACCGACCGGACTGGAGATCGACCCTCTGGTCGGGCACTGGATTGGCAGTTACATCCGGCTGGAAGGAGTGGATTCGGGAACACGGACCTTCGAACTGACGGTGCAGGCCGGGGGCCGGGCGGTGGCCACGGGTTACTGCCAATATCAGTACGAGGGTGAGGACTACGCCGAACACCTCTACCTGGACCTCGAAGTCGCGCCGGACGGTGAGATGGTCGGGGAAGGGATTTGGTATTGGCAGAAGCTGGGGGTCGGGACCCTCTATGCCGAAGGTGTCGCCTCCGGCGCGCTCGATCCCATCACCCTGACCGGGACCGGCAGCCTGGACATCGACACCGGCGAGGGCATCCTCTCCTTTCCCTGGCAGGTAGTCAAGGAAGGGGGACCGTGATCGCAGGCCGCCTCGGGCACCCGGAATCGGGACGGAACCTGACGACCCTGCTGGCCGTCGCCATACTCCTGTTCTTTGCCACCTGTACATTGAAACCGGACAACGGGGAGCCACAGGCCTCGTTTACCATCGAACCAACAGTCGGCACCACCGACACCATGTTCGTTTTCGATGCGTCCGGGTGCAGTGATCCGGATGAGGAGACACGGTACCTCCAAGTGCGTTGGGACTGGGATGGGGACGGGGTTTGGGACACGCTGTGGGGATCGGGAAAGCAGAGAATCCACCGCTACGAGTCGATCGGGTCCTATGCAGCAGCCCTCCAGGTCCGCGATTCGTGGGGGGAGATCGACTTCTGCACCCACGACGTTCACGTCGGTGAAGTCGTGCGCTACCCGGTCGCCACCTTTACGGTGATCCCGTCCAGCGGTTCCGTATTGACCGACTTCCACTTCGATGCCTCTGGCTGTTCCGATGACCAGGATCCACCGGAGGTTCTCCAGGTCCGTTGGGACTGGACTGCGGACGGAGTCTGGGACACCGAGTGGACCTCCCAGAAGACGGCCATCCACACACCATCTGGCTCGACGGCACTTACCACACGATACTCGAGGTGTTGGATGCCGCCGGAGCCTCTGACACGACCTCGACAGATCTGGTCGTGACGAACACGCCTCCCACTGCCGTCTTCACCGTGTCCGACACGGTTGGTTCGATCGCAACGCAGTTCATCTTTGATGCATCGAGCAGCACCGACGTGGAGACACCCGGCTTATTGGAATACCGATGGGATTGGAATGGGGATGGTACCTACGAACGTGTTTGGAGCTCACAAGATACGGTCCATCATGTATTCGGCGCGAGAGGAGCATACACGGTAGTCTTACAGGTCAAGGATCCGCAGTCACTGATCGATACTGCTGTTAACCATATCGAGATCATCAACGCACCGCCAACAGCTGTACTCGGGATCGACAATGCATATCAATCGGTTGCCTACGATGTGATCCTGAATGGAAGGAACTCATACGATGTGGAGGATGATCCTACCCAGATCGAATACCGCTTTGATGTCAATAGTAATGGTATCTGGGAATACAAATGGTCCGATCAAGGAGTTATCTCTCACCGATATTCTGAGCCCGGTATCTATTCAGTTACTCTTGAGGTCAGAGATACCGACGGCGCTGTGGATGATACCCATAGGCAAATCAACATAGCCCCCGACAGGGTACGGTTGCCTGGGAATGGTGACGCCTATAGTGCCGTCGCTCTGTCACCCACGGAAGATGCAGTCTACTGCGGAGCAGGGCGGAAGCTGGTGGCATTCAGCAGCTCGGGGACATACCTGGCACCGCTATGGACATTTACAACCAATGGAAATGTGTATGCTTCCCCTGTTGTCACAACGGATGGAACTGTCATTGCCGTAGCGGAAGGTGATTCTGTATACGCCCGGTCATCTTCCGGTGACCGGATATGGTCCAAGCATCTCCAGGGATTGAAGTACTGCTCGCCGGCTATTGGCCTGGAGGGAGAGCTCTATTTCGCAACCGCCGACTCGCTTCTTTGGAGGCTGGAGTCGGATGGTAGCATAACGTGGTCATTCGAATTAGACGCCTCAGTCGAGTGGTCTGCACCAGCTGTTGCCATGGATGGGACTGTCTACCAGATGACCACCAGCGGCAAGTTGTACGCGCTGAATGCAGACGGCGCGTTGAGATGGTCTTACGAGACGCTTGGATACTCCCAATCAAGTCCAGCAATAGGTCCTGACGGTCGAATCTACGTATGCAATGAGATCGGCCTATACGCGATTGATCCTGCCGGAGGAGAAGTCTGGCATTCTGTCCGCGAGGGCCTGAGCGAAGGCAGAGTCGTGCTCGGCGCCAACGGTCTGATCCATGCATCGGGGGGGAATACCTTGACGGCCTGGGATCCCACCGGAAACATTGCGTGGACGCTTCAGGGAGTCGTCATGCAGTGGTCGACCGGGATGGTGGTCGGATTCGACGACATCATCTACCTTGGCGCATCCGATGGCACTGTTTGTGCGGTTCGGCCTAGCGGTACCGTCTATTGGACATTGAAGAATCCCGACTCAAGTTCTTTGATCTGGTGCCCGCCAGCTATCGATGCCAGTGGTCAGCTGTTCTTCAACACGACGTACGGATTATACCTCTTCCGGACAAATTCCGCCGGGCTTGCAGTATCATCTTGGCCCAAGTTCAAGGCGGACAACCAGAACAGTGGTCGGAGGCACTAGTGCCCCGAATCCGTGGTGCGTCCACTCCTGTTCATTATCCACCCTTCGCTCTTTGATGCAAGATCCTGAAACCAACGATGGTCCACCGGCATCTGCACGTACACAATTTCAGTTTGCGATCAGCGTAAGCAACAGGGTGCCATCCGCTGTGAAATCCGGCGCTCCGCTCGAGTAGTTCGGGCCAGAGGCCGGTTGCGGAACGTTGGCCGTGCACTGATAACTCAAGACCGTGGTCTGCCCGATCGTCGAAATCTCCTGCATCCTGAAGACGCCGTTATATCCGGTGATTGTTGATCTATCGCTGGACATTCCCCCGGGGGACGCCCACGCCAGCGTATGGTTGGCATCAAGTCCCAGCATTCCGAATGTTCCCCAGAGCGTTCCATTACCATTGAAAGCCACCACAGGAACGTTGCCGCCCAAAGGAGTGGGAGTGCATATCTCGTGGTCCTGCCAGGTGACAGAGACCGGGGTCGTGGCGTCGGCATAGAGAAAGAGCAGGCTGATACCGGAGTCGATGCCACGCCCGTCCCATCTATACGACATGGCCGTTCCGATATTGCTGTAGAAGGCAGCTTTCCCAAAGCTGCTGATCGACGGGATGATCGGGGGGTTCCCGCCCATGCGGGGGGCGGAGAACGAGCCGTTGAAGAGCATGGCCTTCACCCAGTGCGTGGGGTCGAATACTACATAGACCAGAGGTATCGAGTCTTCGTCGATGGTGATTGGTGAGGCGAAGAAAGTGGTGGCATGACCGAAGTCTTGATCGCTGTTCTGGTCTCTAATCTGAATGGGTTGACCACCTCCGGACGGAGCCGTTGTGGTCAGCAGATTGGGAGCACTGGGATCAGAGTAGATCCCGGCAGTCGAGTCGTTCATCACCATGGTGTAGGTTGTGCTGTATCGGATCACTACTCCGTGGAATGTCCCGACCGGCACCGTGATGTCGCTTGCGCGCAATACCGCAAGCGAGCCGACCGAGCGGTCGTAGGTCGCTGTGCATCCGGATACGGGACTGATGTTGACCTCGTTCTGATTCCTACCCAACGGGATGAAACCGATGCCTGTAACCGTCATCGTCATTTTCGAGGGCGAGAGGGCGTAGTCGCCGTCCGGCGTCAATCGCGCACTGATCGATTTGCCGGTTCCGGTTGATGCCGCTGTCGCGGCCATGTTGGTCGGGCCGTTGAGAATGCTCAGGGTCCCTGTAGCTGTCGAGTAACTGACACCGGTTCCACAACCTCCGACAGAGAGGGCAATCAACAGTGCTGCCAGGGTTTGTTTCATGGTCGTTCCCTTCCGTTACAGAATACGAGCGTCACTCCAATCTTGAGCTCATGCGTGACGTTCTTCCCCGGGAGAAACAGCGAATAACCCGCCAAGGCTCCGGCGCGCAGCCCCAGCAGCTCCCGTTTGAACATCCAGTTCGCAGCCAGACTGAATACAGGGGCGGTTCCACCGGCCTCCTGAAACCACGTCTGCATTCCCCCGCCGGCCTCGATTGCCAGCGCTTCACTGCTGGCGAATGAAAGGAACACCTCGTACTCTGCCGCGGCGAAATTTCCCGGGATGCCTTTGAGGAGCATTCCCCCGATGTTACCACGGATGCCAAAACGATCGCTCAGCTCGAAATAGGGATTCCCGCTCACCTCGCCCGATAAGCTCCTGCCAGTCGATTGGAATACGGAGAACTGTTGTAGGCGGAAGGTACACCAGTTGGTGCTCTGCGCTTCGGTCGTGAGAGGCAACAAGATAAGAGCTGCGATCCAGACTTTTCGTAGCAACGCCGACATGGAATCCCTCCACATGCAGCAAATACATCGATCCGTCTAACGGGTACACCCGGCGGGGGGAAGGGCGCCAGCCATACGGGAGGGAAGCAGACCCACCGGTCCACTCAGGGGTAGACGAGACCCTCTGGGAGCGGCCGCAGCCGGTAGATGATGTAGGCGGTCTCCCCGGTCGTCTCGTCCTCCTGCAGGGTCAATAGGTGCCCGCGGAAGAGGGTGCCCAAGGACGAAGCCGGCCTCCGCGACCCTCTGCTCGAATTGACTTATTTCCTGGTATCCCTGAGCAGATCGTTCAGGGCGTCCAAGTGCACTTTCAGCGCCTTCCGGCCACCGCGCGTGAGCGAATACCAGGTCACCGGTTTCCGGTCCACGAATTCCTTGCGGGCGTTCAGATAACCGGCGTCCTCGAGCTTTCGGAGGTTGGCACCGAGGTTCCCGTCCGTCTCCTCAGTCAGTTCCTTGATCCGGGAGAAGGAGAGTTCGGTGTGGCGTCTCAGAAGGACGACAATCGCGAGTCTCAGGCGGTGCTCCAGCAGTCTGTCCAGATTGCGCAGGCTCTCCTTTTCCGCATCTCTCCCGGCCGGCTGGGACTCACGCACGGCGGCCTCCGATCAGTGCGGATGCTACGAGACTCGCCGCCACCACGACGCCCAGGATCGTCCAGACGGGACCCTGGATCAGACCAACGGCCACGTAGGCGACTGCGAGAAGAATGCCGATCCAAAGGAGCGGTCTCGCCTGATAGAGGCCGGCCGTGAAGTAGCTGAGGGCGAGTATCAGGAGGATCACCTGAGGTATGCCGGAGGGGGCCAGGGTTTCGTTGATGACCAGCAGTGAGACCAGACCCATCGCGACCAGGGCACCGAACCAGTGGAGGGCGGTGAAGAGGCCGTCTCTCATTGAAACCTGGCCGAGGGTTCTGGAGTACCGCCAGCCGATGTACCCGCTCAACAGGAACCCGGCGGGACCTGCGATCATCCAGTAGAGTCCCACGCTCCGGGGGGCGAAATCGACCAGGGGCCACCCGACCAGGCAGAGGACCGCCCACAGGTAATAAATCGACACAGGCGCCCGTATCCCTTCAGCCTTCTGTACAACCTGGCGCACGTACTGCAGGTCGCCTTCGTAGTTCTGACCTTCGTTCATTGCTTGCTCCTTTTTAGAGTAGTTCAAAACTTAGAGTGCTCTAGCAAACGTGTCAAGGAGAATTGAGCTGGAGGAGTGCCTGATTGCCGTAATCCGGGTATCCTGTCCCCCTGGACGACCCACCCGGTGGGGTGTATCGATTTCAGTGTACCTTCGATCGTGGCCGTACCTCCGGGAGGCGGGGGATCCAGACTCCGCCGGCCGATCCCTGAAAGAGGACCGAGATGTCGAGACGAACTGTCGCAGCCGGATGCACTGCGCTGCTACTCAGTCTGACCGCGGGCTGCAGCGCCGGCTACACCGGGCCGCCGGCCGACCTTGTGGTCCTGAACGCCCAGGTCGTGACCATCGACCGGGACCACCCGCGGGCGCAGGCGGTGGCGGTAAGCGGAGAGGAGATCGTTGCGGTCACCACGAACGCGGACGTCCGCAAGTACATCCAGGAGGGCGTCACCAGGGTGATCGATGCGGAGGGACGCCTGATGGTTCCTGGCTTCAACGACGCGCACGCGCATTACGGACCCCTCAACTCCGATTACATCGAACTTCGCTACATCACCGATCCCAACGTCATCACCGAGCGGGTCAGGGAGAGGGTAGCCCGGGCGCAGCCGGGCGAGCTGATCAGCGGCGGGCATTGGGAACACGAGATGTTCACCGACCGGAAGTGGCCGACCAAGGAGCTGATCGACGTCGTGTCGCCCGACAACCCGGTCGCCCTGAGCCGGGCGGACGGCCACTCGGTGCTGGTCAACAGCTACGTTCTGCGCGCCTCGGGCATCACTAGGGACACTCCCGATCCGCCGGGGGGCGAGATCCAGCGGGATCCGGTCACCGGGGAACCCACCGGGATCTTCAAGGAGGCGGCCAAGAACCTCCTCCGATACGGGGCGGTGCGGATCAGGCGGACCTCAGAGGAAGAGGTGGCGCGCCGGGAGCGCGACTGGGAGGCCATGCTGGAACTGACCCGGCGCTTGGGGGTCACCAGCATCCAGTACCCCGGAGGGGGCGACCCGGAAGTCTTCCAGAGGATGATGGATGAAGAACGGCTCACGGTGCGGGTCGACGTGGCCGGGAGTCTGACGGCCAACGAGGAGCAGCTGCACCGCTACGACGAACTCCGCCGGAAGTATCCCCGCTCGGGCAACTGGATCCGGTTCGGCATTCTGAAGGGATTCATGGACGGCACACTCGGATCCGCCACCATGATGGTCTTCCGGCCGTTCGAGGACGAACCGGAGAAGACCGGACTCCCGCAGATGACCTACGAGGAACTGGAGCGCAGCGTGGTGGCAGCCGACGCGATGGGATTCCAGATCGGCATCCACGCGATTGGTCCCAAGGCCAACTACTGGGTTCTGAACGCCTACCAGACCGCCCAGCAGACCAACGGCGAGCGCGACAGCCGGCACCGCATCGAGCACGCCCAGATCCTCATCGACAGCGACATCCCCCGTTTCGCCGAACTGGGCGTGATCGCGTCCATGCAGCCCACCCACTGCATCACCGACAAGCGCTTCTGCGAGAAGCGGATCGGCTACGAGCGTAGCCGGGGCGCCTATGCCTGGCGGAGGCTGCTGGACGCGGGGGCCAGGATTGCCTTCGGGACCGACTACTCGGTCGAACCGCTTGATCCGCTCGAGGGTCTCTACGCCGCGGTGACCCGGAAGGACCGCCTGGGGGAGCCTGGCGAGGGGTGGTTTCCCGACCAGAAGCTGACCATGGAGGACGCAATCGGCCTCTACACCCTGGGCTCCGCCTACGCGCAGTTCATGGAAGACCGCAAAGGCATGGTCAAGGAGGGATATCTGGCTGATCTGGTGATTTTCGACCGTGACCTCATGACCGTCCCGCCCGATGAGATCATGAAGGCCAAGGTCGATTACACGATCGTGGGAGGGAGGGTCGTCTACCAGAAGTAGGCGGTGGTCCCTTCCCGGTCCGTCTTACGGGTACACCCGGCCGGGGGAAGGCCGCCGGCCCGCTCAGGGATAGATCAATCCCTCCGGGAGCGGCCGCAGCCGGTAGATGATGTAGGCGGTCTCCCCGGTCACCTCGTCTTCCTGCACGGTCAGCAGGTGCCCGCGGGAGAGGTTGCCGGAATAGATCGGGAAGGTGGTCCGTCCCAGGTATTCCCCCTCGGGGCTGAGGACCTCGAAACTGAAGTTATAGGTCCAGTCCGGCTCCCAGGCGGCGTAGTCCAGGGCGCGCCGTAACCAGTGGTAACCCGCATCATCCACCATCAAGCTCGACCAGAACGGGTAGACATCCGCGATCTCGAGATGCTTCAACTGCGCCTCGTACATCGGCCGCATCTCTTCCCGCTCCAGGTTCTCGAGCGGGTACTCCCGGCTGCGGCGCATCCCCGCCCGGGCGGCCTCACCGATCGGTTCCGGCGCCCAGTCGAGCCGATGGATGCGGGCCACCTGCCCATCCAGGTCGTACCAGATCAACTCCGGGCGGGAATTATCCCAACCCAGGATACCGATCCCGGGCCGGAAGTCGACTGCACTCTGGGGGGAGTACATTTTGCGGTTGCTGAAGCCCACGTTCCCGACCACCATCATCCGTCCCATCTCCGTCCAGGGAGTGGCGACGGAAGCCAGGGTGTCGCCTTCTGCAGACACGACCAGGCAGGTCGTCTTCATCCTCGTTACATCACCCGGCCCCCCCTCGGAATCGGAGGTCAGGAGGACCCGGCGCCCGTCGGCCAGGGGATGGATCAGGCGCGCCGCCATGATACTGATCGGGGGGTTGATATGCTCCAGGAAGGTGCCGTCGGTCCGGAACCGGCCGGCCCGGCGATTCTGCATATCGTAGGTCACGATCACCCCGTCCCGGATGTCGAGGATCTGGGGATACTGGAACTCGCCCGGGCCGGCCCCCTTCCGCCCCATGCTGCGCTGGAAATGTCCCTGCTCATCGAAGACTGCGATCCGCCCGTTACCGGTGTCGCTGACGTAATACCAGCCGTCCTCCCCGAGCAGGTACTGGCTGGCCCGGAAGAGGAGGGTCTCCTCGCGCGACTCGTCCTGCTCCAGCCGACCGACCTCCTCATAGGCGAAGAGCTCCCCCTCGTACTTCGGGCTGCCGGCGGAGAGGGAGACGGGGATCCCCTCCTCCTCGGAGCGGGTGAAGCGATGGGCACCGGGAGTGATGTCTCCCCCTGAGCAGGCGATGGAGAGCAGCAGCGGGAGCGGGAGCAGGAGATGGAGGGAAGGAGTCGAAGGCCGGGACATGGGTCACCTCCTCGGGGGGGGATGCATCTCTCGTTCAGAGAAGGGACGAGTCGGAGGAAGGGCTGTTTATGGACAGTTGCTGCCCCGGGAGTCCGGCAGCCGGAGGAGGTAGATGTTGTCCCGATCGAGGAAGGTCAGCACCCGCTCGAGCACGAAGCCGGCCTCGGCGACCCGCTGCTCGACGGTGGCCCGGCGGAGCCAGTGGCTCCGATCCCCGTACGTATAGCGGTCGGGGTCCCGCTCGATGATGGCCACCGCCGCTCCCGGTTTCAGGCTCGGCTGCATCGCCTCCAGCATGGCCCGGTAATCGGAGAAGTGGTGGAAGGCGTAGACCATGACGATCAGATCGAGGGCGCCTTCGGGGAGCTGCGGGTCGGTGACCGTGCCGGCGATGGTCTCGATGTTGGCCAGGCCCGCCCGGCCGGCCCGCCGCTGGAGCGTGGAGAGCGCCCGGCGATCGATGTCCTCGGCGTAGACCTTGCCGGTGGGGCCCACCCGTTCGGCCAGCGGCAGGGTGAGGTAACCGTCCCCCGCTCCCACGTCGGCCACCACCATCCCGGGCCGGACGGCCAGGGAATCGAGGATCCGGCCCGGCGGCTGCCAGCGTTCCCGGTTCGCTTCCGACTGCCGGAGGGTCGCGGCGTCCGGCGGGGGGGCGGTGGCGGAAGGTGTGGCCGCACCCGGCAGGAGCAGCAGCGTGCCCAGCAACAGGGAGCCCGCGCGTATCCGTGCGGAAGACGTCACCGCTCGATCCGCCCGCCGGTGCGTCCGGAGGCCACCGCCTTCACCTCGGCGAGATCCACCCGGTTGAAGTCCCCCCAGAGGGAGTGCTTGAGGGCTCCGGCGGCCACGCCGAACTCGAGGGCCGCCCCATCCTCCATCCCGCTCAGCAGCCCGAAGATCAGACCGGCGGCGAAGGCGTCCCCGGTCCCCGACCGGTCCACCACCGGCAGCCGGTAGGTGGGGCCGACCCGGAACTCGTGCCCATCGTCCAGGCAGGCCGACCACTCGTTCTCCGAGGCGGAGAGACTGCGGCGCAGGGTGATGGCCACCCGCCGGCAGCCGAAGCGTTCCCGAAGGGCCCGGGCGACCTCACGGTAGGGTCCGGCCTCCAGCCGCTCCGCCACCACGTCGACCCCCTCTGCGCGCAGTCCGAAGAGGGTGGCCGGGTCCTCCTCGTTGGCCAGCAGGAGGGCGGTGCCGGGGAGCAGGCCGGCCAGCACCTCCCGCGCCCGCTCAGCCGGCCACAGCTTCGAGCGGAAATTCAGGTCGGCGCTGACCGGGATACCCCGGGCGCGGGCCACCGCCAGCGCCTCCTCCAGCAGGGCGGCCACCCCCTCGCCCAGGGCCGGGGTGATGCCGCTCCAGTGGAACCCGTCGGCTCCTTCCAGCACCTTCTCCCAGTCCACATCCCCCGGCCGCAGTCGGGCGAAGGCGGAGCCGGCCCGGTCATAGACCACCTTCGAGCCGCGCACGCCCGAACCGAGCTCGAGGTGGTAGACGCCCAGGCGCGGACCGCTACGCACGATGGCAGAGGTGTCCACCCCGTGACCGCGCAGCACCTCGAAGGCCCGTTCTCCCAGCTCGTCGGCCGGGAGCGCGGTCACCAGGGCGGCCGCGCAGCCGAACCGGGCCAGCGAGACGGCCACGTTGGCCTCCGCCCCGCCGAAGCAGGCCTCGAGGTGCTCCCCATCCGGAAGGCGGGTCCCGGCCGGCGGGCTGAGCCGCAGCATGAGCTCTCCGAAAGTCACCACCCGGGGTGGGCGGCCGGGCGACGGGGACCGTTCCGGAGCGGGGGAGACCGCCCTCACGGTCCGCGAGGCCCCACTCCCCAGCACTCGCTTCCACCGCGCGACCTCTTCGGCCAGCCACTCGGGCCGGTCGAGGTGACGGCTCAGCGCGGAGGCGCAGAAGATCCCCTCCGGGTCCCGGCGCACCGCCTCGGGCAGGGTCTGGAGCGTGACCCCCCCGGTGTGGACCACCGTCAGGCCCGGGTAAGGGCCGCGCCAGGCCGGCGCGTAGCCCGAGTTGCAGACCTCGCCCGCGAAGGCGGGGAAGAGCTTGTAGCCCCACTGCCACGGCCGCTGGGCCAGCAGTTCCTCCAGGCTCAGGCCGTAGGCGGTCGCCTTCCGGGCGAGCTGCTTGCCGGCATCCCCCAGCCCGCCGGGCAGGCAGAGCACGTCCCGCTCGCAGCAGCGGTCCACCACCTCGGGCAGGTAGTCGGCCGAGACGATCCCGGCCGCCCCCGCTTCGATGGCCGTCTCGGCCTGACGGGCGGTCATTACGGTGCCGGCCAGCAGGAGCGCCTGGGGGTGTTCGCGGCAGGTCCGCCGGATCCCCTCGAGGGCCGCCGGGGTGCGCAGGGCCACTTCGAGTACCACTCCGAGGGGCTCCAGGGCCCGCCAGGCCGCCAGGCACTCCTGGGGATCCCGCGGTGCGAGCAGGGCGATCAGTCGCTGCTCCTTCAACTGCGCGAAGATCCGTTCACTCCGCTCCATGGCCCTTCCTTCCCCCCTCGCCGGTCAGAGCCGACGGATGCCCAGGCCGCCGCTGACCTCGATGACCGATCCGGCGGCGTAGTCGAGATCCCCCCGGGCGATGCTCACGACCACCCGGGCCACCTCCTCCGGGGTGCCCAGGCGGCCGATCGGGATGTCCCCCCGGTCGGCCAGCCGCTGGTAGTCGGCCCGCACCGGGGCGGTCATCTCCGTGTCGATGATGCCGGGGCGCACCTCGTGCACGAGCACCCCCTCGGGGAGGAGCCGGTCGGCGAAGAGCCGGGCGGCCATACTCAGCCCCGCCTTGGCCACGCAGTACTCGGCCCGCCGCAGGGAGGAGACCTCGGCCGAGATGGAGGTGATGAAGACGATGCGCCCGCGCACCCCGCCCTCGGGTCGGGGGAGGGTGAGCATCCGGCCGGCCGCCGTCCGGGTGAGGAAGAAGGGCCCCTCCAGGTCGATGGCCAGCACCCGCGTCCAGCTCTCGGGGGTCATCTCGAGCAGGTCGCGCCGCTCCAGGGGGGCCACCCCGGCGTTGTTGACCAGCAGATCGAGCCGTCCGAAGCGCTCGAAGACGGCCTCGATCAGTCCCTGGTGACGGCTCCGGTCGGAGATGTCCGCAGCCAGCGGGAGGAAGCCGGCCTCACTGGCCGCCAGTTCCCCGCCCAGCGCGGTGAGCCCCTCCAGGCCCCGGGCCAGGCCGGCCACAGCCCACCCCCCGGCGGCCAGCCCGAGGGAGACCGCGCGCCCGATCCCCCGGCTGGCACCGGTCACCAGGGCCACCGGTCGCTCGTTCATCCTCTCCCTCCTCGGTGTCAGGCTCAACGGATCACCTCATCGTCGCGGAAGGCCTTCCAGAGCGTCTCGAACCAGGCCTGCTCCTCCGGGATCGGGCGCACCGGGACCCACTCCTTCCGTACCCGCCCCGCGCCTTCATAGTGCAGTTCCAGGATGTGTTGGTCCACGAAGGCGTCGGGAGGGTTCTCCTGGAACGGCCAGGCCGCCTGGTCAGCCGGAGCGGACGGGTCTCCGGCTCCCCCGGTCACCAGGAAGGACCCGCGACTCCCTCCCCCCGCCTCCAGGTAGGCGGCCAGCGCCTCCAGGTAGACGGCGTGGGTCAGGCAGAGGTCACGGGTGTGCAGCGCCTCCGGCAGCTCGGCCGGCGAGGAGACATGCAGGCCCGCCTCGAGCCGGGCGAACTGGGCCCAGGCCTCCTCGAGCGCCGGACAGACCCGTCCGGCCTCGCGCAGGTGGGCGCCGGCCCGGCTCATCCGCCGCTGCAGTTCGCGGCGGGCGGCCCGGTGATCCTCCCTCCCGGTGGCGAGCATCCGCTCCAGGCGTTCGATCCAGACGGCGATCTGTTCACGGACGGGGGCCGCCGGTTCCCCCACCGGCCACTCCCCCACCCCGCGGGCGGCGATCCAGGTGGCCGCCCGCAACGCCCCCACCTGTCCCGCGTTGAGGGAAGCGCCCCCCGGACGGCGTACCCCGTGGCTGCCGTTGACCTCCCCCACCGGGTAAAGCCCGGCCAGGTCGCTTCGCCACCACAGGTCCCCGATCAGGCCACCGTTGCAGTGCTGGGCGCAGACCGCGATCTCGAGCGGCTCGCGGGCCAGGTCGATGCCGTTCTCGCGGTAGAGCGCCACGGCCGGTTCATTCAGGGCCCGCAGTCGCTCCAGCGGAGTGGCCCCGGTGGCACCGGAGCGCTCCAGGTAGCCGCGCGCCTCCTCATCGAGTACTTCGAGGCGGAAGGCCCCGAGCCGCTGGTCCCCCTGCGGATCGCGGCGGTAGTCGAGGAAGACCCGCCGGCCGAGTTCTTCGCGCTCGCGTCCGACCAGCAGGTCGATCAGGGAGGAGCCGTAGTCGCGCACCCGCCGGGCATCGAAGGGCCACTGGTAACCCTTGCGGAAGACCGCCCCGGCCAGGGTCGCCAGGTCGGGGAAGGCGTCGTTGAGGAACTCCCTCTCCCCGCCGCCCTCCGGACC
Organism: uncultured Gemmatimonadota bacterium; assembly: GCA_964519015.1. GTDB lineage: Bacteria > Blakebacterota > Blakebacteria > Blakebacterales > CAYUVJ01 > CAZFHZ01. Next base: position 9,263 of record CAZFHZ010000044.1, on the reverse strand, counting down.
GGTCGAGACGTAGCGTGGGATCACCTGCTGGTAGGAACCGGAGACGTTCCAGCGAAAACGGACCGAGCCGAGCCCAAACTGCGACTCGGTCAGGTTCTGCGCTCCCGCCCCCGCTTCCAGCGCGGGTCCCAGTCCGCCGAGCTGCTCCTCGGGGTAGACCGATCCGTCGTACATCCCCCCCGGCCCGCCGGTGGCCAGGACCACCTGCGGGGAAAGGAGCACGACCAGCCCATGGTCGGGCTCGCCGAGTCTGGCCCGGTCGAGCGCGAGCGCACCCGTCACCCGCCGGGTGGCCCCCAGCCCTTCGGTCAACAGCGCGAAGAGGGTGTGCCCGTCCAGCACCCTGATCCCCCGGCGGGTCACCTCCCCCTCGAGCGCCTCCACCATCAGCCGGGAGGTGCGCGGCCCGGCCGAAGTGGCCCGGCCGGCCGGATCGTGGTCGGTCCGGTAGCCCGGCCATCCCCCCCAGCGGTCGTGCGGGAACCCGACGCCGAGTTCGACCAGCTGGAAGAAGGCGCGGGCGGAGCCGGTCGCCTCGACCAGGGCAATGTCGCCGTGCATGCAGCCGCCGGCGGCCAGGTCGCGGGCCATCTGGAGCGGGTCATCGGGCGTTCCCGCGGAGAGCCCCTGTTTGTAGTAGGTCTGCTTGTCCGATCCGGCGTTGTGCGAGGCCCCCCCACCCCGGCGCTCGGTCATCACCGTCACCTGAGTCCGACCCAGCCGGTGGAGGTGGACCGCGGTGGCCAGGCCGGCCGCCCCGCTGCCGACCACCAGGACCTCAACGGTCCGCAGCGGCAGCCGGTGCCCCCCCACCTCGATCCAGGCCCCGCTCATGTTCCCTGCTCCTCACGCATTCGCAGGTACTCCGACCAGTAGAGCTCGCGGTCGTGCACCGCGCACCCGGTGAACCGGTCGGCGCGCATCAGCTCGGTGCAGCGGGAACAGGCCACGCACACCTTCCGGGGCACCACCCGCCCCGTATCCAGGACGTCGAGGGGAAGATCGGGATAGGCGAAGGCCCCCCGCCCCAGACCGATCAGGGCGGCTTCGCCCCGGGCGACCACGGCGGCCCCCACGTTCGGGATCCAGGAACGCAGCCAGGAGTACCCGGTGCCGACCACCGGCAGGTCAGGCTGGGTCTGCTGCACCCGAGCGGTCAGCTCGAGCAGCCGGCCCACCCCGGTCAGCGGGTGTTCCGGCGGATCGGGGGTCCCGGCGGCGGCCCGTTCGTAGGGCCGGCCGATCCAGGGATTGTGATGGGAGATGCCGGCGGTCACGTTGAGCAGCTCACACCCCGCCTGGCGCAGGAGCCCCACCAACTGGAGCGGTTCGGCCAGGTCGATCCCGGCCGCCTCCCCCTCGCTGACTCCGAAGCCCCAAGGACGGGGGATACCGTCATGCACACCGAGACGGACCGCCACGGCCAGTCCGGGCACTTCGGCGCGGATCCGCCGGATGACCTCGAGCAGGAAGCGGGCGCGCTCCTCCAGGGCGGGTCCCCCGAAGCGGCTCCCCTCGCGGGTGGCCGCGGCCAGCAGGTCGGCCACCAGGTAGCCGTGGCAGGCCTTGATGTCCACGGCGTCGAAGCCGGTCACGGCGGCCAGCCGGGCCGCTTTGAGGTAGCGCTCCAGGAGGTCTTCGAGCTCATCGTCGCCGAGCACCCGGACCGGCGGGAGCCGGCCGTCGAGGTGGGGATTGGCGGCTCCGACCTGCGGGGCGGGCTCTCCGTCGGGGCGGCTGAACCGCCCCGAATGCGTCAGCTGAAGCACCAGGAAGGGTTCATGGGCGGGTCCGAACCGGGTGCGGGCACTCGCCCGGGTGTGCTCGACCAGGCGGGCGAAACGGCCCCGGCTCCCCCGGTGGAGCCAGAGCTGCCGCGGATTGGAGCGCCCTTCAGGCACCACGCTGGTGGCCTCGAACCAGATCAATCCGCTCCCCCCCGCCGCGTACCGGTCGTACCGGCGGAAGGCCAGCTCCTCGGGCGCCCCGTTGGTCGAACCGTCGAAGCCCTCCATGGGCTGAACGGCAAAGCGGTTGGGGATCAATCCCCCGCCGGCCAGGCGAAGGGGCTCGAGCAGGGGGGCGGGATCCTCCTGGAAGGGGATGCGTACACCCAGTTCCCAGGCCCGGGCGAGCAGTTCGGAGGAGTTGCGGAAAGCGAAGGTCGGCACCCCCTCAGACCTCCTCGCCCCCCGGGCCGACGAGCCCGGCCACCAGGGTCTTGAGCCGTTCCAGGTCGCCGGCCAGACGCGCCTCACAGAGGGCCGGCCACTCCTCGCGCGGAGTGGGCCGGCAGCCGCCGGCCGCCATCCGCTCCCCGGTGCGGTCGGCCAGCCGGAGCAGCGAAGCCCATTCCTCCCCGCTCAGGTCGGGGAAGCGGGCCCGGAAGGCAGGATCGTCGACCGGGATGAAGAAGGAGCCGCCGTGGTCCTCGACCGAGAGGTTGATCCCACCGGGCAGGGAGGCCACCCGTCGCACGATCCCGGCCAGGTCGACCACCCCTTCCCCGACCGCGGTCGGGTAGCTCTCCAGGCCCCCGGGGACGCGACGGATCGCCCCGTCCTTGACGTGGGTGGCGACCGTCCAGGGGAGGATGCGGGCGGTGGCGGCCAGCGGGTCCTCCAGCAAGGTGAGCAGGTTCATGGTATCCAGGCAGACCCCCAGCCAATCCCCCGGTTCGGCCTCGCAGCGGTCGAAGAGCTCGAGCAATTCGAAGGTGGTGAACTCGAAATGGGTCTCCAGGCCCAGCACCACACCGTGGTCGCGCAGCATGGAACGCTGCGCGAGCAGGCAGGCGGCGGTCTCGCCCAGCAGGGTCGCGGTATTCGGATTGGATCCCTCCCAGCGCATGAGCCCCCCCGAGCAGGAGCGCACGACGCGGGCCCCCAGCCGCATCGCCTGGGCGGCCGCGCGCCGGTTGACCGCGAACAGGTCGCGGGTGGCCCAGGTGGTCATCTCGCGCGGAATATGGGCCGCCCCTCCCCATTCCAGGTAGAGACCGGCATCTTCACTGAGGCCGCGCAGCGAATCCAGGTAACCATCGTCGAGCGCCGCCGGATGCGCCGGATCGAGCCCGGAGAACTGCACGCCGTCGGCCCCGCGCTCCTGCGCCCACTCGAGCGTCGCGAGGGGGTCGAGTCCGAGCGGGAAGAGCCCGTAGTTGTCGATGCCGCATCTCACGCTGTCCACACGCGCTCCTTGCCCGGCTCCCGGACCGGACCGGTCCGAGGGCACCCATGGCCCGGCGACCGGGCATACACTAGATTATCGGCCCGGAGACCTACCTGGGAAGCGGAGTGCATATGAGGATCGATTTCTGGACGGTGGTGGGGCTGGCGGCGGCGCTGCTGGCCACCGCGGCGGGCGTGCCGCAGATGGTCAAGTCGTGGCGGACCCGCTCGACGCAGGACCTCTCCTTCTGGACCCTGCTCATGGCGGTCACGGGCTGCCTGCTCTGGCTGGCCTACGGCCTCCACCTGGCCTCGCTCCCGCTGGTCGCCGCCAACAGCGTCGGGATCACGGTGCTCTCCGTGACGCTCTACCTCAAACTGCGCTATCGCTGAGGGCGCCCGCCCTCAGCGCCGCATGGCGGCGATCTCGGTCATCGCCGCGATCGCCTGCTCGATGTGGTCGGGGGTGTTGAAGGCCCCGATCGAGAAGCGGACCGTCCCCTTCCCTTCGGCGGTGCCGATCGTCTCGTGGACCAGCGGGGCGCACTGCAGGCCGGTGCGGGTCTGGATGTTGTAGTCCACATCCAGCAGGGTCCCCACATCCCCCGCCTCCCACCCCTCCACGTTGGTGCTCAATACAGCGGTGTGCCGGGCCGGGTCGTCGTCGCAGTAGGTGATCACCCCTTCGATCGCCCGCAATCCGTCGCGCAGCCGGACCCAAAGGTCCATCTCGCGGTGGTGGATGTTCTCCAGGCCCTCCTCGGCGATCCACTTCTGGCCGGCGAAGAGCCCGGCCACCCCCATCACGTTCAGGGTGCCGCACTCCAGGCGGAAGGGGAACTCCTCCAGGTGGGTCCGCTGGGCGGAGCGCACCCCCGTCCCCCCCTGGCGGCTGGAGCGGATCTCGGTACCCGGCCAAGTGTAAATCCCGCCGATACCGGTGGGTCCCATCAGCGACTTGTGCCCGGTGAAGGCGAGCAGGTCGATGTTCATGGCCTGTACATCGACGGGGACCGCACCGGCCGACTGGCTGACATCCACCGAGAAGGTGATGCCGGCCTGGCGGCAGAGGGCGCCCACCTCGCCGACCGGCTGCACGGTGCCGAAGACGTTGGAGGCATGGTTGAGGATCACCAGGCGGGTGTTCTTCCGGAAGGCTTTCTTGAAATCGTCGGGATCGACGTAGCCGGCCCCGTCGTTGGGCACGCGGGTGACCTCGATCACCCCGTCCTGCTCCAGATGGAAGAGGGGGCGCAGGACCGAGTTGTGCTCGACCGTGGAGGTGATCACGTGGTCACCGCGGCGCACCACCCCGGTGATGATCTGGTTGAGCGAGTCGCTGGCGTTGTAGCTGAAGGTCAGGTGGTCGTGGTCGGTGCCGTTGAAGAACTCGGTCAGTTTCCGGCGGGTCCCCGAGACGACTTCCTCGGTCTCCAGTGCGGCATCGTACCCGGAACGGCCGGGATTGATGCCGTGCTTCCGGTAGAAATCGTTCATGAAGTCGTAGACCGACTTCGGCTTGGGGAAGGTCGTGGCGGCGTTGTCGAGGTAGATCCCGTCCGGCATGTCGGTCACCCGTCCGTTGCAGGGTTCCTGGATGTCACTGCGGTGTGCATTATCGTCCCGGGGGGGGACGCCGGCCACCGCAAACCCGCCTCACCGATCCCTCTTATCCTCCCGCCGGGTGCCGTTGACAAGCCGATGCCCGAGCCCCCAGCATCGGGGCCAAATAACGATGGAGGGTTACCACCGTTGCCGATATCATCAGATTCGTGATCAGCGTCATATTCTATGCCATCGTGTTGGTACTGGTCACCCTGGGGGCCGCTACCGGGGAACCCGCCCGAGTCTCCCTCGCGGTTTTGCCGATCGGCGCGATTGCCGTCCTTTTTCAGAAGTACTTCCACCGGGAACGGATCGCCGACCTCGGATTCCGACTCTGCGGCCGAAAACAGGCCGTTGCGGGGATCCTGTTCCCCCTCGTCATCATGGTCGTGGTTTTCTTGTGCGATCTGGGACTCGGTCTGCTGAGAGTTGAGCCGCTTTCTACGGTCCCCCATCCTGCTGATCCGCAGCAAATCGGGATAACCCTCCCCGCCCTACTGGGTGTATTGATCCTCGGGGCCCTGATCACCACCGTGGGAGCCGGCCTGACCGAGGAGTTGGCGTTCCGCGGATACCTGATCCGCAGAATGGAGTCGCTGGGTTCCCTGAAGGCCCTGCTGCTGTCCGCTGTCCTGTTCGGCGTCTGGCACTTCCCGACTTCGCTCTTCGTGCTGCACACGGACTGGCCGATTCGGCTCGTCTACGTGCTGAATATCTCCTTGTTGGGATTTCTCTTCGGTCACGTCTACCTGCAGTCACGGAGCCTGATCCCACCCAGTCTCTTCCACGGTGTCTGGAACGCCCTCGACTACACCATGTTCGGGTTCGGCTCAACCCGGGGGATCTTCGCGGGCACCTCCCGTATCCTCTTCGATCCCGACGAAGGGATCATGGGCACGGTCGTTCTGCTGGCCGCCGTCATCTGGGTAGTTCGGAAGTACTCTGCGAGAGATAGATCATCACTCGCGGTCGAACAGATTGGATGAGCCGACTGTCCCGATCACGGATTCCTCAGCATCTCGGCGGGATCGATCCTGGTGGCCCGCAGCGCCGGCAGCGCTCCGGCCAGCAGGGCCGTGGCTGACAGGACCACCCAGGCACCCAGGAAGGACGCGGGATCGGTCGGTGCCACATCGTACAGGATCGCGGCCATGAGACGGCCCAGGAGGAGTCCGATCAGGCTGCCGGCCAGCAATCCCATGCCGGTCAACAGGAAGCTCCCACCGACCACCCGCTTCACGATATCAACCGGGCGCGCCCCCACCGCCATCCGGATCCCGATCTCGCGGACTCTCCGCGAAACGGAACAGGCGATGACCCCGAAGAGGCCGGTCCCGGCCAGCAGCAACGCCAGGACCGCGAAGGCACCGATACTGCCGGCGGTTATCCGGGCCGGAAGGAGCGCGAAGACCAGATGCTCCTTCATGGTCATCAGATTATAGACCGGCAGGGCCGGATCCAGATCTTCAACGAGTCCCCGGATCTTCTCCAGGAAAGCACCGGGATGCCCGGCCGTGCGGACGTGCAGGTTGAGTTCTCCTGTATGGTGCTGGGTCAGCGCGAGGTAGAGGCACGGCTTGGAGGCTTCACCCAGGGTCAGGTACTTCCCGTTCTTGGCGATCCCGATGACCTGGACCCATCTGCCGCCGACCCGCGCCTGCCGGCCAATCGGATCCTCACCGGGCCAGAACTGCCGTACCAGGGTTTCGTTGACGACCATGACCGGCGACGAATCCCGCGTATCTTCAGGGGAGAATCCCCGGCCCCGCAGGATGGGGATCCCCATGGCCCGGAAGTAGCCCGGATCGACGACGTTATACTCGATGCTGGGCGCGGATCGACCGGGGGGAGGTTCATATCCCTCCGGCCGGAAGCCGACCTGCTGGGCGGCGAAACTCAAGGGGAGGACATTGCTGAATCCGGCCGACACTACCTCCGGCCGGGCCTCGACCTGCCGGCGCAGGTCCTCGATGAACCGCCGGCCGGCGGGCTCGTCGTATCCCTGCAAGTCTAGATCGATTGACGCGACCAGCTGGTGATCCGGCTCGAACCCGATATCGACCCGCAGGGCGTGGCGCAGGCTCTGGAGGGTGAGTCCGGCGGTTGCCAGCAGCGCCATGGAGAGGGCGACCTGACCCACGACGAGGAGATTCCTCAACCGGAACACCCGGTCCGGTCCGCTGGCGACCGCCCCCTTCAGGAGGCCTGACGGATCCGTCCGCATGCCGTGCCAAGCCGGGGTGAGACCGAACAGAAGACCTGACAGCAGGGCGATCGCCAGCGTGAAGATCAGCATTCCCGGATCGATGGAAGGTCTGAATCCGAAGGGGAAATCTACGACCGCCTGGAGGGATTCGATGAGCCGGGCGAGCGCGACGCCGAGCGCCACGCCCATCAGGCCGGCCAGCAGAGATAGCACCAGGCTCTCGGTCATCAGCAGTTTGACGATGTCAGCGCGACGCGCTCCCAGGGACATACGGATTCCGATCTCGGTCCGGCGGGACGTGGAGCGGGCGAGCAGCAGCCCGGCCACATTGGTACAGGCGAGCAGCAGCAGGATTCCCACCACTCCGAACACCAGGCCGAGACCAGTCGAGAGCACTCCCCGGACCATCGGGTGCAGGCCTGCCTCCCGTTCCGACAGCAAGTGCACGTACCGTCCTTCGTAATAGCCCGGGTTCTGCTCCCCGAATCCTGCCAGAATCGCCTCCAGCTCGGCTCGGGCCTGTTCGATGCTCGCTCCCGGCCGGAGTCGGCCGATGGTAAAAAGCATCCAGTGATTGCCTCGCAGGTCGACCGAGGATCCGGGCATGAGCACATGCCGCATCTCCAGCGGAGCCCAGAGTTCAGGCTCCAGGCCCCGGTTGGGGCCGTACCAGCCCTGCGGCGCCACCCCCACCACCGTGAAGGAATGACCGTTGAGCAGCAGAGTGCGGCCGACGACCCCCGGATCGGCGTCGAACCGGCGCCGCCAGAGCCGGTGGCCGATCACCACCACCGGATGCGTTCCGGGCGTGGCGTCCTCCTCGGGGAGAAAACCCCGGCCCAGGATCGGTGCCACGCCCAATCCCGAGAAGTAGTTGCCCGAGACCACCGAGCCCCAGATCCGTTCGTTCGAGCCGCCTGCACTCAGGTTAAACGGCTTGGGCGTCTCGGAGATGACCTCGGAGAAGCAGCGGCTATGTTCCCGAAAATCCCGGTATTCGGGGTAGGAGAGATTGGCGTAAGGGACACCCCCCTCTTCACCCAGGAAGGTCCGCACCAACTGTTCGGGGGAGGCCACGGGTGAACGCTCGAGCAAGACGGCCTGGAGGAAGCTGAAGACGGCGGTGTTGGCACCGATCCCGAGTGAGAGGCAGAGCAGCGCGGTCAAGGTGAAACCGGGATCCTTCCTGAGCTGTCGCAGACCGTAACGGAGGTTGTGTCCGAGCATGCTCATCCATCCCTCTCTTCAGCCGGAATCGGCCGCCGCCGCCGTCGCGATCCGTTCCGGCTATCTATCCGGGACCTGAAGACGGAACCGTTTCACCCGCAAGACGCCCTGCCCATCCTCCACGGCGGCGACCGCACTGTCACCATCGATACAAGGCACCGGGAGGAACCACTCGATCCCCCTAGGAACCTCTACCCGGCCGAGGTACTCCCCCGTCTCCAGAAACACGTCCACCAGCGGAGTGTCCCGCCAGAGCGGGTTCATGAAGTACGCCTGTGGATCGTCGGTGTCGTCGGCTCCACCCGGCAGGCGCTCACCGGGGCCGGGGCGGACGACCCAGATGCGGCCATTCCGGTCGGATACCAGGTCGCTGAAGGCCGGTTTCTGGTCGGGGATCTGCGGACCGTTCCAGGCCCAGTCCGGCAGCCACCGGTTCATGTCCGCCACAATCGCCCGGCGGTGCCAGGCCTTCTCCTCGGGCAGAACGGGAATAGGTTGCCAGGCTTTCTCGATGATGGTTGTCCGGCCGTCGGGATGGCGCACACGTAGACGATAGTCCTCCGAGACACCCGCGAGCATCGCCCCGCTCCCGCTCATACTCCACGCATAAGTAGGGGAAAAAGGCACTCGGGAAGACTTGATCCGGCCGTTCCGCACGGCCATCAGTTCGGCCTCTCGGAACGGCAGTTCGGGGGGACAGAGTGTGTCGCCCGTCGTCCCATGCGGTCCGCACGCGACCATGCCCCATCGTCCGATCATGCCGTGACGTGGATCGTTCACCACCAAGGGCGTGAAGAGTCGGCCCTCATCGGTCAGGACCATCGGCCGATGGGTCTGCATGCCGATGTTCAGTCGCCAGGTCTCCAGGAATCCGCCGTTACGGTCGTAAACGTTGATCCGACCTTCCGAGCCGTCCCGGACGAAGAGCCGTCCGTTCCCGGTGTCAATAGCCAGACTGGTGGGCTGCCGGAACTCCCCCGGCCCGCTTCCCGCCCGGCCGATATCGAAGAGATGCACTCCCTGTGAGTCGTAGACCCGTACGGCCGGAATCTGCA
>CAZFHZ010000043.1:0-24614 GCA_964519015.1 uncultured Gemmatimonadota bacterium | reverse complement strand
CCGTTCATGGGATTCCCGCAGTCCAGAAAGCGGGGAACGACCCGTTCTGCAACAGACCTCAAAACCCCGTGCCGGTGCTGGAACCGTTCCTCGTACTCCGCCAGGAAGGCATCCCAGTGGTCCAGCATCAGACGATAGAGGGGGCTGCGGGCGAATCGCCTCGGGGTATAGCCCACGGCAGCGGCATGGGGGCAGGTTTGAGGGAGGCACTAGGAAGGGGTGACGAGGATAACGCACGAAGAGCCGACGTTCAACCTGAGTCGCAGTCGCGCCGGACGGGTCAGGCGCAGAGAGTCTACCGGCGATGGTCCACGACCAATCACAGCCAACTGATCCGTGAGGACATCCGTGACCTGACCGAGAAGCGCCGCCCCTTCCTTCAGGTGGAGCGGTTACCCGCAATATGATTTAGATTTTATCCGGAGATCGTTTGATATTTAGGAACAATTGCCGTATTCTATCTATTGATTCTCAAGTTAGATTGCATACTGCAGCTGTTAGAATCAACCAAACAATCTCCAGAGAACATCTAATGCATACCGGCACAGGAATCGCGCTTGTGAGGAAGCTGGCCAGCGAAGGAGAGCGCATCTTCACGTCCGCCCGCGCTCGGGAACTGGCGCCGTCCATCGGTCTGTCGGAAGGATACCTTCGCCAGGCACTTCACCACCTGGCCAAGTCGGGGTGGGTGATCCGCTTGCGAAAGGGTCTCTATGCACTCTCATCCACGGTGCCTGGCGTCATACCCGTCCATGAGTACGAGATCGCCATGGCCTTGGTCAATCCGGCGGCCATCTCGCACTGGTCTGCACTGCACCACCACGGCCTGACGGAACAGTTGCCGAGGAAGGTGTTCGTACTCACGACGACCGATGTGTCTGTTCCCCGAAACCGGGGGCCTCGGCCCGAAAAGGATAAGCAAGGACTCCTCGTAGGGGACATGACCTACCGGTTCGTCCAAGTGAAGCCCGAGCGGTACTTCGGGACGGAGAAGGTATGGATCGGCGAAGCCCGGGTGACGATCACCGATACGGAGCGCACGTTACTGGACGGCCTCACCAGACCACAGTACTGTGGCGACTTCGCCGAAGTGCTCTACGCGTTCACGGCGAGTATCGCCGACCTCGACGTACAACGGATAACCGAGTACGCCGAGAAGCTCGATGTGGCTACCGCAAAGCGGCTGGGCTGGGTGCTGGAACACCAAGGAGCCGATCTCTCGAAGCTCGAACGGCTGGCCGCGCTCCCGATCAAGGGCTACCGCAAGCTCGATCCCACGGGCCCGCGCAAGGGACCGTGCAACGCACGATGGATGATCCAGGAGAATCTTCCGGGAAGAACCAAGCTGTGAAGCCGCTTCGCACCCGCCTTCAGGAAGCCCGCAAGCGCCTCGGCATTCCCTGGGAGGCCCTCGAGCGTGACTATCTGCTGTCCTGGATTCTGGCCGGTATCGGGGAAATCGAACCGCTCCGGGAGACACTCGTCCTCAAGGGCGGCACAGCACTCAAGAAGTGTTACTTCGGCGACTATCGCTTCTCCGAGGACCTGGACTTCACGGGGCTTGAGGGCATGCTCACGGGCGGTGACATGGAGCACGCCGTCTGCGAAGCTTGCGACACCGCGTCGAGGATGCTGGACGAGTACACTTTCGTTGAGCTCGCTTGCGAGCGCTACACCGAGAAAGACCCACATCCGGGAGGTCAGGAGGCCTTCACGATCCGTGCGCGTTTCCCGTGGCAGGGGCAGACACGGACTCGTGTCATGATCGAGATCACAGCAGACGAGAAGATACTCAAGCCTGCCCCTCCCCGTAGGATCATCCACGAATACGGCGAGCCGCTCGAAGCGGAGGTCCGAGTCTATGTGTTGGAGGAAATCGTTGCCGAGAAACTCCGGGCCATCCTCCAGCACGCGGAGCAACTTGAGGAACGGGGATGGAGCCGATCACGCGCTCGTGATTACTACGACCTCTGGCGCATACTGGGAGCATATCGGAATCAGATGGATATCTCTGACTTCGTGCCTCTCCTGTGGGAGAAGTGCTCCCTACGGAATGTAACCTTCGAGGGTCCGGAAGACTTCTTCCAGGAGCGCATACTCGCCTATGTCGAGAGAACGTGGGATGATTGGCTCGGCCCGCTGGTCCCGGTATTACCCTCCTTTCAGACCGTAATCGGCGCGCTGCGCTCGGAGATCGCGACGCTCTTCCCCGCCACTTGATCGCCCAGCCCTATTCCGCTTTCTCCGGCCGACCATTCGAACCGCAGTTGGATCCAATGACTCGAACCATCTTTCCGTTCCTTGTGGCCGACCTATGGCGGCTGTCGGCAGGTTGAAGCAGAGGTAACAGTCACAGGTAGCGGACCGCAACCGCCTCGAAGAAGCGCTTCACCTCGGTCCATTCCACCTTCTTGAGCATCTTCGGCATAGGCTCCAGTTCGGCGTCCTCGAAATACGTGAGGCTCTTGAGCAGGTGGAACCGGTTCCAGTCAATCCTCGGATCCCGTCGTTCCAGGTGCTCGAAGAGCTGGTCCAGTCCGGGGGTCTGCCTCAGGTAGAAGTAGAGATCGATGAAGTCCTTCCGGCTCCCCCGCCCACCCAGAGCGACCAGCTTCAGTGAGGCGATGTCCCGGACATCTCCGACCGTGAGGCCCCGGTAGTCGAGGCCGCGATAGAGCAGAGGCGCCTCGAGTCCCAGGAAGCTGAGACGGGTGCCGCCGACCCGGACATGGAGGGTTCCGGCGTCTCGATCGAGGATCTCGAGCGGAGCGATATCGGAGAGGCGCCCCGGCAGGTGGTCCAGTTCGGACGGTCGAAAGCGGAAGAAGTCCAGATCCTCGGAGAAGCGATGACCGAACTGCAGGGCCAGACCGGTCCCGCCGCCGAGGGTCCACCCCTCCAGCAGCTTCCGGCTGCTGAGGGCGGTGACCAGCTTCCACGCCCGTGCGCTCAGGACCTTGGGATGCATCAGGTCTGCTCCTTCAGGAGAGCGGCCAGGAACGAACGGGCTCGTGCCGAGAGGTCTCTCCGTCCCAGGACCTCCCGGAAGGGGGCCGGGCCGTAGTAGGCGAGGGCACTGCGCACCTGGGGGAGGCTGCCTTCGTTCAGGATGCGGGTGAGGATCCAGACGGCGTTCCCGGCCAGGTGGGTTGCCGTCAGGTCCGCATCCCAGAAGAGGTTGCGGATCCGTTCCAGGAAGTCCCGCTCCGTCGGTCGGTCACCCGGCGACTCAGGGGTATGAGCACGGACCCGGGGGCGCAGCCTGACCTCGAGCTCGGCGTCCAGGGCCTCGGCGATGCGCCGCAAGGTGCGGACCGTATAACCCTCCCAGAGGCTCTCGTAACGATGGATGGCCGGGGCGCTGGAACCCACCGCGTCGGCCAGTTCCTGCAGGGTCAGGCGATGGGACTTCCTGAGGTCCCGGATCTGGGCGCCGATCGGCGCGGGGGCGGGTTCGACTCCTTTCATGACCATATAATATTATCATTAATGATAATAAATGACAACAGGATTCCAAGTGGCCGACCTCGGGCGGCCGGTAGCGGGGTCCTGAGTCGGCGGCTTACTCCACCCGCAGCGCGGTGCTCGGATCTACCCGCAACGCCTGCCAGGTCGGGACCAGGCAGGCGGCCAGCGCGACAACCGTCACTCCCACGCCCACGGCGATGAAGGTGACCGGATCGGTCGGTCCCACCCCGAAGAGTTGATTCCGGATCAGCTGGGTCGCACCGAGCGCACCACTGAAGCCGGCCAGCAGACCCAGACCGACCAGCCCCAATCCCGGCCGCAGGATCAGGGAGATGATCGTCCCCGGAGTCGCGCCCAGGGCCACCCGGATCCCGATCTCGCGGAAACGCTGTCGGACGATGAAGGCCAGCAGACCATACAGGCCGACCGCGGCCAGAAAGAGCGGGATGATGGCATAGATGGTCAGGATGATCGTCGTCGTTCGCCGTTCCGATACCGATTCGGAGATCAGATCCTCCATCATCGCCACCCGGGTGACGGGGATATCACGGTCCTGCTCCCAGGCCGCCTCGTTGAGTGCCGTCACGGCCGACGAGGCCTCCCCGGAGGTTCTGATCACCATCGTCATCCGGGTATAGGGGAGCGCCGGATAGGCCGCCCAGAGAACCGCTCCGGGTCCGGCGGTGAGCCCCTCGATCCGCACCTCCCCGGCGATCCCGACCACTTCCATGAGGCGGGGCTGCCCGAAGTAATCGAGGGAGACCCGGCGGCCGACGGGATCGGAGTCGGGGAAGAGCCGATCGGCCAGGGACCGGCTGAGGATGCATCGGGGATTCTCCCGGGTGTCCCCGCTCTGGATCGGACGTCCCTGGAGCACCGGGATCTGCAGGGTGCGGAAGTACTCGGGTGAGACCGAACGTAGGAGGATCTCCGGACTCTCGTTGGGATTCCCATCGGGGAAGACCTGGAACCAGTTCCGCGGATCCCGGATCGGCAGCAGGTTGATCATGGCGGCGGATTCGACTCCCGGTGTGGACCGTACCCGGTCGAGCACCTCGTTGTAGAACGCGACCCGGGTGCCCGGATCCGGATATCGGACAGCGGGCAGTTCGAGCTCGGCGGTCAGTACGCCCTCCGGGTTGAATCCGAGCTCGACCCGCATTAGACCTACCAGGCTCCGGAGCAGGAGTCCCGATCCGACCAGCAGGGTGACGGTCAGGGCGATCTGGGCGAAGATCAACCCGCGCCGGAATCCCGACCGCCCGGCCGTGATCCTCGGCCCACCGGTCATGAGCGCAGTGACGGGCCTGTCCATCGTCCATCGGAGGGCGGAGGTGGATCCGGCTATGAGCGTCGACAGGACCGCCAGGACCAGGGTGGCCAGCACGATCGCCGGTGAGAGTCCCGACAGCTCGGTTCCGGGGACCTCGATCGGATAGAACCGCAAGATCAGGGGCTGCAACCAGAGGATGAGGATAGCCCCGAGCAGGCCGGCGGCGACGGCAGCCAGGATGCGCTCAGCGAACAGATGTGCAAGCAGACGCCTCCGGGAGGCGCCCAGGGAACGGCGCACAGCCAGTTCCTCCCGGCGGGAGTGGTCCCGGGTGAGGAGCAGCCCGGTGACGTTGGCGCTGGCGATCAGGAAGAGCAGGGCCGTAGCCACGAGCAGGAGGAGGAACCCGGACCGGTAGTCCCGGGTGAAGTAGTCGTGCAGACCCACCAGTCGAAGACCCATCGGCCGGCCATCGTAGATGTTCGTCTCCGGGTAGGACTCGGCCAGACGGGCCGAGATGACATCGACCTGGGCCTGTACTCCGGCCAGCGTCGATCCGTCGGCCATCCGCCCGATGAGGAACCAGTTGTGGCGATCACGCTGATCGGCGACATCCCGATCGGGACGCATCGGCCGCCAGTAATCGAATTCGCCTATGAAGTCGATGAATCGAAATTCGAACTCCGGCGGCATGACGCCGACGATCGTCCGCCCCACCCCGTCGAGGGTCAGGACGCTTCCTACCGCCCCGACGTCGGCGGCGAAATATCGGTTCCAGAAGGCATGACTGATGATCACGGCTTCGGGCGCGTCGGCGGCCCCCTCGGCCGCCGAGAAGACCCGTCCGTGAAGGGGCCGGATACCCAGCGTGGTGAAAAACTCGGGCGAGACCGCCGTGCCGCTGATCCGCTCAGGTTCCGTACCCCCGGTCACCGTACCGGCTTCCGGAAAGGGCATGATTGCCGACAGCGCTGCGAAGCCCTCGCACTGATCGCGGTAATCGAGGTAGTCGGGAGCTGAGGAGAATCCTCGGGCGGGCTGACCGCCCAGGGTGGTCTCCGCGAAGACGAGCTCATGGGCATCGGGAAAGGGCAGCGGTCGGAGAAGAACGGTCTGTGCCAGACCCAGCACGGCCATGACACAACCGGTCCCGATTCCCAGGGTCAGCACCAGGCTGACCGTGAAGAGCGGGCTCCGGGCCAGCGAACGCAGAGCGTCACGGAGGTCGCGGATCAGGTTCTCCAAACCCAGTATCCGCCCGCTCTCCCGTACCTGCTCGCGGGTCCGTTCCACTCCGCCGAGATCGCGGCGGGCGGCCCGGCGGGCCTCGACCGGCTCCATCCCCCGGCGGATGTTCTCGGCGGTGGCCATCTCCAGGTGCGTCTCGAGTTCCTCGGCCAGTTCCGTCTCGAAACGACGTCGGACGAATAGCGTCGAGACCCAGCGCAGCAGGCCGTGTATCCGATCCATGAGTTTCCGCCTGCCTTACTCGGGTCGGGCCGCGCTGACGATCCCGGTCACGGCGGCCGACAGGGTCATCCAGTGCGCAACCTCGTCGCGAAGCTGCTTCTCTCCGCTCTGGGTCAACAGGTAGTAGCGGGCCCGCCGGTTGTTATCGGTTGTGCGCCACTCCGACCGGATCCAGCCCTGCTTCATCAGCCGGTGCAGGGCCGGATAGAGCGAACCCTGGTTGACCTGGAGCACCTCCTTCGACAACTGCTGGATCCGGTGGGTGATACCCCAGCCGTGCATCGGCTCAAGAGCCAGGGTCTTCAGGATCAGCATATCGAGGGTGCCCTTGACGAGATCCGGTTTCGAACGGGCCATGAAGTCCCCTCCCCCTTCTACTCTAGATAAACGAGAGGAGAGGCTGAAAGGTTGAGCGGTTTTTCAAATTCAGGGGATCGCCTTCGCGGTCTGTTTCCTGGTGGTCAACCTCCGGTGGCTGGCGGCCGGGCTCTGATCAGACCCCAGCCACCAGCAGTGCCTTGGCCAGCTGCCCATGCAGGCGCCCCACCAGGCGGGCCAGGTGCAGGGTCAGCACCCCGAGGAGGATCCCCCCCGCCACCAGGAGCGGGTAGGCCCAGACCGGCAGGTAGTAGGTGTCGTACCAACTGAGCTGGATCACCGGGTAGCCCAGGATCCCTTCGACGAAGGGCGCCGCCACCAGGGCCACGGAGAGGGCCAGCAGGGTGACCGCCACCGTGAAGTAGAAGATACCCAGCGGGAGCATGAGGAGGTTGTAAAGGAAGGTGGTCCAGGTCCGGCCGTCCCGAAGCCAGAACTTGACGCGTCCCAGCCAGCCCTCGGTGCCCGGCTCATAGCGGGGACGGCGCGGCATGCGCACTCCCAGCAGTGCCTCCACCAGGCGCCCCTCCACATAGGAGAGCACCCGGGTGACGGCCAAAAAGAGCAGCATGAAGGGGACCCCGATGATCAGGATGATCAGTCCGACCGAAAGGGAGACCCCGGTCACCGTCCAGGTGAAGTAGAGGATCCCGGTCACCAGGGAGAGGAGCATGTAGAACAGCCCCAGATCGGCGTACGGGTCCACCACGATCCCGAAGAAGGGACCGAGGGTGGAGGTCGTGCGGGGCCCCGCCGGCGGGGCCGCGGGACGAAGGGTATCCCCGAGGCGTCCCTCGTTCTCCCGGTAGGCCTCCGCGATCTCGGCCGGGCTGCCGTAACGCTCCACGATCCCATCCAGCGCTCCCTCCCGTTCTGGCTCGGGGAGGCGGGTCAGCTCACTGCGCAGATGGTCCTCGGCGTCGAAGAGGGCGTCCTGGACGAGGGCGGGATCGCTCCCCGTCAGGGCCCGGCGGAGCGCCTCCAGGTAGGCCTCAATGTTCGCGAACACGGCTGCCTCCCTCTACCACGGTGTCGACGAATGCGCGAGTACGTCGCCAGAGCTCCTGCCATTCGGTCAGCGTCCGCCGGCCGTCGCGGGTGATCTCATAGTAGCGCCGGGGCGGGCCCGCGTCGGAGGGCCCGATCCGGCTCTGCAGCAGCCCGGTCCGTTCCAGGGCCCGCAGGACCGGGTAGAGGGTCCCCTGCTTGACGATCGAGCCGTCCTGCCCCCCGGCCGTCTCCAGGCCGCGGGCGATATCGTAGCCGTACTGGGGCTCCCCCGCCCGTTCGATGGCCGCCAGCAGCACCAGGGCGACGGTCCCGGCATTGAGCTCCTTCTGGAACTTGCGGACGGCCACCTCCACTCCGCCCCCGCCCTCCGGAATCCGCTCTGTGCCCTTCTCTTCCTTCTCATCCCGGTCCACGCCGGACCTCCCGAGGATGTGGGTATCGACGATTCGGTAGTCTGATACGTGATCCACCATACGTATGTTTCACAGTATTGTACAGGAAACAATAGTGCGTTCCACCCGTATCACCCCCGAGAGGGGTCCCCCCTGGACGGAACCCCGGAGCAGCCGCTAACGTAGCACCGCCGGGGGGCGTGGGGACCCTGAGGCGATCGCCGACACCGACCCGAGAGGGAGAGGTCCCATGCACGACCTGCGCTACGCACTGCGCGCCCTGCGGCGCAATCCCGGCTTTACGGCTGTCGCCGTCCTCTCGCTCGCCCTGGGGATCGGGGCCAACACGGCCATCTTCAGCATCTACAGCGCCTTCTTCCTGCGCCGACTGCCGGTCTCCGAGCCGAACCGGCTGGTCCATATCTACACCGGGGACGAGGACCTGGAGTGGGCCACCTCCTGCTATCCCGACTTCCTCGACTACCGGGAGGAGACCCGCGACCTCTTCGACGGGATGTTCGTCTACAACATGAGCCTGGGGACCCTCCAGGGTGAGACTGAGAGCGAGCTGCTCTTCGGGGAGATGGTCGGCGGGGACTATTTCCAGGTGCTGGGACTGCGGCCCGAGTTCGGGCGGCTGCTGCTCCCCTCAGATGACGAGGAGGGTGCCTCGCCGGTGGTCGTGCTGGGTTGGCAGGCCTGGCAGAATCGCTTCGGCGGCGATCCCGGCATCGTGGGCCGGACCATCCCCCTGGGGAGTTCCTCCTTCACCGTGGTGGGGGTGGCACCGCGGACCTTCCGCGGACTCTACCCCCTGACCGATGAGTACTGGATCCCCATCCACCAGGAGACCGACCTGATG
Source organism: uncultured Gemmatimonadota bacterium (assembly GCA_964519015.1). Lineage (GTDB taxonomy): Bacteria > Blakebacterota > Blakebacteria > Blakebacterales > CAYUVJ01 > CAZFHZ01. Next base: position 15,760 of record CAZFHZ010000043.1, on the reverse strand, counting down.
GGATCGGGCGAGCGGCTGGACAGCCGCGGCGGCCGCTCCCTCTTCATCATGGGCCGGCTCAAGGAGGGGGTGAACGTCGAACAGGCCGATACCGCCATCCGGTCGGTGGCCGAGCGGCTGGCCGAGATCTATCCGGACACCAATGAGAAACGGAGTGCCAAAGTCTTCTCGACCCGGGACGTCTCCATCCTCCCCCTGGTCGACGGTCCCATCAAGATGGTCACCATCTTCATGCTGTTCATGGTGGGATTGGTCCTGCTCATCGCCTGCACCAACCTGGCCAACCTGCTGCTGGCCCGGGCTTCGGCCCGGAAGAAGGAGATCGGCATCCGGCTGGCCCTCGGTTCGGGGCGCTGGCGGCTGGTCCGGCAGCTCATGACCGAGAGCACCCTGCTGGCCGGCGGTGGCGGACTGGCCGGCTTGTTGCTCGCCCTCTGGATCATCCGGCTGATCGAGACCTTCCAGCCTCCCATCCCGATCCCGATCAGCTTAAAGCTGGGGCTCGATGGGCCGACCCTGTTCTTCGCCCTCGGTATCTCGGTAGTGACCGGCCTGGTCTTCGGCTTGCTGCCGGCCGTGCAGGCGACCCGTCCCGACCTGGTGGACAGCATCAAGGGAACCGGGCGGACCATGACCGGCCGGCTCCGCCGGTTCGGATTGCGCAGCGCCCTGGTCGTCGGCCAGGTCGCCGTTTCGAGCGTCCTGCTGGTCAGTGCCGGTCTCTTCCTGCGCAGTCTGGGTAACGCCAGCCGGATCGATGCCGGCTTCGACGTCCGGGATGGGGTCGTGGCGATGTTCATGCTCCCGGAGGATCGCTACGACGAGGCGAAGGCGATCGCCTTCAACGACCAGCTCAAGCAGCGCCTCCTGACCCTGCCCGGAGTCGAGGCCGTCTCCCTGGCCGACCGGCTCCCGCTGGGGGCCGGGATCAGCACCACCGACGTCTACCCGATCTCCTCGGAGGTGCCGGTCGGCCCCGATGGGGCCGAGATCGACTACGGCAACGTCGACGAGGACTACTTCCGGGCGATGGGCACCGCCATCCTGGAGGGACGGGCCTTCCTGCCCAGCGACGACCGCACCTCCCAGCAGGTGGTCATCGTGAACCGGACCTTCGCCGAGCGTTTCTGGCCGGGGGAGAGCGCGATCGGCCACCAGATCCGGCTGCATGGTGAAGACGGCCCCCCGCGGCTCATCGTGGGGGTGGCCGAAGCCGGCAAGTACCGCACCCTGGGGGAGGACCCGCGCAGCTATGTCTGGACCCCCTTCCAGCAGGACAACCTCTTCTTCAGCACCCTGCTGGTCCGCAGCCGGGTGGACGGGGCCGGCCTGTTGCGACCGGTCCGGGAGACCATCCGGGAGCTGGACCCTCACATCGCCGTCATGTCGCTGGTCACCGTGCCTGAGCACTTCGAACTCATGATCTTCATCCCGCGGGCGATCGCCACCATGCTGACCGCCTTCGGACTGCTCTCCCTGCTGCTGGGGACCACCGGTCTCTACGGGGTTATCGCCTTCGATGTGGCCCGGCGCACCCGCGAGGTCGGCATCCGGATAGCGCTGGGGGCGCTGCGGGGACAGGTACTCCGCCTGATCCTCTGGGACGGCCTCAAGCTGGTGGTGGTCGGGGTGGTTGTGGGGCTCGGGCTGGCGGTGATGGTAACCGGACTCTTCAGTGCCTATCTCTTCGATGTGGGGGCGACCGACCCGGTTGCCTTCGTCGGAGTGGCCCTGCTCATGCTCGGGGTGACGGTGGCGGCCACCCTCCGCCCCGCCCGGCGGGCGGCGGGCACGAATCCCGTGGAGGCGCTGCGGCAGGAGTAGGAGAACTAGTGTCCTGAGTCAGGACACTAACGCAGCACCACGATCTTGCGCCCGACCGTCTTACCGGCGGCGGTCACCCGCAGCAGGTAGATCCCCGAGGCCACATCACGGCCGGAGGTGTCGGTGCCATCCCAGCTGAAGGCGTGCTCCCAGTGCCGGGTCTCCAGGGCGGCGTCGACCAGGGTGACCACCCGGCGTCCCCGCACGTCGTAGACCTCGATCCGGACCGGCGTCATCCCGGCCGCCAGTTCGCTCAAGTCGAGGTCGATCCAGACCGGGCGGTACTTCGGATCGGTCGGGTTGGGATAGGGTCCGGCCACCACGATCCGGGCGGAAGCCTCGACGGCCTCACCCCGGGCGCTGGTCCACGCTTCCAGCCGGATGTCGTCGATACTCCACCCCTGCACGGCGCCCACGTCGGAACTCGCGTAGAGACTGAGCCAGCGCAAATAAAGCTGCGGCGTGCCCACGTAGGGGGTGAGGTCGATCTCGACCTGCTCCCAATCGTCCAGATTCCCAGTCGTGTAATAGGGTAGCGGGGCGCGATCCTCGGGTACGTCGGAGCCCGGCCAGGGGAAAGGATCGATCCCCACCGTCACCAGGGCAATGTTGTCGGGTCCGATCCGGCGCCGGCTGCGGAAGAGGAGCCGGGCTCCATGGTAGCCGGAGAGGTCCACCGGGGCGAGCCGGGCCAGGTCACCGTAGTCGACCGCGATCGTCCCACCGGGCGCATCGGTGGCGCTGTAGCTGCCGGTATAGGGATAGCGGTTCGAGCGCCGGAACCCCCCCTGGTGGTACCAGCCGTGCTGGGCCTCCCAGTCCACTCCCGAACCATCCGCTGCCCGGTTCTCCCAGTCCTCGGCCAGCAGCACCACCGGCTGACCCGCGAAGACCCCGATGGTGTCGGTGCGGGTATACCCGCCGGCGGCCTGGATACGCAGGGCGAACTCCAGCCGGCGGCCGGAATGGGTCGCCTCAACCCGGAAACGGAAGGGCTCGCTCATCAGGCGGGACTCCCCAACCCCCCAGTCCCCCAGGGTGACCGTCCCCGTCTGCACGGTCACCTCGGAGCCGAGCGGGGTGAGGGTGCCCACGGCCCCACTCACTCCCTGAGTGATCCCGGCGTTGGTCAACTTAAGATGAAGGTCGAGCGTCTCCCCGGCGTCGGCGTAGCCGTCCCCGTTCCCGCTCACCTCACTGATCTGCTCGGCGTCGACCAGCAGCACTCCGCCGGCCAGCCAGGCGGTCAGGTGGTTGGGGCCCAGGTGCTCCCGCAGGATGGTGGGGATGCGCACCGTGGGCGCCCAGAAGTAATCCCAGATACTGCCGATCTCCGGGACGATGGCCAGCACGTCCTGGTCGCCGTACTGCCAGTCGACCGCGTCTCCGTTCGTGTAGTAACCGATCATCTGCTCGCCGGTCCCGTAGGGGAAGTTGTTGAAGCGCGAGATGCGGGCGAGCCAGTCGCGGTATTCATCGATGCGGGCCGGCAGGGCGGAGGTGAAGCCGAAGGCGTGGATGTAGACGTTGCTGTGGGTGTGGTAGTTGATGGCGAACTGGAAGGTCCGGGCCAGCACCACGTCGCGGGCCGCCCGTGTCTCCGGTTCGCTGAAGGGAGCGGTCCCCCGGTAGGTCTCCCGCCGAGGATCGGGGCTGCTTCCGATGTCGTCCTCCCCCCAGTGGAAGCCCCAGTTCCGGTTCAGATCGACCCCGTCGGCCCCCCAGGTGAACTGTCCGTCCCCGTTGTTGTCCCGCTTGTTCTTGCGCCACATACCGCCGCCGGCGCCCCCCGTGATCACCTCGTTGTAGTAGTACCCGTCGGGATTGACGACCGGTACGAACCAGAGCTCGCGGGAGGCGAGCAGGTAGGCCACATCGGGGTCCCCCGCCTCCCACTTGCGGGCCAGGTCCTCCACGAAGTTGAAGAGGATCATCATCCCTACGGGTTCACGGGCATGGATGAGGGCGTTGTAATAGACCGCGGGGCGCTCCGGGTGAATCGTGCCGGGGTCGTCGGAGACGCGGAAGGCCCAGACATCCCGCCCCTCGATGGAGGTGCCCAGGGAGAACTTGGCCCCCACGATGTCGGGATGGGCGGTGGCCAGGGCGTCCATGACCGCCTCAGCCTCGGCCAGGGTGTAATAGCCCCCCATGCTCCCGGGGCCCAGGGAAGCGTCCAGCCGGCTCTGGAAAAAAGCCTCCGCGTCCGCTTCGATGACCTCGGGGGCCAGGCCGAGGGCCCGGACGGCCGTCAGCTCCTCGGCGGTCAGAAAGAGCGTCACCTGGCGGTCGAAGGGGCCGGCCACGGTCTCCAGGCCGAGCCGGGCGATCGCCTCCCGCTGGGCGCGGGAGGGCTCCCGCACCCGGACCAGAGCGATCCGATCCGGTGGGGCACCCGGTCGTTGCGGCTCCTGCCGGGCCTCTGCTCCGACCGGAGCGAGCAGTCCGAGCAGCAGCAGTGCCGACAGGAGGCGGAACCCCCCGGCCTCACGACAGCTCGTCGGCCCTCCGGTTATATCCGGCGATCTCCGCATCGATGGCCTCACGGATCCGGGTGACAGCCTCGCCCAGCGGGACCTCCTCGGTCCGGTGATCGGCCCGCCGTACCATCTCCACCACGCCGCGACTGAGCCCGCGCCCCCCGATGTTGATACGCCATGGGATCCCCAAAAGGTCGGCGTCCTTGAACTTGGCTCCCGCCCGGATGTCCCGGTCGTCGTGGAGGACCTCCAGGCCGGCCCCCTGCAACTCATCATAGAGCCGGTCGGCCGTCTCCACGAGGGCCGCATCCCCCATGTTGACAGGGAGCAGGTAGACGTCGAAGGGAGCGATCGAGGCGGGCCAGGTGAACCCGTCCGCATCGGCCTTCTGCTCGATGGCCGCGGCCGCGATCCGCTCCAGGCCGATCCCGTAGGAGCCCATGATGATGGGCCGGGCCTCTTCCCCCTCGTCCTGGAAGGTGGCCCCGAGCGCTTCGGCATACTTGGTGCCGAGCTTGAAGATGTGTCCCATCTCGATGGCCGTGATGACCCGCACCGGCCGTCCGCAGTCCGGACAGGGCTCACCCTCCCGGGCCGTGCGCAGGTCGAGGTAGCGCTCCACCCGGGCGTCCCGCTCCAGATCGAGGTGCACCACGTGGTAATCGGTCCGGTTGGCGCCGGTGGCGCCGTCGCGGAACCCTTCCAAGGACAGGTCGGCCAGCACGCGCAGTCCCTCGGGTGCCCCGGCCGGTCCGACGAAGCCGGTCGGGGTTCCCATCAGGCCTTCCACCTCCTCCGGCTCGGCGGCCCGTACCGGGCTGCCCACGGCGGCGGCGGCCTTGCTCTCGTTCAGGTCGTGGCTCCCCGGGACCAGGAACAGGACCGGTTCATCCTGGGCGGTCATGTAGACCAGGCTCTTGACCAGCCGCTCGGGGGCGACCTTGAGGAAGGCCGAGACCTCCTCGATGGTGCGCTGCCCGGGGGTGTGGACCTGCTCCAGGGGGGCCGGTTCCCCCGGCGGGACCTTCCAGGCGGTCCGCCCGAACTCAACTTTGGCCGCAAAGCTGCAGGCCACGCACACCACCGCCTGGTCCTCTCCGGCGGCTCCTTCCACCAGGAACTCCTGGGAACGGGTGCCCCCCATGAGCCCCGAGGAGGCACCGGCCACGAAGAAGGTGAGCCCGCAGCGGGCGAAGATGCGCCGGTAGGCCAGCGCATGCAGATCGTAGGAGCGGTCGAGTCCCTCCCACGTAGCATCCAGGCTGTAGGAGTCCTTCATCACGAACTGGCGCGAACGGAGCACCCCGGAGCGGGGCCGTGGTTCGTCCCGGAACTTGGTCTGGATCTGGTACCAGATCTGCGGCAGGTCGCGCCAGGAACGGATCTCGGCCCGGGCGATGTCCCCCATCACCTCCTCATGGGTGGGGGCGAGCAGATAGGGACGCCCCTTGCGGTCCTCGAGCCGGAAGACGTCGGGACCGAAGTCGGCGTTGCGACCGGTCTCGTCCCACAAGTCCTGCGGATTGAGCGCCGGCAGATGGAACTCCTGCCCCCCGATCGCGTTCATCTCCTGCCGGATGATCGCCTGCGCCTTCAGCAGGGCCCGCCAGAGCAGCGGCAGGTAGGAATAGACCCCGGCGGCCAGGGGACGCACCATGCCCCCACGGAGCATGACGCGATGACTGACCACCTCCGCGTCGGAAGGTGTTTCCTTCAAGGTGGGGATGAAGGCCTTGGAGAGCCGCATGGGACCGTCCCAGTGCATGTAAGCGTTTGCGCATCAAGCGGTTGCGCCGGATGGGGCAATATAGGTCCGGCCGGATGGGAGCGGCAACGCCCGCTTTGTCGGCTCCCGTCTCAGTACGCCGCACCCACCAGGATGCGGCGCGGATCGACATAGAAGAGCCGGCGGGCGGCCGGATCCACCGCGAAGAGCGGATTGGTGGCTCCGATGGGCAGCTGCAGGGCCACCCGACCGGCCGCCAGATCGATCCCGGTGAAGAGGGGTCCCTCCGGTCCGCCGGCGACCAGCCAGAGGACCGGCAGTGCTCCCAACTGGCCGCCGATGACCACCAGCGGGTGGTCACCGTAGGCGGCCGGACCCCGCCCGATCCCCGGCAGGACGCCCAGTTCCAGGGTCCAGAGGTCGGTCCCGTCCGCCCGGGTACCCCAGAGCCGGGTGGCATCCTCGGCCGCATGGACGAAGACCAGGCCCTCACCGGCCGGCAACGCCCATTCCAGTTCCCGCCCGGCCGTTATCCGGAAACGGGGGTCCCAGGCGCGGAGTACCCGGCCCCGGGCGGGGTCGATGAGCGTGGAACGACCGCCGCTCTCACCGACCAGCACACCACCGGGCGTCCAGACCACGGCCGAGCCCTCCCCGGCGACCAGGCGCTGTTCCCGCGACCAGCCCGGCTGGCCTCCTTCGGCATGGAAGGTCTGCAGGCGCTCCCCGTCCCCGCGCCGCAGCAGGAACCAGTCTTCGCGGAAACCCACCGCTGCCCAAGGTTCGGGACGGCTCCAGAGGACCGTCCCGTCCCGCTCGCTCAGTCGATGGAACTTCCGCCCGAGCGCGTAGAGCCGGTCGGAATAGACACCCAGCCGCAGCTCAGACCGCTCTCCTTCCTCTCCTTCCAGGAAGGCCAGCCATTGCAGCTCACCGGTGCCTTCCGCCAGGGCCTTGGCGGCCGGTGGATGCTCCCCGCGGTCGAGCAGGAAGAGGCGAGTTCCGAGGGAGACGAGCAGGGTCGAGGGGTCGGGGTCGGTCCCGTATGGACGGGGGGCGATCGGCCCCAGGGAGGTCTGCCAGACCGGCCGGCCGTCCTTCAGCGCCAGCGCGAAGAGGGTTCCCCGCCCATCCGCGGCGCGGACCGCCACCAGCAGCCGGTCCGACCCCGGCCGGGGCAGGACCAGAAGAGCATCCCCCTCCGCCGGGGCGGTCCGCCACAGGCCCTGACCGGTGGCACAGTCGTAGAGGTAGACCGCCCAGGAGGCGCCCTCCGGCTCCCCACGGGAGGAAACCCCGCGGGCCGAGCGATAAAGCAGGACCGCCTGCCGGACCCCGGGCACGTCGAAGACCAGCAGTTCGCGCGCCCCCCCCCGCTCCGCGCGCCAGAGCTGGCGTCCGGTGGCCGGGTCGAAACAGAGCGCCCCCTCCTCCCCTACCGCCACTGGAGAACCGCCGGCCACCTGGAGCCGGTCGAAACGGTGTCCCACACTCTGTTCCCAGAGCACCTGTTGCTGGGCCCGGGCAGGAGTATCCGGGATCAACAGCAGGAAGACCGGGATGAAGCGGAGGATTTGGTGAGGGGCGGTTCGGATCATGGGCCTGTCACTCCCGTCCGGGGTCGGGCGTCCGAGGGCGCGTCGACGGTGCGCGGAGGGGATAGTGCCTCAGGCCCGGCGGTCATGCAAGCGGAGGAATCGGATGGTTAGGGTTCCCGCTCGAGTTCGGCCAACCGTCCGGCATCGACCGTATCGGTGCGCAGGTCACCGAAAACCACCCGATAGCTACCGTCCTGGAGCCGCCAGCGCAGCAGCACCCGGTCGTAGTCGAGAGGTGTGATATCCTCCCCGCGGTAGACCACCTCACAGTCCGCCGCCTGCAGACCGCGGATGAACTCGAAGGTGCTGCGGACCGCATTCAGCTCCTCGAGCTCATGCCAACGCTGCGGTTGACCGACCGGATGACGGTGCCGGTAGTCGAAGTACTGCATCAAGGCATCCATGATGACCGGACGGTCGGGGTACTGGCCTCGCAGGACGTCGGCGAAGACCTGCAATCCCTCGATGGCATGCCGTTCATCCACGGTCGGGATACCAAGGTCGAACATCGGTGCGCGGTCCATGGGGAGTCTGGGCTCGAACAACGTCGGCGGCAGCTCCGCGTTCCATTCGAAATCGGTGAACTCGAACGAGACGACCCGCTGCCCAACTGCCCGCCAGGCTCCCTCCAGGCGCATCGGCCAGCCGGTCTCCACCGCGACCCAGAGCCGCAGATGCCCCTCTTCGAAGAAGGCGCTGATAAAGGCCGGATCCTCCACCTCGATCCCTTCACACCAGGTCCCTTCGATCCGTTTGCGGCCCAGTTCCCGATAGGTCTCGGATCGGATGTCGCCGACCATCCGGGCGGCATCAGCCCCGGCCATCAGTTCCTCGATCTCGCTCTCTCGGAGTTGGATCCGAGCCCAGTCCCGGCCGTCCGGATCGACCATCAGTATCCCTTCACCAGGCAGGAAGTACTCGCGGAGACCGAGTTCACCTCGTACGTAAATGTCCTGCCGGATCCCAAACTCGGCCGACACATAGCGCACGCTCTCCTGGTCGTCGCTGTCCCGCAGGTCGTACCAGGATCGGGTCCGGCAGATGTAGTCACGGGCTTCCATCACCTGCTGGATGACCATGGCCCAGACCACGTTGCCGGAAGGTCCGCCCCGGGGCAGGATCCCCAGCACGGTCAGGCCTGCGAGGGCGGCAGCGGCCAGGACCCAGACGCGCCAGGGCCGGGACCGAGGGATCCTATCCTTCCCCTCAAGCACCCGACCGGCCGTATCCAGGACCCGCTGGTCGAGCTCGGAGGTGGTCTGAACCATGAACCCCTGGAGCCTCCGTTCCACATCCTCGACGCTGTTCATCGCAGTACCTCTTCGTTCATCAGGTTCCGCAGCCGTTCGATCCCGTACCGGTAGCGGCTCTGGACGGTGTTGATCGACGTCGACTGGATCCCGGCGATGGCCCGGAAGGTTAGCCCGCCCTTCAGGTGCAGGATGACGACCTCCCGCTGTTCGAAGGGCAGCCGGCCCAGGAGTTCGAGCAATCGCTCAACCTCCTGACGGTCCGCGAGCCGGTCCAGGGTGTCGGTGGGATCGGGAGCAGTGACGGCGTCCGGGAGCAGTCGACGCCGACGCATCCGGCGGCGCAGGCGTTCCCGGACCAGGTTGCGGACGCAGGCGGAGAGGTAGGCTCCCAGATCGTCACGGATACGCCCGGCGATCCCCTCGTCGGCCAGGCGGACGAAGACCTCCTGCAGGCAGTCCTCGGCCATTGGACGGTCCGCGGTCAGGCAGAGGGCCAGGGTCAGCAGCCGGTCCTTCTGAGTCAGATAGACGTGCTCCAGCGCCGACCGGTCCCCTTGTCGCAGACGCTCGAGCAGGGTCGCTTCCAGTTCCATAGATCGGCTTCCGGGTCTCCAAGGTGATGTCGCGTCCTCACCTACCCGACGTGCGAAGAGGCCACATTAGTCTACGCAGATGCAGCAGGAGGAGAAAGGAGTGGCCGCAAGGATGACGTGGCCGGTGGAAAGACAGACGGGGCGGCCGCCGGCTGCGACCGCCCCGCTGGTGTTGGTACCCCGAACAGGATTCGAACCTGTGACCTCTGGCTCCGGAGGCCAGCGCTCTATCCAGCTGAGCTATCGGGGCGTATGCCCGGTCGTGGCCGGACGTAACAATAAGCGTCGTCGGGACCGATCAGGCAACCTCCTGCCGCATCAGTTCCCGCATCACGTCCTCGAGCGTCTCCTTCGGGGGACGCACCTCCTCCACCGTATGATGAGCCAGTGGCTTCTCCGGGAGCTTCTCGTATTCAGCCAGCGAAGGGCGGCTCTCATCGATGAAGAAGATGCCGGTGAGCAGGAGTTGCTCCCGCTTGGCCTTCTCGAGCATGCGGATGGCGCTCAGGCGGTCGGTCGGATCGTAATCAGCCGCCAGGTGCTTCACCAGGAGGGAAGAGCCGTCGTGCAGGCGGACCTGGGTGATCCCCTGCTCGTCCACCTGGGCGGTGATCTCCTCGTAGTCGGGGATGAAGGTGTAATCCCCGATCGGGTCCTGGTGTTCTTTCCCCCAGGGGAAGGACTTGGTCGAGTCCTCCCGGTTGTTGAAGGTCACACAGGGACTGATGATGTCGACCAGGGCGGTCCCACGGTGGCGCATGGCGGCCCGCAGGACCTCCCGGACCTGGCGGGAGTCGCCGGCGAAGCAGCGGGCCACGAAACCGCAGTCGGCCACCAGCGCCTCCAGGCAGGGATCGAGGGTGGGGAACTCGTTGCGGCCGCCGGCGTACTTGTTGACCTGTCCGGGGTCGGAGGTGGCCGAGAATTGCCCCTTGGTGAGCCCATAGACGCCGTTGTTCTCCACGATATAGACCATCTGCACGTTCCGGCGGAGCAGATGCTTGAACTGCCCCATCCCGATGCTCCCGGTGTCGCCGTCCCCCGACACGCCGATCGCCAGCAGGCTCCGGTTGGCCATCTTGGCGCCGGTGGCCACCGCAGGCATGCGCCCGTGCACGCCGTTGAAGCCGTGCGAGGTGCCCATGAAATAGGCGGGGGTCTTGCTCGAGCAGCCGATCCCGCTGAACTTCATCATCCCGGTCGGATCGATCCCCAGGTCCCAGGCGGCGTCGATGATCCGGTTGCTGATGGAGTCGTGCCCGCACCCCGGGCAGAGGGTCGAGTCCCCCCCCCGGTAGACATCCCGCTCCAAGCCGAGCCGGTTGACCTTGGCCCCACGCGGAGACGATTTCGGCTCGCGCGCCATCGTTACGCTCCCTCCCTCTCCAGCACCGTCCTGACGATCCAGTCGGCCGTCAGGGCCAGTCCGTCGCAGTGGGCGAGGGTGCGCAGGCGGGTGGCGTACTCGGGGTACTCACTGCGCAGGATGACGGCCAGCTGGCCGTCGTAGTTGTTCTCGACCACATAGACCCGCTCATAGCGTTCCAGGAAGGCCCGCGTCGTCTCCTCGGTGGGCAGGGCGCGCAGGCGGAGCGAACCTGTCTCGATCCCCTGCTGCCGCAGCAGGTGCCGCGCCTCGACCACCGGATCGTGAGTGGAGCCGAAGTGGATCAGGCCGACCGGGCTCGGGCGGTCCTCCACGACCGGTCGGGGGACCAGCGTGCGGGCGGTCTCGAACTTGCGGTGGAGACGGGCCAGGTTGGCCTCCCACTCATCCGGCCGCTCGGTGTACCGGGCATCCTGGTTGTGCCCGCTCCCGCGGGTGAAGTAGGCGGCTTTCGGGTGGTCGGTCCCCGGGAGGGTGCGCCAACCGATCCCATCGCCGTCGGGGTCGCGGAAGCGGCCCCACTCCCCCCCCAACCGCTCCAGATCGGAGGCGGTCAGCACCTTCCCCCGGTCGGCCGGCCGGTCGGGGTAGTCGAAAGGCTCGCTCATCCAGAGGTTCATACCGAACTCCAGGTCGCTGAGCACGAACACGATCGTCTGGAGGCGCTCGGCCAGGTCGAAGGCGACCGAAGCGAACTCGAAGATCTCCTTCATGCTCCCGGGGAGCAGGACCACCTGCCGGGTGTCGCCGTGGCTCAGGTAGTAGGTCAGCAGCAGGTCCCCCTGGCTGGTCCGGGTGGGCATCCCGGTGGAGGGCCCCATCCGCTGGATGTCCCAGACCACGGCCGGGACCTCGGTGAAGTAGGCCAGTCCGGCGAACTCGGCCATCAGACTGATGCCGGGGCCGGAGGTGGCCGTCATCGCCCGAGCCCCCGCCCAGCCGGCGCCGATGACCATCCCCAGGGCGGCCAACTCGTCCTCGGCCTGGACGATGGCGAAATCGGGTTTACCGTCGGCGCCCCGACGGAACCGGTCGGAGTACTCGCGGGCCGCATCGACCACACTGGTGGAGGGGGTGATGGGGTACCAGGCGATGAAGGTGTAGCCGGCGAAGACCGAGCCGAGGCCGGCCGCCGCGTTCCCTTCGATGAGGATCTTGCCGGTCGTGGCGTCCATCGGTTCGATATGGAACCGGTCGCGCTTGCGGTCATGCTCCCGGAAATGGGCGGCCGCCTGCTCGACCATGCCGAAGTTCAGGTCGATCGGACCTTGCTTGCCCGGGAACTGCGACTGGATGGCGTTGCGGACCGCCTTCAGGTCGATCCCCAGGACTGCGGCCAGATAGCCCACATAGATCATATTGGCGATGTAGGGCTTCAGGGTGGCTGCCACGTCCAGCCCACTGAGCAGTCCCTTGACCGGCATCGCATAGTAGGTGACATCTTCCCGCCGGGGTATGTCCCAGTCGTCCGGGTAGAGGATCACACCACCGGCCGGCACTCGGGCCATGTCCTCATCGGCCGTCGCCGGGTTCATGGCCGCACAGATCTCGGCCGGCTCCCGGCGGCCCAGCCAGCCCTGCGCGCTCACCCGCACCGTGAACCAGGTGGGGAGTCCCTTGATGTTGGAGGGGAAGAGGTTCTTGCCGCTGACCGGGATCCCCAGGTCGAACAGGGCCCTCATGATGACGATGTTGCTGGTCTGGCTGCCCGACCCGTTCCGGGTGGCCGCGAGGATGGAAAAATCGTTGACGATCTTACCCTCGCCGGCCCGGGGGCGGCCGGGCGTGTCCTGGACGGACCCGGAACTCATCCTGACTGGCTCCTTGGAAACGCGCTCTCTGGCAGGTCATCGGAGGGGGCAGCAAACGCACCCGGTTCCGAACAGAGTGTCAAGATAAGAGCAAGTGCGACGCAGGCAACCGTGAAGCGGACCGGTCCCGTAGTGGGCAGGCTGGATCGGGGCGGGGTCCCGAGCGGGTACTTCAGGAGGGGGAGCGTCCTCCCTGGGCGCGGGGGCCGGCCACTGGGGCCGACTCCGATCCTCGTCCGCCCGAACGGAGGAAGGTCTCGAACTCGTCCTTCATGATGAGGTAGCGCCCCCCCACCCGGATGCCGGGGACCAGACCTTCCTTGATGTACTTGAGGACGGTCTGGCTGGACACCCCGAGGATCTCGGCCACCTCGCTCACGAAGTAGACTCGCCTGGTGACATCCATAGACCCGACACTCCTGGGTGTTCCGACCCTATTCGGTGCTCTTTCATCAGGACCGGGGGTCTTTCGCGAAGACGCTACGCTAGCGCACCTGTTGAATCGGTGTCAACTGTTTTTCGGCGGTAGTGTATCTAGGTACATCTGGCTGGTCTGAATCACTTCGCAGTAGTGTTCTCCACCACGGCGGCCAGGGCGGCCAGGACCTCGGGGTCGAAGTAGCGGTTGACCTTCCCCTCCATGAAGCGGACGGCGGCGGTGGGTTCCAGGCCCTTGCGGTAGGGACGGTCGGAGACCAGGGCGTCGTAGACATCGGCGGTGGCCAGCACCCGGGCTTCGCGACTCAGCTGGTCCCCCTTGAGCCGGTTGGGGTAACCCGACCCGTCGAGACGTTCGTGATGGAGGTCGATCCAGTCCAGCAGATCATCGAAGAGCCCCCCGGCCTGTCGCAGGATCCGGGTCGTGTAGTCGAGATGGCGCTTGGCCTGTTCATACTCCGGGCCGGTCAGCCATTTGGGTTTGTCCAGGATCTGATTACTGATCCCCGCCTTCCCCACGTCGTGCAGCAACCCGGCCAGTCCCAATGAAGCCGCCACGTCCTCGGCCAGGCTCATCTCCAGGGCGACCAGGTAGGTGTGCCGGGCCACGTTCCAGGAGTGGCGGTGTCGGTAGGGGGACTTGCTGTCGATCAGCTCGACCAGGTGATGGATGTAGCGGGCGGCTTCCAGATAGGTCACCGGGAGACGTTCCTGAGGGAGCCGGGTGACCAGACTCCGACCCAGTTGACCACCGGTGAACACCCCCCAGAAACGCACGTTCTGGACCGTCTGGACGAGGCTGCGGGCCACGGCCGGGTCGAGTGATCCACCGGCCAGTTTGGTCACTTCACTACGTACGAACTCCGGGGTGTGTCCCCGCTCCCCCGCCCGGGAGATGGCGGTCTCCAGGCAGTCTCCCGCCGTCAGGGCCCGCAAGGCGGGGGGGATTCCCTCCCCGCGCAGCCCGGACGGATAGCCGTGTCCGTCGTAGTGCTCGTGGTGCCCCTTCACCAGGGTGGCGACCGCCTGCGGGGCGCCCAGATCCCGAAGGATGCTGGCGCCCTCTAACGTATGGGCGATCAGCAGCTCGGAGACCCGACGGATGCCTCCCTTGCGGACCATCGGTTCAAGGTCTTCCAACGCTCCGAGGGGATGGGCGACGAGCAGACCCGACTCCGGATCGCCCATCTGTTCGCTCAGATCGGAAGTGATCCGCAGCAGGCCGACGTCGTGGAAGAGCCCCGCGAAGGTCACATCGGCGATCTCGTCGGGACTCAGGTTGAGGGAGACCGCGAGTTCCTGGGCGATGTAGGCGACCCGCTGGGCGTGCCCGACCGGATGTCCTTCGGCCAGGTCGATGGCGGCGCCGTACATGGCTCCCAGTTCCAGGAGCCCCAATTCGACGCAGGTCTTCTCTCCCCCACCGCTCTTCTTGCCGACGGGGGGCTGGCCCTCGATCTCCTCGTAGATGAGGTTCCAGATCTTGCGGCAGAGATCTCGGCTCATGCGACTCCGGACCGGAGGTTGGTGTCCCGCCCGGGACCGGTCCGGTCCCGGGATCGTCTTAGAGGCGGCAGGATATCACAGCCAGGGAGGCCGGCCAAGACCGTTCTGGCCAGACAAGGAACGCCGGCTGACCCGGATGGAGCCAGCCGGCGTGATGGTCGCTCCCCCGCCTCGGGCGGTCGTCGGCCTCAGCGGTTCTTCTTCTTGTGGCGGTTCGCCCGCATCCGCTTCTTGCGCTTGTGCTTGGCGATCTTCTTGCGCTTGCGCTTCTTCCCGCAGGGCATCGACGGACAGTCCTTCGTTATCGGTACTCGGTCTGTTAGTAAGACGAGTAAATATAGGCAGCGGTCCAGGGCAGGGAAAGCAACAAAGTGAGACTCGAGACCGGTCTCACCGTCGCCCGAGCGAGTCCAGCTGCGCCTGGGCCTGGAAGGAGAGCGGGCTGCCCGGGTCGTCCCGGATGGTCCGTTCGAACCACATCCGGGCGTTCAGGGTGTCGTTCAACTGGGTGTAGACGACCCCCAGGTTGAATTTCGCGGTGGTGAAGGCGGGGTTCTTCTCCACGACCGCCAGGAACTCGGCGATCGCCTCCGGATCACGGCCGAGCCGGCTGAACGCGGTCCCCAGGTCGGTACGGACCTCGGGGTCGTCCCCCGCGAGCTCCAGCGCCCGCTGGTAGAGCGTCACTGCCTGGCCGTAATCCCCGGTATCGAAGAAGAGGTTGGCCGCAGTCACGATGACCACCGGATTGTCCGGTTCCTGGAGTAGTCGGGCCTGGGCGTCCTGCAGTCGCAGGGAGAGGTCGGCCAGGCCGGGCAGGTTCGTCCCCAGTGCCGGCGGTCGGGAACGCCCCTGGGTCCCGATGTAGAGCAGCAGGAGCACCGTCAGGCCGAGGGCCACCATGACCGGGGTCCGATAGGGGCCGAGCCAGCCCATGAGCTGCTCCTTGGCCTGACCCCGGCGGGAGCGGCCGGTCCTCCTCCCCCGGCGACCCGGGGAAACGGCGGGGGGCCTGGGGAGCGGGCCGGCACCGGCCGGGGCCCCGCAGGCCGGACAGAACCGGGCGCCCGGCGGCAGTTCCCGTTCACAGGCCCGGCAATGCTCAGCCATCGCTCTCGAGAAGCCGGACGAGGGTGGATCGCGA
>CAZFHZ010000042.1:16133-25165 GCA_964519015.1 uncultured Gemmatimonadota bacterium | reverse complement strand
TCATTTCGTTGCGCCGACAGGGTAGCAGATGCAAGGCGCGGCGACGATCGCGATGGACACTAGTCCCGGCTGCGGGGGGAGGGCAACCGGCAGCACCCTGCGACTTGCGCGGGCGGCACCGGCGGTGCCAGACTCGGGGCATGGACGTTTCTCCGACCATCGACCCGACCTGGGAGCAGGCCGCCGCCGGATTGCTGCCGGTGGTGCGCCGCGCTCTGGAAGCGGCCGTGACCCGGGGGCGCACCCCACCCCCCGGCGACCTGCCGCGCACCCCCCCCTTCGACCAGCCGTGCGGCATCTTCGTCACCCTGAGACGGGGGGAAATGCTGCGCGGCTGTATCGGACTCCCCTACCCGGTGCTGCCTATGGTGGAAGCGGCCTGGCAGGCGGCCCAGCAGTCGGCCCTCGAGGATCCCCGTTTCCCACCGGTGACGGCTTCGGAACTGGAGGAGGTGGAGGTCACGGTCTCCATCCTGACCCCGCACGAGCCCCTGGCGGACATCGCGGAGTGGCGGGCCGGGGTGGACGGGGTGGTGCTCGACCTGCAGGGCCGGCGCGCCCTCTATCTGCCGGAGGTGGCGGTGGAGACCGGGTGGGATGCCGAGACCTTCTTCACCAACCTGGCCCACAAGGCCGGTCTAAGCCCCGAGGCCTGGCGCGACCCCGGGGCACGGCTGTGGCGTTTCCGCTCGGTGACCGCTACCGGTCCGGTCCGGGGGGAGGGGGACCCACCGGTGGGAGCAGGGTGAACCGGGTCGCGCCGATCGCCTGACGGCCGCTGACCTGATCCACCGCCTGGACCACCAGGAAGACCGGTCCGGTGTAGGTGGCGGCCAGCCCACTCAGTCCGAGGGCGATGTTGCGGCGCGCCAGCGGCTGCAGGCTGGTGTGCTGCTCGTCGGTGTGAATGCGTACGATTCCCTCGCCGCGCGTGTCCGGGATCACGTAGTAGGTCTCGTCCCAGTCGTAGTCCCCCACGTCGGAACGAGCCAGGTTGTCGAGTTCGAAGTAGCACCACAGGTCCCGTCCCGCTTCGACCTGGCGGGAGGGGATGGGGAGGATCTGCAGGTCGCCGCGGGTGAATTTGCCCACCTCCCGGGCCGGCGAGATATCGGCCGCCAGCAGGATGGGGGAGACCCGCAATCCTTCCCGGGTCATGCCGGAGAGGTCGACGCTGACCAGCACACCCCCCTGGCGGCCGGTCCGCGGATCCTCCGCGGAGAGGTAGGCGATGTAGCTGCCCGGGGCGGCTTGGAAGCGGAAGACGTCCAGGAAGCTGAGTCCGGTGATCTGTCCGCTGCCGCCGATCGTGTACCCCTCCTGCCGGGTCATGGCCTTGCGGACCTGGAGCCGGCGGTCAACCAGGATCAGGTTGCACTTCAGGTCGGTCACCCACCCCTGCTCGGTCTGCCGGAAGGAGACGTCATCGGCCGGGATCCCGAAGGAGGCCTGGACCTCGACCGAATCCCCCCCGGCGGGGAAGGCCACTACGTCGATCTGCAGCCGGATGTGGGGCGCGTTCTCCGGCAGGGAGACGCGGAAAACGCTGGGGGGGGCGAGCACCTGCAGCTGGTCGAGCATGGAGTCGGTGACCTGGTTCCCCCCGCCGCCGCTTGAGCCCAGGGCCCGAGAGAGGGTCTGGGCCGCGGCATCGGCCTCTGCTCGCTGTTCCCGGTCGCGCCGTTCCACGTCCTGGACAAAGCGGGCCAGCAGGTCCTCCTGGCGGACGGCCTCGACCCAGCCGAGCATGCTGGTGCCGATTCCGTAGATCTCAGGGGTCCCCCAGAGGTAGTGGGCCAGCCGGTTGCGCTGGTCGAGGAAGGCGGGGGTTCCCATGGCCAGGTTGAGGTCGCCCCGCCAATCCCAGCCGGTCATCCGGTCGTCGTCCCGGTACTGCTGGGCCAGGTCGGCCAGCAACCCCTCGGGGTCGGTCCACAACCGGGGGTGCGGCCCCCGGGTGGGGTTACGGGGGAGCCACCACTGGCGGTCGCTGAGCGCCTGCAGGTCGGCCTGGAAGAGGATGGCGGAATAGCTCGGCGCGGCGGCGCGGCGCATCAGACCGGCCGGACCGGCCCCGGCCGCCCCCATGGCAGCCAGACGCCGGAGTTCCTCGATCGGATGCTGATAGGCCATCCGCCGGGCCAGGCGGGTGAAGGCGGACTGCTGCACGTCGGGCATGGCCGTCCAGCGTGAATCGGGGATTGCCAGCAGGCGCTCGGCCACCATGGGGAGCTCGTACCAGGAGAGCCGGGTGAGGGCCTGGCGGCGTTCGATCACCGAGGAGGCGGGATCCTCCAGGGTCGCCCACACCCCGTCGAGGGAGGGGGGGACCTTGGGGATCTTCCGTTCCGGGTCCTTCACCAGGCGGTCTTTGTCGATGATCAGCTGGAAGGGTTCGGGGGTACCGTACTGGAGACGCTCCCGCAGGTAACCCAGCACCATCGACGGGGTGCGCTGACGCTCCGCTTCCTCGGGGCGGATCCAGGGGACGAAGTCAGGTCCCCGCTGGTCGGCCGGGCCGTAGAGCAGGAAGTAGTTCCAGACCAGGGGCCACTCCCCGAAGGGGGTGCCGGGGAACTTGGTGACCAGGTACTTCGCCCGCGCCCGGTAGACGAGCAGGGCCTCGTTCTCCGGAGTGCCGGGGGAGGGGTCGCGCTGGGCCCACCAGGCGTCCAGCCAGCCCTCCAGGTCGTCGGCCCGGCGGGCTTGCCGCCGGGTCGCACTGTCGCCCAGGATCAGGGCGACCTGCAGGTCGAGCATCCGCTCCTCGGACAGATTCGGCGTCAGGTGCCGGACCGTCTCGGTGACCCGGGGGGCGGCGCAGGCGGCCGCCAGCAGGGCCAGGGGGACGAGCGACGTCAGGAGTGGGAGTGAGCGAACGCGCATGAGCACCGCCAGGAGGTTGAGGAATCGCTTTGAAACCACCATTATTGTGGTCGCCCGACCTGCGGTCAATGGGGCCCTCCGGAGCGGTGAACACCCCCCCCGGAGATCCCGTACACCGATAAGACCCCGCCGAGCGGGGCCGGCCGTCGAGGAACGACGGCCAGGATCCCATGAGAAAGGCTGCCTACATGCGTCGTTCGATCGCTGTCACACCAGTGCTGCTGGCCGTGCTGCTGGCCGGCTGCGCCTCCGGGATGGCCGGTGGCAAGCCCGGCCCGGCCGGCCCCTATGTCTGGCCGGCCGGTAGCGCCACCGCCTACGAGGCCGTCCAGGTCCAGGGCATGACCATGGACATCCCCGGGATGGGCGGGATGACCATTACCACCACCAGTACGATCACCTTCCAGGTGGAGCCGGCGGCTGCGGCGCGGACCTTCCAGGTATCGGTGACGGATGCCCGGGTTGAAGTAGACTCCCCGATGGCGACCGGGGGCGAAGAGGACATGAACGCCAAGGCGCTCATCGGCCTGGTCGCGACGGTCGTGCTGGATGAGGGCGGGCTCATCACCAGCGCCACGGGGCTCGAGGGCAACGCCGGCGTCATGAACACGGGGGGAGTGGACGCCTTCAAGGAGACCCTGCAGTCCTTCTTCCTCACCCTGCCCCCCGAGGGAATGGCCGTCGGACGGGAGTGGACGCGGGAGAGCACGTACACGGCCGACCAGAGTGGGATGCAGATGAGCTTCCGGAACACCGCCGGTTACCACTGCACGGGGGAGACCGTTATGGACGGGATCCCGGCCTGGGAAGTCGCCGAGGCGGGCAAGACCACCCTGGTGGGCGGTGGGGAGCAGATGGGTACGGCCATGGACATGGACGCGGCCGGGGACGGTACCGGGACCTTCCTGGTGGAGAAGGGGACGATGCGGCTGCTCCGGTACGAGGGGAAGGGCGTGCTGGCCGGCAGCATCGGCGCCCAGGGGATGAGCATCCCGCTCAACCTGAGCCAGATCGCAACGGTTACCATCAAGAAGTAGGGGCCGGCCATCGGCTACTGGGTCTGGGCCGTGCGGGCGGATACCTCCGCCTTGACGCTGCGGCTGGGGGAGGGGAGCCTGACCGTCGGCGCCGGTCCCGACCTGGTGGTGGCGGCCGACCTGGAGGGCCGCCCCTGGCGGGTGGTGGACGGCGAGTGGACACTGCGCTGGGGTCTGAACGGGCGCGTCCTGGCGGTGAGACGGGACGGGGCCGGGGGAAGGAGCCGGCAGTGGCTGGAGCCTGAGGCGGCCTTCGCGCGCTGGGAGGTACTGCGCAGCCGCCTCGCCCCAATCTTCGAGCAGGCGGACCGGGAACCCCTTGAGCTGCGCTGGGTCCCCTCGGCCGGGGAGGGACCACCGCCCGAAGGCGGCGCGGAGCAGGCGCAGGAGACCCTCCTCCGGCTGGCCGCGCGGGACGGGGAGGCTCTGCGGGCGGACGCCGCCGACTTCGCCCGGGTCTACACACCGGTCGGCATCCTCCCCCCCGACCAGTACCTGGCCCAGGTCGTCCAGCTCACCACCGGCTGCTCCTTCAACACCTGCACCTTCTGCACCTTCTACCGGGACATACCCTTCCACATCCGCACGCCGGGGGAGCTGCGCGCCCACCTGGGGGAGGTGGACCGCCTCCTGGGCCGGGGGAGCCGACTGCGGCGCAGCCTCTTCCTGGGAGACGCCAACGCCCTGGTGGTGCCCGTCCCCCACCTACTGAAGCTGCTCGAGGTGGTGACCGACCATTACCGGGAGCGGTTGGCCGGCGGTTCCCTGGACGGACTGCACGCCTTCCTGGACGGGTTCTCCGGCGCCCGCAGGGATGCGGCCGACTTCACGAGCCTGCGCGAGCGGGGTCTGCGCCGGGTCACGGTCGGGCTGGAATCGGGGCACGACCCGCTCCTGGCGTGGCTGCGCAAGCCGGGGGAGAGCGGGGACGTGCGGACCGCGGTCGAAGCTATGAAGGAGGCGGGACTGTCGGTGGCGCTGATCGTCCTGCTCGGGGCGGGGGGGCGGCGCTTCGCCGCCGGGCATGTGCGCGATACCGCGGAGCTGCTGGCCGCGCTGCCGCTCGAAGCCCGTGACCTGGTCTACTTCAGCGAGTTCGTGGCTCTCCCCGGTTCCCGCTACGGGGTGCTCGCCGCCACCGAGGAGGTCGACCCGCTCGACCGGGAGGGGATGCGGGCCCAGCGGAAGAGCATCGAGGCGGCCGTACGGCCCCGGGCACGAGGGGGACCGCGGACGGCCGTCTACGATATCCGCGAGTTCACCTACTGATCCGGTCCCGGTCCGCGACGTATGGGGGCGCCCCTCGGGGGTGTCTAAGGGGTGAGTGAAACGGAACGGGTGCCCGGCGCACCCCTGATACGGTTAAGGAGGAGAACGATGAAGCGTACCACGTTCGCGCTGCTGGCGGGCGCTCTGATGGTCGCCGGGCTCCAGACGTCGGTCCTGGCTCAGCCCCTGGCCGGCCTGAAGGACCGGCTCGGCCTAAGCGATGAGCAGGTGACCCGTCTGGAGAAGCTCCGGACGGACCACCAGACGGCGGCCGAGAAGGCCCGGGCTGAGATGATCAAGGCCGAGGCCGAGGTCCTCAGCCTGCGGGTCAATCCCGATCGGGACCTGAAGGCTCTGGAAGCCGCGATCAAGAAGGTCGGAGACCTGCGCACCGCCCAGCAGATCACCGCCCTCAGGAACCAGGAGGCCTGTCTCCAGGTGCTGACCCCCGAACAGCGGCAGAAGCTGACCGCTCTGCGCGGGAACGGGAGCGGACTGATGGGCTTCGGACAGGGTGGGCGCATGGGTGGCCGCGCCCTGATGGGCGGGCGCCAGGGTCAGCGCATGGGTGGCCGCGCCCTGATGGGCGGGCGCCAGGGCGGGCGCATGGGTGGCCGCGCCCTGATGGGCGGGCGCCAGGGCGGGCGTAACCAGCCGATGATGAACCGGCGGCCGGGCCGCAACATCCCGCCCATGACCGGGCAGGGTCAGGGTGCCGGGACCGGCATGAGGGGCATGATGCCAGGGCAGGGCTGGCAGCCCGGACAGATGCTTCGGCAGTTCATGGGCCGCAGAATGAACCTTCCGGCGACCACCCCGCCGCCGGTTACTCCGCCCCCGACCATCCCGCCGCTCGCCTGAGCCTCCGGCTCTATACCCGCGACGGCATGAGAAGGGCCGGGGCGCTGAGGCGCTCCGGCCTTTTCTCATACCTCCTCCGGCCCGGAGGAACTCACTCCTCGGAGTGGTCCAGGTCGCGGGTCATCAGGCTGTCGCCGGTGCCCAACGGGAACCAGCGCCAGTAGGAGGGGGGGAGCTGCTGCTGGAGGCTGCGGCTCCAGACCGCGTAGGTCAGGACGGCCTCGTTGGCCTGCCTGAGGCGTTTGCTCAACACCGAGGCGGCGTGCCCGGCAACCTTCTCAGCCAAGTGGGGAGCTTCCTTGCGCATCCGCCGGTAGGTCGACTGGGAGATGGCCAGGGTGCGGGTCGGCTCCACCGCCTCGACGCGGCTGGTGTGCGGTCCATCATCGAACATGGAGGCTTCACCGAAGATGTCCCCGCGGCGCAGGGTGGCCAGTTGGACCGCATGCTCCTCCGAGACCGACTTCACCACCCGCACTTCCCCCTCGAGGATGAGCTGGATCCCCTTTCGGGAGATGTCCTCCTCCACGATAGGGCTGCCCGGGGCGTACGAGCTCTCCTCGAGATACGGGATGAACTCGCGGATCTCGGCCGGGGAGTAACCGTCAAAAAACTCTAGAGGGACGAGTTCCTCCACCTGTAGACTGGATGCGTTCTTCTTCTTGTCCATGACGGCGGAGTATACAGGCCGTCGGGACGGAGGTCCACAGCCCGTAACGCACGGGGGTTACGATGGATCGCGTCAGTCTGGACGCGACGATGCTCTCGATCATGGTCCAGGCCTCGGGACTGGCCACGCTCATGCTCATGATGCGCGAACTCCACAGTGAGAAGCAGAAGGAACTCTCCGCGGAGGAGCTGCAGGGCATGGTCATCGCCTACCGGTATCACTACCAGGTGGCGCTGGATCTAATGCTCGAGGCCATGAGGGAAGCCGAGGTAGTCTGACCCTTCCTTCCGCCCGCGTCTCTCCAATCCGCTCCACGCAGCCCGCCGCTCGGTGGGGCGGGTCCTGTTCGAAGCGGAGACCTGAGACAGACTCCTTCGCGTGATGGGTGACCGGGAGGTTGAGATGTCGGATGGAAAGCGGATCGCGCTCATCCTGGCGGGGGGCATCGGGGAGCGGTTCTGGCCCCTCTCGCGCTCCTGGCGGCCCAAGCAACTCCTGCCGCTGGCCCGCGGCGGCCGCACCCTGCTCCAGGACGCGGTCGATCGGCTCTACCCGCTGATACCCCCCGGGGATGTTTTCATCGTCACCGGGCCGGCCTTGCTCGAGCCGATCCGGGAGGCCGACCTGGGCGTGCCGCCGGGCAACGTGATCGCCGAGCCGGCCCGGCGCAACACGGCGGGGGCGCTCGTGTTCGCCGTCGCCCATCTGCTGGCCGAGCGGGGGGACGAGGTGTTGAACGCCACCCTGGCGGTGCTGCCGGCCGACCACCTGATCGATCCCGCCGAGCGCTTCCGCAGCGACCTGCAGCAGGTGCTGGAGGCGGTGGAGGCGCTGGGCGGGCTGGCCGTTATCGGGATTCCCCCCACCCGGCCGGAGACCGGCTACGGTTACGTCGAACGGGGCAAGGAGGAGCCGCGGCCGGGTATCCACCGGGTGGCCGCCTTCCGGGAGAAGCCGGATGGAGCGACCGCCGCGAAGTACCTCCGCTCCGGCCAGCATCTCTGGAATTCCGGCATGTTCTTCTGGCGGACCCGGGACTTCCTGGAGGAACTCGCCCTGGCCGCCCCCGATCACCAGCAGGTCGTGGCCCCGCTGACCGCCGCGCTCCGCAGCGGGGATGAAGAGGCGGTCCGGCAGCTCTTCGAAGCCCTGCCCGAGATCTCGATCGACTACGCCCTGATGGAACGGGCGCGACGGGTCTGGATGGGGACCGCCTCGTTCGAATGGGACGACCTGGGAGCGTGGGACTCACTGCGCCGGGCGTGGGAACCGGACGAGCGGGGGAACATCACCTTCGGGGAAGCGGTCCTGGTGGACACCGACGAGTGCGTGGTGGTCAACGACACGGGCCGGGAAGGGACCTCGGTGGCCGTCATCGGGGTACGGGGCCTGACCGTAGTGGTGAGCACCGACGGGGTGCTGGTGACGCGCACCGACCGGGCCCAGGATGTCCGGACCGCCGTCAAGGCGCTCCGCGAAAGAGGAATAGGCGGGGTCTGAAGAAAAAGCCGGCCACACTGCTGCCGACGTCCTTCGACACTGACTGACAAGGGCCCGGGAGCCGGAAGCTCCCGGGCCCTTGTCGTTGCCCGAGCATGCCTGCGGGACGGACCGGGATCAGCGATCGCTTCCCGGACCTCCCTTCAGGGCGCGGTCGAGCTGGCGCAGCATCTCCCCCAGTTGCTCCATGGTGCGGCCGTACTCGGCCCAGCGGCCGGCCCTCAGGTGCTCCTGGGCCTGCTCGTAGAGCTGCAGGGCGCGGGCCGCCTGCTCGGCCGGCAGGCGCACGGTGCCGGTGGGAGTGCGGATCTCCACCCCGGGCGCCCCGCTCGGGGCCGGTCCCAGCTCCATGGCCGGCG
Source organism: uncultured Gemmatimonadota bacterium (assembly GCA_964519015.1). Taxonomy (GTDB): domain Bacteria; phylum Blakebacterota; class Blakebacteria; order Blakebacterales; family CAYUVJ01; genus CAZFHZ01. Next base: position 16,583 of record CAZFHZ010000042.1, on the reverse strand, counting down.
CCCGGCCGCCCAGGACGGCGTGTAGCCCCTGCTCTAAGGTCTCGGTCATGACCACCCGCGGCCCGTAGGAGAGGATGACCCGCTTCAACTCGGGCAGGTCGCTCCGCTCGGCCCGCAGATAGAGAGGTTCGGCGTAGAGCAGGCTCTCCCCGATCGGGATCACCAGCAGGTTCCCCCGGATGACCGAGCTCCCCTGTTGGCTCCACAGGGTGAGCTGTTCGCTGATGACCGGGTCCTGGTCGATCCGGGCCTCGATCTGCATCGGTCCGTAGGTGAGTTCCTGCTTGGAGAACTTGTAGAGGAGCAGTTCGCCGTAGTGGGCTGGGTCGCAGCGGACAGCCAGCCAGGCCACCATGTTGTCCTTCCCCGAGGGGGTGAAGGGGAGCATGAGCACGAACTCGGGGTCCTCTCCTTCCTTCAAGGAGAGGACGATGTAGTAGGCCTCCATCG